>JAJDER010000118.1 GCA_029259725.1 Planctomycetota bacterium | reverse complement strand
CCTGATCTTCAACGGCGCCGATGACGACGCCTCCGGCACGGTGGCGCTGATGGAGATCGCCGAGTCGCTCGCGGCCGGCGAGCCTCCGGGGCGCACGCTGATCTTCCTGGCCGCCACCGGCGAGGAGAAGGGCCTGATCGGCACCGAGTACTACCTCGACCATCCGGCCGAGCCGCTCGAGCGCACGGTCTGCAACCTGAACTTCGAGATGGTCGGGCGGCCGGACAGCAAGGTGGGCGGGCCGGGCCGGCTGTGGCTGACCGGCAACGAGTACACCAACCTCGCGGAGTTGTTCAACAGCCACGACGTGGTCATCGAGCCGGACCTGCGCCCCGAGCAGAACTTCTTCCGGCGTTCGGACAACTACGCCTTCGTGCGGCGCGGGATCGTCGGACAGACGCTGTCGAGCTTCGACGCCGACAACGACACCACCTATCACACCGAGGGCGACGAGGTGGACACGCTCGACCTCGCGCACATGGAGCAGGCCATCCACCACGCGCTCGACGCGACACGGCTGCTGGTCGACGGCGCGATCACGCCGGACTGGACCGACGCGGGCCGGGAAGCCGTGGGCCTGCCGCCGGTCGAGAACGGGCGCTGAGGCCGTGGCCTGGATCGAGGTCATTCCCGAGGGCGACGCGGAGGACGAACTCGCGCTGCTCTACGAGCAGCTCGCGGATCCGCCGGGTGGCCCGGTCGACAACATCCTCAAGGTGCACTCGCTGAATCCGAGCGGGCTGCGGGCGCACCTGGGCGTGTATCGCACTGCGATGACGGGCACGGGCACGCTGCCCCGAGTCGAACGCGAGATGATCGCGGTGGTCGTCAGTGGCATCAATGGCTGCCACTACTGAGTGGCGCACCATCGGCGCGGTCTGCGCCGACTGCTCCGCGATGACGACCTCGCCGCGCGCATCGAGGCGGACTTCGAGACGGCCGGCCTGGGTGCGCGACGACTCGCGATGCTGCGCTTCGTCGCCCGGCTCACGCGCACGCCGGCGGCATCCAGCCAGGCCGACGTGGCGGGCCTGCGCGCGGTGGGCCTCTCGGATCTCGACGTGCTCGGCGTCGTCGAGTGCGCGGCGTACTACGCCTACGTCAATCGCATTGCCGACGGGCTCGGCGTGGAGCTCGAGGGCGAGCGCTGAGCCGCCAGCGCGAGCATGATCCCGAGGCCGGCGAGGCCACCGGCCAGGTGAGCGGAGGCCAGCACCTGGGTGCCCGCGGCCAGGTGCGCCGTGCTCCAGCTGAAGTCGGCGTAGTGCTCCAGCGCGGCCTTGGTCAGCAGCATGGCGACGGCGAGCGCACCGAGACCGCGGCGCAGCCCGGCGCCGTCCAGCACGAAGCGGGCACCGGCGGCCACGACCAGGGCCGAGGCGATGCCGGAGGCGCCGGCGAAACCGCGCACTTCGTCGCCGGCGGCGAGGACGGCGAGCACCGTGGCGACCGCGCCGCCGAGCAGCACCAGCGTGACACGGTGCCGGCCCCGGCGGCCGCTCTCGACCAGGGCCCCGGCGATGAGCACCGCGGCCAGATCGAGCGCCATCAGGCCCGGCGTGTCGTGCAGCAGCTGGCTGGTGAACCGTCGCCAGGGCGCCGAACGCGCTCCGTCGGCCGTCCAACCGAAGGCCGCTTCGCCCCACGGTGCGACGCTGGCCACCGCCGCCGCCGCGACGAAGGCCAGCGTCACCCACGGGACGTGGCGGCCCCGGTCGCTCATGCCGCTTGCTCGATCGGCTCGCCGCGCTCGCCGCGCTCGCCCCACTCGCCGCCCTCGCCTCGCTTGCCGCGCTTGCCGGCCAGGTGCCGCCGTTCCAGCGTGAACGCCAGCAGCAGCAGGCCGAGCAGCGCCAGCTCGGGCAGACCCAGCGCGCCCCGGTAGTGGCCGCCCTCGAAGCTCACGGCGCCGGAGTACTCATGACTCGCGGTGATCTCGATGGCGGGGGTTCCCGAACCGCGCACGTGGCCGGTGAGGGCCGCGTCGCCGAAGCCGCTCAGCGCCGTCTGGAGGTTGGCGACCAGCTGGTCGGTGGCCACGTCGAAGCCCTCGCGTGACTGGGAGCGCAGGCTCGCGGCGGTGCCGATCGCGGTGGCGGACTCGCCCGTCGACGCCGTCCCCGCGGTGCGGAACAGCAGCGCCCGCGAGCGGATGTCGTAGACCACGGCGTCCACGAAGGTCTGGGTCTGGTTGTCCTCGCCGTCGGCGACCCACGCGCCGACGATGGTGAGGTAGGTCACCGACCACCCGTTGGACTCGCTGAACTGCAGCTGGTCGTAGGAGAGCAGCACCATGACGTCGAGACCGAACATGGTCTTGAGCTTGTCGAGGTCGGCGAAGCCGCCACCGGGTTGGAGGTAGAGGCCGGGGATGACCTCGACGCCGCCGACGAAGTCGTGCTCGCGCAGGTCGCGGGCGACGCGCTCGAGCAGCTGCTCCTTCTCGTACTCGCTCAGAGGCTCGTGGATCTCGCGCTGCCAGTAGCCGGTGCCGACGCCGGCCTTGCTGCCGGAGCCGCCCGGGGCGAAGGCCACGCCGACGCGGACCGGCAGGTTGATGGCGACGTCCTGGGGTGGCACCTCCTCGGTGCCCTCCGGGTAGAGGTACTCCAGCGCGTTGGTCGTCTTGCGGACCTCGATCGTGCCGCAGGCCGAGCAGGCCACGGCAAGCGCGAGGGTGAGGAGCGGTGAGGCTCTCATCGATGGTCTCCGAAGGGGTTCGCTGGGTCACCGCGCAGGTCGGGAGCGGTTCGCGCAACGAATCCGCAGAATGCGGGCATGCCCGCCGTCACCGTCATGATCCCGGTCCGCGCCGCCGCCGCCACCCTGGAGGAGGCCCTGGCGAGCGTGGCGGCCCAGAGCGCCGAGGACTTCGAGGTCCTGCTCGTGGAGGACGGCCGGGACGAGCTCACGTCGGAGATCCTCCAGGCATGGACCCGCGGGGATGCCCGCTTCCGGTGGATCCGGAGTCCGGGCGACGGCCTGATCGACGCCCTGGCTGCGGGCCTCGCCTCCGCCCGCGGGGATCTGGTGGCCCGATTCGACGCCGATGACCGCATGCACCCGGACCGGTTGGCGCAGCAGCGGGAGGCGTTGGTCGACGACCCCGACCTCGCGGGCGTCGGCTGCCACGTGCGCTTCTTCCCCGACGCGGACGTGACCGACGGCATGCGGCGCTACGAGAGCTGGCTGGCCTCGATCCGCGGTGACCCGCACGATCCCCAGGATCCTTGGGGAGTCTCGAGGGTGCGTCGCGAGGCGTTCATCGAGTGTCCGCTGGCCCATCCGACCTGGCTCATGCGCCGCGGTGTCCTGGTGGGTGCCGGCGGCTACCGCGACCGGGGCTGGCCCGAGGACTACGACCTGCTGCTGCGCCTGCTCGGAGCCGGCCATCGCCTGGGTGTCGTGCCACGGGTCCTGCATGAGTGGCGCGAGGCGCCGGGCCGACACTCCCGCACCCATGCGCGCTACGCCGAGACACGCTTCGTCGCCTGCAAGGCCGAGGCGCTGGCGCAGGGGCTGCTCGCCGGGAGCGAACGCTACGTGCTCTGGGGGCACGGACCGACCGGGCGACGGCTGCGTGCGGCCCTGGCCGAGCTCGGACGCGAGCCGGCGCTGATCGTCGAGGTCCATCCGCGGCGGCTGGGGCAGGTCATCGGTGGGGCGCCCGTGATCTCGCCCGAGGCGCTGCTCGAACGTCCCCGCGAAGCGCCGCTCGTCGCGAGCGTGGCGGGAGCGGATGCGCGGCGGCACATCCGGAACCACCTCGAGCGGGCGGGGTGGGTCGAGCTGCGGGACTTCGTCGTCGCGGCGTGACGCAGGCCTTCACCAGGGCGGGCAGGCTCACGCTCAGGGCAGGTCCTCGACTCGGGTCAAGCGCTCCCGCAGCAGGAACTTGCGCACCTTGCCGGAACCCGTGAGCGGGAAACCCTCCAGTCGGTACCAGGCCTTCGGAACCTTGAACTTCGCCACGCGCTCCTGGAGCAGCGCCTCGTAGGAGGGCGGATCGAGGTCGCACCCGTCGCGCAGGATCAGGGCCGCCGCGACCTGCTCCCCGAAGTGCTCGTCGGGGAGCCCGACCACGGCGGCATCGACGATGTCGGGGTGCTCACGCAGCACGCTCTCGATCTCGGCCGGGGCGATGTTCTCTCCGCCGCGGATGATCAGGTCCTTGATGCGGCCGACGATGCGCAACAGGCCGTCGGCGCCGCGCACGGCCTGGTCCCCGGTCCGGAGCCAGCCTTCGGGGGTCACGGCGGCGGCCGTGGCCTCGGGCTCGTCGTGGTAGCCGACCATGATGTTCGGGCCACGCACCTGGAGCTCGCCGCGCTCGCCGTCCGGGACGCGTGCGCCGCTCTCCGCATCGACGATGCGCACCTCCACGCCGGGCAGCTCGCGCCCGATGGTGCCGCAGCGCGCACCGAAGTCGTCCTCGGGGACCGTGCCGGCCACGGCAGGCGAGGCCTCGGTCAGGCCGTACGCGATGCACATCCCCGCGCAGTGCAGCTCGTCCACGATGCGGCGCATGAGCGGTTCCGGGACGGGCGAGCCGGCCGCGAGCCCCGTGCGCAGGCAGCTCGTGTCGTAGCGGGCTCGCGTCGGGTGCTCGAGCATGGCGCCGAACATCGTCGGGACGCCGTGGATGACCGTGCAGCGCTCCTCGTGGACGAGCCGCAGGGCGGCCTCCGGCTCGAACGCCGGAATCACGGCCAGGCCTGCACCGTGGGTGTAGGCCCCGAGCACGGCGACCACGCAGCCGAAGCAGTGGAACAGCGGCACGATCACCGCCACGCGATCGTCGGGCGTCATGCGCAGCTCGTCGCCGATGGCGAACCCGGAGTGGAACAGGTTCGCGTGGCTGAGCATCACGCCCTTGGGAAAGCCCGTCGTGCCCGAGGTGTACTGGATGTTGACGACGTCGTCGGGGGCGCAGCGGTGTTCGCGGCGGGCCAGGGCCTCGTCGCTCACGGCGCGGCCCTCGAGGCACACCGCGTCGATCGTGGCCACGGTGGCCGGGGGCGCGTCGCCTGGGGCGCTGGGCATCCAGATGCGGCGGCGGATGAGACGGACGGAGGGGTCTCCGGAAGTGAACAGGTCGTCGAGGATGGCCGAGGCGTCGTTGGTGCCGGTGCGCGAGGTGTGGATCACCGCCACGGCCTTGCTCTGCTGAAGGACGTAGGCGACCTCGTCGCGTTTCAGCGCCGTGTTCACCGTGACCATCACGGCGCCGATCCGCGCCAGGGCGAACTCGAGCGGGATCCAGTCCGGGACGTTGCTGCCCCAGACCGCCACGTGGTCACCGCGCTCGATGCCGTCGGCCACGAGCCCCTTGGCGAGGTCGTCGACGCGCGCGTCGAGCGCGGCGAACGTGAGCCGGATCTCCCGACCCGCGTGGGCGAATGCGGGATACACCAAGGCCCCGCGCTCGGGCTGGATCGCCGCCAGGCTGCGCAGCAGGCCGGAGAGGGTCCCCGTCGACACCGGAGCGAACGTCGGATCCGTCATGGCGGGGCAGTCTACCGGCCCCGCCCCGGGATCAGCGAGCCGGCAGGGCACTTGTGCGAACCTCACCGGAGTACGATGGCGCGATGCGTGTGCTGCTGGTGAGACCGCCGTCGGTGCTGGGGCGCATGAGCCGCCAGAACCTGCAGCATCCGACGAACATCCTGGGCCTCGCCAGCGAACTCAACGCTCGCGGGCACGAGGCCACGATTCTCGACCTGGAGGTCGCGCCGCCGCCGCCGGGCATGTCGTCCACCGACGTGCTGTTGGCCGAGATCGACGCGAGCGACGTCGAGGTGGTGGGGGTCTCGGTGGTCACGCCCCACGTACCGGCCGCGCGCCTGCTGCTGGGTGCCGCACGCCGGCACCGCCCGTCGCTGCTGCTGCTGGCCGGCGGCCCCCACGCCACGGCCCTGCCCGGCGACCTGCTCTCCGAGATCCCGGCCCTCGACGCGGTCTGCCTGGGCGAGGGCGACGAGGCCCTTCCCGAGCTGCTCGATGCCGTGGCCGCCGGGCGTTCCCCGACCGACGTGGTGGGCTGGATGTTTGCCGAGGAGGGATCGACGGGTGCGCGCGAGCCGCTCGCCGACCTCGACGTGCTCGCGCCGCCCGACCGCCGGCTGCTGGACTGGGCCGCCTACATACGGCTGGGCGGCTTCAAGGGCGTGGCCAGTCCCGGGATCGTGCGCAGCGGCATCCACGCCGCCCAGGTGCACCTGTCGCGCGGCTGCTACGCGCGTTGCGTCTTCTGCAGCACCAACTCGGTCTGGGGTGAGCGCGCCCGGCCGGGCATCCGCCGCCGCTCCCTCGAGCACGTGCTGACCGAGATCGACGAGCTGATCGACACCTGGCACGTCAACCACCTCAACTTCGAGGACGACATCTTCCCGCCCACGCTGGCCTATCTCGACCGGCTGTGCCAGGCACTCGCAGTGCGGCCCGTGACCTGGAGTTGCAACGCGCGCGTGGACGGCCTGCGCCGCGAGCACTTCGAGGCCATGGCCGCGTCGGGCTGCCTGAAGATCGACTTCGGCGTCGAGAGCGGAAGCGATCGCATCCTCGAGCTGAACCAGAAGCTGGTCACGCGCGACCGGGTCGAGAGCGTGTTCGAGGACAGCCGGCGCGCCGGCATCCTGCGCACGGCGTACCTGATGCTGGGCAGCCACATCGACGAGCGGCCCGAGGAGGTCGAGCAGACCTGGAATCTCGCCCGCGCCATCGAGCCCGACTACATCACCTTCACCCTCGCGTGTCCCTATCCCGGAACCCAGCTCTGGAAGGACTGCCGCGAGCACGGCTACCTGGAGTTGCGCTCCGGCGGACGACCGGACTGGAAGCGCTACGGCTACTATCCGGGGTTGCCTCCCTGGCGCTTCCACCACTTCACGCCGTCCGAGATGGTCGCGGTGCAGAAGCGCTTCCTGCGTCGCTTCTACTGGAGCCCCGGATTCGCCTGGCGCATGTTGCGCCGCGTGCGGAGTCCGGAGCAGCTGCGCGCGTTGCTCGAGGCCGGTCGCGACGTCACCGGATTCATCGGCGGGCGACACGTGGGGGCCGAGGGCTAGGCCTGCGTGCCGCCCCGGAGCGTGTCACCAGCACAGCCACAACTGGGCCACCGCTTTGGTCATGCGGCAGAGATCCCCACTCCGCTGGACCAAGTACCAGAGGAACCGCGAGACGGATCCTCCTGACCGCCCGGGGGTGGGCAACCTGGAAGACCGTCTCTGAAAGGGAAGACCCATGAAGAACACGACGCTGGCTGCCGCTCTGATCGCGATCACCGCCCTGACCATGCCCGCCACCGCGCAGGCGTCGCCGGCTGCCGGCACGGCCTCGCAGCCGCCGGGCGCCGTCGGCAGCAGCGGCACGTTCGATGGTTCGCTGGCCAACGACCTCGTCAACATGCAGCTGCTGGGCATTATCGAGTACGGCGAGGACGTCCTGCTCCTGATCGTGCCCGGCGAAGGCCACGGCGGTGGCGGCGGCGAGTATCCCGGCTGCTTCCGCACCGAGAACGGCGTGATCTGCTACCTCCTCGCTCGCATCGAGCCCGGCGTCGGCGCCGGCAGCGGCGGCTACACCGTCAGCTTCCACGCGATGAGCACCGAGGGAGCCCTCGAGCAGGTCGCTCCCGAGGTGAACGTGACCATCAGCCAGGTCGACACGATCGAGATGGTCCTCGCCCACGCCATCGCGCTGTCCGCCGACCCGGCGCCGTAAGGCTGCGACTCGACCACAGCTTCACTCGCTTCGCGACCCGCGCCCGGACTCCGGACGCGGGTCGCGGTGCGTTCAGGCCCGAAGCGCCGTCAGGTCGAAGTGGCCGTTCGGGCCCCGCTCGACGAGTTCATGCCCGAGGATGTCCCCGGGTTCGATCACGCCGTAGATGTGGGGGAACAAGGCGTCCTCCCGGGAGGGCTCGATCACCAGTCGCGCACCCAGGCGCTCGGGATCGAGGCGCAGCAGGTGCACGCTCGCCGTGTCGGGGAAATGCAGCGCCAGGGTGCCCGCGAGCTGCGAAGTGAACGAGGCGTGGATGAAGCCCTCGGGCCCGACGCCGGCAGGCTTCCCGGTGGGCGTGATGTGCCAGATCGTCTCGCTCGTCACGGGCACGGGCTCGGTCAGGCCAGGGCTTCATCGAGGCGTTCGATGATCAGGCGCGACCAGGTCTCGAAGCGCTCACCCTCGTTGGCGGCCAGCTCCCTGAGTGCTCCGCGGGACACGAAGCTGCCCTCCAGCACGTCGGTCTCGCGTACGGTCACGTCCCGTGTGGCGCAGGCAGCGACGTGGACCAGGCCGAAGTGGACCGAGCCGACGTCGTTGGACTCGTCGTTGATGACGCCCACGGTGGTCAGGTCCACGCCGCCCTCGGGCAGCACGAGCTCCTCGGCCAGCTCGCGCAGGCAGCACGCCGCGAGGATCTCGGCGCCCGATCCCGCTTGGCCGTCCTCGTCGACCGGGTTGACGTGGCCGCCGACACCGATCGAGAGCTTCCCGTGCAGCCTGGACTCGCCGCCCTGGGCGAGTCGCTTGAGCAGGAAGATCTCGTCCCCGTGGGTCATGAGCGTGTACGGGATGATCTGCTTGAAGGAGCTGTCCCGTTCGGCATGGCGCCGTTCCACGAAGAAGCCCCGCTGCGTCGCCCGCTGCTCCCAGGTGACGACGCGGTCGTCGGCCGCCCGGGCCACGAAGCCGTGGGGGAAGGACAGTTCGAACAACTCCCGGCGCTTGACGACGTAGACGAACTCCATGGGTCCTCCCGAGTCCCGGATCCGCCGCCCAGCAGAGTGGGCCGGCCGTCGGCTATCATGCCCGCCCGGCGACGCGACGCCAGACTTGCCACGGCGAGGTTGGGTCGACCGGCGCAGGTGATCGCTTTGACAACATGGGGAATCCCGAGCCGCCGAGGCGGCCGCTTCTCGTCGAGACCCTCCGGGGCGACGGCGAGGGGAGGAAAGTCCGGGCTCCACAGGGCACGGTGGTGGGTAACGCCCACCGGCCGCGAGGCCAGAGCCAGTGCAACAGAGAACAGACCGCCACGTGGCGCCTCCGGGTGTCGCGGGGTAAGGGTGAAACGGTGCGGTAAGAGCGCACCAGCGGGGCGGGTGACCGTTCCGGCTTGGTAAACCTCACCGGGAGAAAGTCCGAATAGGCAGGGAGACGTGGCCCGCGTCGTTGGACCTGCGGGTAGGGCGTTCGAGGCCGTCGGCGACGGCGGTCCCAGAGGAATGGTCGCCCCCCGTCCCTCCGGGGATGGGTGACAGAACCCGGCTTATTGTCGACTCGGGATTCCCCACTTCATCGCGCCCTCCGTTGCGCGATCGACACGCGATCCGCACGCACCTGCGCGAAGCCTGACGGCCTGGACACACGCTCCTCGACGACTTCCGAGAACGCGTGTTCAGCCCGACGAGGCCCCCGACCGAAAACCAGGACGATGACTCCGCCCGCTGCAGGACGGCCTTCGGGTCGGGCGACGGACCCCGCTCTCACTGGGCATCGCTTGACGGTATCGGCCAGCCGACATAGGCTTCCGAGTCCGCCTCTTGTCCGGGCAGACCAGGTCCGTTTCTCGGGACGATCGGATCCGGTGGCTGAAGGCGGTGTCCCACCTCTCCCCTCCACCACCCACGAAGCGACAACAGGGATTTCGCATTGAAGCCCTCTCCCTTGTCCCGCATCAGCGGCCTGGCTGCCGCTTTCACCCTGCTCGCCTCTCCGCTCGCCGCGTTGTCGGGAACTGCGACCGAGCCCAGCCAGGCGACCGCCGGGCTCGATTTCTTCTGGCCGTCCGCTCCGGCTCCGGCCCTGCTCATGGTGACCGGCACCGTGCTCGTCGCCCTGGTCATCGGGCGGCGCATCTCGGCCCGACGCCGGACCGCCAGCGAGAGCTGAAGGCCTGCTGCTCCCCGCGTGACCGCCCGTCCTCGTGACACGGCGGCCGGCGCGAGTCGAGTCAGTCCGTTCCCGCGCGTTCGCGCTCCATGACGGTGCGCACGAGCAGCGCTGCCGCCACCGAGTCGCGCAGTTTCTTGCGCTCGGAGGGTCGCAGGCCGGCGGCGATCAGGAACTCCTCGGCCTCGTCCGTGGTCAGCCGCTCGTCCTCGTAGTCGATCCGCAGCTTCAGCGCCTGCTCCAGCTCGGCGCCCCAGCGACGGACCTCGCGGGCCATCTCTCCCTCGGTGCCGTCCATGTTGAGGGGCAGCCCGAGGATCACGCGGCGGATGTCCCGCTCCTCGCAGATCTTCGCCAGGTGCGGCCAGTCGGCGGCCGCCGTCTTGGAGCGGTGCAGGCACGGCAGCGGCTGGCTCGACAGGCCCAGGCCGTCACTCACCGCGAGGCCATGCCGCTTGCGCCCGTAGTCGATGCCGAGGATGCGTTCGTGCATGAGCTGCGCGCGGTTCAGCCGTCGTCGTCGTCGTCGCTGCCGCCGAGCAAGCCGCCGAGCAGGCCCTTGGCCTTCTTCTTCACGTCTTCGGACTGGCCGTCGCCGAGAAGTTCGTCGAGCTTCTCGCCCGCCTTGCCGCCGAGCTTCTCGTCGAGGGCTTCGTCGAGCTTGCTGCTCAGCTTGTCCTTGGCCTCGGACACGCGGCCATCGAGCTCCGCCTGGATCGCGCCGCCCAGGAGTTCATCGAGCCCGAGGTCGATGACCGGTGCTCCCACCGGACCGCGGATCGTCATCGCGCGGCCGCCCAGCAGCTGCTTCGCCTTGCCCGAGGGGATCAGCGAGGTCCAGTCGATGCGGTAGTCGAGGGTCATCGCCTCCAGGTCCAGGGCGCCCTCGATGGGCAGCGGGCGACCGCCGCCCCGGCCGTCGGCGAGGGAGGCGCCTTCGATGCGTGCCAGGGCGCCGTCGAGGACCAGACGCCCCGAGAAACCGTGGAACTCGAGCAGGTTGCCGCCGCCGAGCTGGCTGCCGAGGGAGCCGAGCACGTCGCCGAGTCCCTGACCCTCGAGCTGCCCGAGTGCCCCGCCCAGCTCGCCGAAGCCGCCCAGGTTCCCGAGACCGCCGAGTCCGGAGCCGCCTGACCCAGACAGGCTGGAGGCGAGCCCGTCCAGCCAGGTGCCGGTGATCGAGCCCTCACCGAGTTCCACCCCGAGGCCGCCGCTCACGCCCGCCAGGCGACCGGCCAGGGCCTCGGAGAGCGAGGGCCCCGACAGATCCAGATCCAGCGAGAGGGGCGAGCTGATCCGCACCGGCTCGTCGCCGGCCGCGGCCAGCAGCGGGAACACCGCCGCGAGCATCGGCCCGGTGACGGCCCCGGGCTCCAGGCCGTCGGTGCTCAGCGCCACCGACCAGCGCGGATCGTCGGCGCCGAGGCCGGACGCCCGCAGTTCGAAGGGCGCCGTGGCGCTGCCCACGCGCACCCGGGCCGTGACGTGGATCTCGACCGGGTCGGCGTAGCGGGCCGACGTCACCGCGACCCCGACCGCCTCCACGCCGGTGGTGAGCCCGCGGGTCTCGTCGTGGAGCAACGCGGTGCCGTCGCGCAGATGGATGTCGGCCTTCAGGGGCAGGGGCTTCAGCTCGGGACCGCCGGTTCCGCCACCGCCTCCACCCTCGCCGCCGCGTTCGCCTCCTCCGCTCTTGCCACCGAAGGCGACACCGAGGAAGTCCTCGACGCTGGTGGTCCCGTCGCGGTGCAGCACGACGTGCGACTCGAAGCCCGTGAGGTCCGCGGTGACGTCGAGGTTGCCGGAGACCAGGGGCAGGATCGCCAGGCCGAAGCGGGCTTCGGGAAGCGCCAGCAGCGGGTCGCCGGCGCCGGCCACGCCGGGCCACAGCGCGAGTCCGGCGAGACTCTGTTCCCCGGACCAGGAAAGCGCCAGATCGGCCAGCTCCACGGTCCCTCCGACGCGTTCGTTGGCGTCACTGACGAGCCGGTTTCGGAAATTGTCGGTCGAGAGTATGGTCGGCAACAGCGCCACCAGGACGACCGCCAGGATCACCAGGACGAGCACCACACGCAGCGCTCGCGCGGCGGGTCCCCGTCGCTTCGGTTCGGTTCCATCTGGGGAGTCGGTCATGCTGTCCTCCGTTCGCAGGGCTCGCCGGGAGTCTAACGTCCTGGTGCTCCCGTCGCCGTGGGTGGTGTTGGCGGTCTGCATCAGCCTGGCCGTCTCGGCACCGGCACCGGCGGCGCAAGCTGGACTGCCCGGCTCCCTCGAGGCGGTCGAGGGCATCTTCGACGCCGACGAGGCCTGGGACGTCCTCGAGGCCATCGATCCCTACTTCCGCATGCGCGGCAACGACGGGTATCTGCGCTCGGTGCAGAAGATCTTCCTGCACCTGAAGGACGCCGGCTTCTCCGAGGGCTCGGCCCTGGAGCAGCTCGACACCCTGGAGATCCGCGACTTCGGTCCCGTGCGCCCGGCCTGGACGCCGCTGCGCGCCTCGTTCTCGGTGACGACCCCCGCCGTCGGCAAGCTGCACGGGTTCGACGACGAGGCCGGCCTCGAGCGCACCTTCGTGGCCGTGAACAGCTTCCCGACGGGCGAGGCCGGCATCGACGCGCCGCTCATGCGCTACGAGCGCAGCAAGCCGCCCGAGTCCTACGCCGGCACGATCGTGGTGGGCGACGAGCCGGCCGAGACGCTGTTCCGCCGCTCGGTCCAGGAGGGCGGCGCGCTGGGCTGCATCTCCAGCTATCTGGGCGACTACAACCGCCCGGACGAGAACCGCGACGCGATCCGCTACTGCCAGATCCCGTACGACGAGGAGCGACGCGGCTTCGCCCTCAACGTGTCGCCGAACAAGTACCAGGTGCTCGATCGACTCGTGGACACCGGGTCGGTCTGGGCCCACGTGCACATCGACGCGCGCTTCACCGACGCGCGCAGCCGCACGCTGATCGCGCGGATCGGCGGCACCCAGCCGAGTGCCGGGACGATCGCCTTCGTGGCCCACCTCGACGAGCCGGGCGCCAACGACAACGGCAGCGGTGTGGCCACCATGGCGGCGATGGCGTCGGGTTACCTGCGCGCGATCCGCGAGGGTCGCGTCGAGCGCCCGCGCCGTAGCTTGACGTTCCTGTGGGGCACCGAGTTCGAGTGTTCCCGGGAGTGGCTGGCCTCGCGCCCGGGCCCGGTGGACATGGCGCTGGTCATCGACATGGTCGGGGAGGACCTGCAGCTGACGCGGGCCGAGCCGCTGGTCGAGCGCATCCCCGATCCCGGCGCGATCTGGGATCGCCGTCCCTTGGACGTGCACTCCGAGTGGGGCCGCGGCGACGTGCGCGAGAGCGACCTGCACGGCACCTTCGTCAACGACTACGTCATGGCCGCCATGAACATCCGCCGTGACGCGACCGACTGGCCCGTGCGCAGCAACCCCTACGAGGGTGGCAGCGACCATGAGTCGTTCCTGGCGCGCGGCATCCCCTCGGTGCTGCTGTGGCACTTCACCGACATCTACTACCACACCAACCTCGACCGGCTGGACAAGGTGGATCGCCAGGAGATGGTCCACGTCGCCGTGACGACCCTGGCGCTGGCGCACCACTTCGGCATGGCCGGCGCGGAGCGCGCGCAGGAGGTGCTCGACATCGTGCTCGAGGCGGCGCGGGTGCGTCTCGCGGTCGAGGCCGAGAACGCGCGCGCGTTCCTCTCGCCCGAAGTCGTGCGCGAGAACCCGGCTCAGTTCGACCGGGTCATGCAGCGCGAGCGGCGCATCATCCTGGCCTGGAGTCGGTGGTACCGCGAGGCCCTGCTGTCGGTGGTGAACTTCGAGCCGGACACGCTCAGTCCCGAGCGGTTGCCGCTCGAGGAACGCATCGATGCCGCGCTCACCGAACTGCGCCAGGTCGAGCACGAGATCCTCGAGCAGCTCTAGCGCGCGGCGTCCCGAGCCCGCGCCAGGTTGGCCAGGATCGTCGCGTGGCCCGGCAACCGCTCCAGGGCGAGCTCGAAGTGGATCACCGCGCCGGGCGCGTCGCCCAGTTCGAGCAGGGCGTTGCCGAGGTTGTTGTGCAGTTCGCCTGAATCGGCGCCGAGGGCGGCACCACGACGGTAGGCCGCGATGGCTTCCGGGAGTCGGTCGAGCCGCCGGAGCACCTGGCCGCGCTGGACGTGCGTGACGGCGTCGTCCGGCTCCAGCGCGAGGGCGAGGTCGATCAGGCTCAGCGCGAGCGCCTGGTCGGCGGGGGCCTTGAGGTCCTGCACGAGACGTCGGCAAGCGAAGGCACGGCCCGGCGCCGTGCGTGCGTCGGCACCCGGTCGCGACGGTCGCGTGAGGAGTTGGAGCGTGCCGTCCTGCACGGCGGCCAGGGAGCCCTCGACGCGCTCGGTCACGTCGATGCCGGTGCGGTCGCCCTCGAGCACGAACAGCAGGCGCCAGGCCTCGGCCCAGGCCTCGTCCGCGCGGGGTGGCAACCCGGGCATGGACAGGTCGAGCAGGCGCACGAGCGTCGACCGACCGGCGGGGAAGAGCGGCGCCTGCTCCACGGAACGGCGCGCCGCCAGCACGCCGAGGTCGCGGTGGCGGCGCGCCTCCTCCGCCGTCTCGGCCCTGCCCGCGAGGTGCGCCTCGACGGTGGCGTAGTTGGACCAGCTCACCTGGAAGCCCGCGTGCCCGCGCACGTCGGGGCGCAGCGCCAGGCCGCCGGTCCAGACCCACGTCCCGAGCACGGCGCAGCCGAGCACCAGGCCGGTCCACACCAGCCGCGCGCCGCCGCCGCGCCGCCAGGCCGCCAGCGCCTGGTCGAGGGTCGCGGCGGCCAGGATCCACAGGGCCGGCGCGGCGCTGAGCCGGTAGCGGCCCATGACGTAGAAGAGGGCCAGCGAGACCATGACCATGAGCAGCGCGCCGCGCACGACGGCGAGGCCGCGCCGCCGTCGCCAGGGAAGCAGCAGCGCCCCGACCAGCGCCAGCGGCCCGACGATCGAGAAGTCCGTCAGCGGCGAGGCCAGCCAGGGCACCGAGCCGCGCACGAACTGCCAGTCCTTCACGTCCGGGATCTCGTCGCCGTGAAAGGTCGACAGGGCCTTGAGCCCGAACCGGCCGGCGAACACGCCGGGGCGGGCCGCGACGCGCCGACGCCACTCGTCCCACCACCAGGCCGAGACCTCGCGGCTGCTCAGCGCGCGGCCGGCGCCGGCCTCGGCCAGGCTCACGGCGTCCTCCTCCTCGTACATCGCGTCGCCCCGGCCCGCGCGCAGCGGCGCGTAGGTGATCCCGAGCCGGACGTCGTCATGGTCGGGCATGCCGAGGGCCGCGTTGCTGCCCGACTGGTACGTGGTCAGGACAACGTCGCCCTTCGACAGGTTGTGCAGCGTGACCGGCAGCAGCAGGACCGCCACCACGCCGAGCATCCAGGCACAGGCGAGCAGGCTCTCGCGCGGCCGGCGGCGCCAGGCCGGGAGCAACGAGAGCAGCACGAGGCCGAGCAGCAGGTAGAGGTTGCCGCGCAGCAGGATGCCGACGCCCAGCACGGCGCCGAGAACCAGGGCACGGCCGCGCAGCGGACGTCGCGGCGCGGGGCCGGGCGCCGGTGGGTCATCGGCCCTGTCCGGGTCCGCCGACTCGAGCAGCGAGAGCCAGGCCAGGAGCGCCACGGTCGTCACGAGCAGGCCCAACGCCGACTTGAGCAGCATCGACTCGTGGAACACGGCGGGTCCACAGGTCGCGGCCAGCAGCCCGGCGAGCAGGCCCGTGCGGCGCCCGCCCACGCGCGCGCCGAGCAGGGCCACGAGCAGCGCCGTCAGCGCGCCCAGCAGGTGCTGCACGACGAGCACGACAGCGTGCGCGGTCTCCGGCGCGATGACCGTGGCCCGCGGATCGGAGAGTGGCGTCGGCGGCGCGGCGCGATAGACGAGCGACACGAGCCAGGCGTAGAGCGGCTCCTGGTAGAACGCGCGATCGCGAGTCGGGCCGCCCCCGGCGAAACCGCGCGCCATGCCGTCGTACGCGCGCTCGTCTCCGAGCAGGACCTGCATGGTCAGGCCGGCGGGCCCGTCGTCGCCGAAGATCTCGACGGCCCACAGCACACGCACCAGCAGGGCCACCGCCGCGATCAGCAGGAGCCCCCGGCGCGACATCACGGGGCGACGAACACGGCCAGGGAAGCGTGGAGCGGGCTGTCCACGGTGGCCGGGTTCCGGACGGTGAAGGTCTTGGCGCGGTGGGTCAGGCCGAAGAAGTCGGTCATGTCGTCGACCTGCAGCAGCAGCGCCTGCTGGGCGGCCCCGTCGAGGTGAGCGAGGATCTCTGCCAGCTCGGGGCTGCGGCCCGCGGCGAAGAGCGCCGGGAACACGGCCAGGGCCGCGGGATGTTCGCGGCTCAGGACCGCGCGCGCCGCGTTCGCGCGCAGGACGTCTTCACTGACGCCGTCGGTCATGGGCGAGGCACGCGGGGCGCGCCCGGCGAGGGCTCGGGTCAACGCCGTGAAGTTGTTGCCCCACACGTCGATGACCCGCCGGCGCGAGAAGTAGCGGATCGCCCCGGCGTCATGGGTCGCCACCTCGGCGCCTCGGGGGAGGTTCTGGTCGAGCCACATGCCCGTGGCGACGTGCAGGTCCTCGACGGTCTGGCACTCGGCCGCGAAGCGCTCCCTGACCTCGAAGAAGTGGCTTGGCGCCTGCCGCGCGAAGACCAGCACGATGACCAGCGGCAGGATCAGCACCGACGCGGCCAGCGGCCGGCAGAAGCACCCCGCGTAGGCCGTGCGCACCAACGAGGCGAATCCGGTGCTCGCCACGAACAGCAGCATCGGCCAGGCGAACAGCGCGTAGCGCTTCCAGTAGAAGGGCATGAACAGCGGGTCGTCGAGCACGTGGAGCGGCCGCGTGAGGACCACGCCCACGAGCAGCGCGAGGCCGAAGGAGGCCGGGAGTCGGCCGAGTCGGCGGTAGCCGCCGTCCAGGGAGATCGTGCCGAACAGCAACACCAGCGGCAGCGCCCAGCCGAGGCCGGTGTCGAGGAACAGCGCGGACAGGGCGCGCCCGATGCCCTCCAGGTGGAGCGACAGGTCCGCCTTGTTGACCCAGGTGTTCGGCAGGGGGAACCCGGCCACGACCCGGTTGTAGGCGATGAACGGAACGACGCAGGCGGCGGCCCGGACCGCGAAGCCGACCACGCGTTGCTTGCGCGAGACCAGCACGCCCAAGGCGATCACCGCGAGCAGAGCCCCCTCGGGCCGGGTCAGGACGATCAGCCCCGCGAACCAGCCGGCCCGGTCGGCGTGATCGTCGAGCAGGGCGCCGATGAGCAGGAAGGCCAGCAACGAGAACAGCGGCGCTTCCATGCCGGAGTAGCGTCCGGCCAGGAGCAGCGGGTCCAGGGTCAGGGCCAGGCCCGCGAAGGCCGCGGGCCACTTGCCGGCCCGCGCGGCCAGCCGGATCGCCGCCAGGGTGGCGAGGAAACCCATCAGCCCGCCGAGGATGCGCACCCCCAGATCCGGGCGCGCGCCCCCGAGCAGGTGTTCGGCCACGGCGACGGGGACGGCGGCGGCCAGGGTCCAGAGCGGGGAGCTGACGCCGGCCTCGAGTTCGCCGTCGTTGTAGGCGAAGACGTCGCCGTGCGCGACGCCGCGCGCGTAGACCAGATGGCACCACGCATCGTCGAGCGGGAAGCCGGGTCCGACGTTCCAGAGGAACAGCGTTCCCGCCAGCACGTGCAGGGCGAAAAGGGCTGCCAGGGTCCGCTTGGACATGGGGCGAAGGCTAGCAAACGCTTACGCTGGGAGCCGCGCCGCCATGCTCCCATCCCCCTCGACCACCCTCCTCCGCGTGGCCCCTCTCGGTCGTGACCGAGAGGCCGCCGGCCGCGTCCATCTCGGCATGGTCGTGGCCGTCGTCGTGGTCGTCCTCGTGCTCGCCTGGCTGTTCGCGCCACGCGGCCCGGTGGTCACCGTGCTCGGGCCGGCCGAGAGGCTCATCACCCGCGACGGTGTCGCGACCTTCGTGGTCGGCCGGCCGGGTGGTGTCTGGGAGGTGTTGGACGACACCGCGTCTGCCGAGGACACCGGGCGTGCGCTGCTGACGGACGTCGTCGGTCGCCCCGCGATCCACCCGTCCGGTGACGTGGTGCTGCTGACTTCGGTGGGCCTGCAGTGCTGGTCCGACGGTGGACTGACGCTGCTGTGCGAGCGAGCCGCTCTCCCGGATGATGCGCGCCTGTCCGGCGTGGCCGGGGACGCACTGATCGTGCTCCAGCACGACTTCGTCGACGGTTCTCACCGGCTGTCCACCGCCCGCTTCGAGGGTGGGAGCCTGCAACCCCTCGTGCCGCTCGTGCACTCCGGCGGCGCCCCCGTCGTCGTGTCGGCCGAGGCCGGTCTGCTGGTGAGTCGCTTCGGCGCGGCCGTCGCGTTCCGCGGTGAAGACGGGTGGGAGGCCTGGACCTTCGCGCCTGTCGGCCTCGACGATCCCGGCAAGGCGCCGGGACCTCGGGCCGCCGGTGCGCACGCCTCCCAGGACTCGCCGGCACGCGTCGTCGCCGAGGGGCTCTCCACCCAGGCCGTGTTCGCGCCCGACGGCGTGCACCTCGTCGTGGAGGATCCGCTCCCGCCCGTCGGCAGCCTGAAGCTGCTCTCGATGAAGGATGGCGGCCTGGCGTTCATGAGCCACGGCAACCTCGGCCACAGCCGCCGCGTCCCGGACAGCCATGCTTTCCGCGGCGACCCGGTGCTGCTCGTCAACCCGCGCTGGCACCGCAACGACCACCTGCAGATCTTCAGCCACCACTTCCTCGGCGGGGGGCAGCTGCAGTTCAAGATCGCGTTCCTCCACCACTATGCCGTGTCGATCTCGGAGGACGGGCGCTGGATGTCCTACTGCCAGAGCGATTTCGACGAGGACGGGGATGACGCGTTCGTCGAGGACCTCTATGTTCTGGACTTCGGTGAACCCTCGCGTGGCGCGTCGCATCTGGGCCGACGCGCCGGCGGTCGAGCCGACGTCGGCCCCCGATTCATCGGTTCCCGCCCCGTGCTCGTCTCCGTCATGGACGGCGAGCTGCAACTCGTCCGCCTCGCTGAAACGGAATCCCCGTGAAGAGCCTCCCGATCGTGCGTCCCGTCCTGATCGCCGCGGTGCTGCTGGCCGCTGCGCAGCCGACTCCCGCATGCCCCGCGCCCCTCGGCACCGCCGCGCCGGTCCTGCCCGTCGTGCTCCTCGGCGACGGCGACGCCGCGGTCTCCGTCGAGCGGCGCGTCGATGCCCACCTCGACTTCCTGGCTTCCGACGAGATGGGCGGTCGCGAGACCGGCACGCTCGAGGGGCTGATCACGGCGCGGTACATCGAGTCGGTCTTCCGCGGTGCCGGGCTGCAACCGGCCGGTGACGACGGCGGCTACCTGCAGTCCTACGCGCTCGTGTCCTCGCAGCTCGACCTCGAGAACACGGCCCTGTCACTGCGTGGGCCGCACGGCAAGAGCGGCGAACTGGTCCTCTTCGACGACTACTTCGTGCGTGGCGCCACCGGCGACGGCTTCGATCTGAGTGCGGGGGTGGTCCTGGTCGGCCACGGCATCGTCGCTGCGGAGAAGGGCATCGACGACTACGCGGGCGTCGATGCGACCGGGCACCTGGCGCTGATGTTCGACAGCTATCCGGCCGAGCGCGAGGACCTCTCCGAGTGGAGCAACTGGCGCGCCAAGCGCGAAGCGGCCCAGGCTGCCGGCGCCGTGGGCATGGTGGTCATCGCCGACATGGAGAGCGCGCGGACCCGGTCCACGCTGGGCTGGCTGCGGCGCTCGGCGGAGCGACGCTCGCTGGGCCTGCCGGCGACCGACGGCGGCAACGGCTTCCCCTACGTGACCTTGCTCCCCGACGCGGTGGCGGCGTTGCAGGGGCTAGCCGGGATCGATGTCGCCGCCGAGAAGGCGCGCCGCGACGGCGAGGCCGGCCTGGGCGGCGAGGTGCTCCCCGGCGTCGTCCTCGACCTGAAGGCGCCCGTCGCCTCCGAGGCGCTGGCGGCCTACAACGTGGCCGGCATGATCCGGGGCAGCGATCCCGACCTGGCTCACGAGTACGTGGTGTTCTCGGCGCACATGGACCACATCGGTCGCGGCGCCGACGGCGCGATCAACAACGGCGCCGACGACAACGCGTCCGGCACGACCACCCTGCTGACGACGGCCGAGGTCATGGCGCGCATGCCCGCGCCGCGTCGCTCGATCCTGTTCCTCTCCGTGTCCGGCGAGGAGAAGGGCCTGCTGGGCAGCGAGTGGTGGGTCGATCATCCGACGGTGCCGCTCGAGGATGTCATCGCCGACATCAACATCGACATGGTGGGGCGCAACGCGTCGACCCGGATCGGCGCGACGCCGTCGCCGGAGCACAGCGAGTACAACACGCTCGTGACCCGCGCCCGCGAGATCGGCCCCACGGCCGGCATGGACGTGGTCTGGGAGGTCGGCCCCGAGGGCGGCAAGCTCGAGAAGGTCGACAGCTACTACCACCGCTCCGACCACGCCAACTTCAGCAAGGTCGGCATCCCGGTGGTCTTCTTCTTCTCCGGAGTCCACGAGGACTACCACCAGCCCGGCGACACGGCGGACAAGATCGATCGGCCCAAGCTGGGCCGGATGGTGGACCTGGTGGGGCGTCTGGCGACGGCAGTGGCCAACGACCCGCAGCGGCCCCAGCGCATCACCGAATAAAAGAGGGCCCGATCCCGGGCTGAGGTTCGGCCCTGAAGCGGCGGATCGCGCCACGATCCCTCAGCGCGGCTCAAGGCCGGGCGCCCGGCGGCCGAGGTGATCTCGGCGGGTTGCGGCCGTCAGTTCGGGGGCGTGGCCGGGTTCCAGGGGTGCCGAGCCCGGAGATCGGGCGGCAACCGGGCCAACAGCCCGTATCGAGGAGAGGTATCCTGCGGATCATGATCGGACGAGTCGCCCGGATCGCCGCCCGTCTCGCGCCCCTGGTGCTGGGGGTGCTGGCCGTGCCCGTCACCGCCCAGGCCGGGGATCCGGTGATCCACCACTCGTTCCCCGTGGCCGGCACGACGCTGACCGTGGTGGTCGAGGGCTTGCAACCCAATGGGCTGGCCCTGGTGACCATCACTCAGGGGCCACCGTCCTTCTTGATGTCCGTTTCTGGGCAGGACGAGGCGCGCAACCCGTGGACGCCCGATGGGCCCATTCTCGAGGCCTTGCTGCGTGTCGATTCGTTCGGGGCCGTGGTCATGGCCGCCGAGCTCCGTGCGGCGGCCGACGCGCGTGCCGAGTTGCACATGTTCGTGCAGGACGTCGCGACCGGCGCGGTCAGCGAGCAGCTGATCCTGCGCGTGGTCAGACCCACCGTGGTCGTGCCCTCGGCGTCGTCGTACGAGCGCATCGACCTGGCCTCCGGTTCGGTCCTGGTGCCGCCGCTGCCCCGCGCGGGCGGCCTGGACGGCCTGGCCGTGTCGCCGGACGGGCGCAAGGCCTACGTGTTGCGCGAGAACGGACTGCTCGAGGTCGTGGCCACCAGCTCGTGGGCTGGGGCGCCGCTCGCGACGCACCGGATCGACCCGGCGTCCGACACCCTGGCCGCCAGCAAGGGGCAGGGCGCGGCGTTCGTGCTCGCTCGACCGGGTGGCCAGCCGTTCACGCCCGCGGGGCGGTTGCTCTTCCTCGGCGACAACGGCCCGGTGGGCGAGCCCTTGCCGCTCGAGCCCATGGGGCAGGCGGTCGTCGGCGAGCGCAGCGTGGTCATGCCCGACGGACTCACCGCCTTCGTGGCCGAGGACGACCTGCTGGTTCGCGAGATCGATCTGCTCGGTCGCCGCTCACCCAACGTCTTCACCGCCGGGCGGGGCGGAGACCTGGCCATCGCCGACATGGCGCTCCAGGGCTCGCGGCTGCTGGTCACGACGCGCAGTCTCGATGGCCGCGCGGGCACGCTGACCGTGCTCGACCTGCGCTCGGGCCGGCTCGACGTGCAGCCGCTCGACATCGATCCCGGCCGCATCGTGGTGCTCGACGAGGAGGTGGCCCTCGTGCTTCCCGCCGCAGCCGGGGTGTTCCACGTCATCGAGGACGGGTTGGTCACACGCCGCGTCGAGGGCCCGGGGACCTGGCTGGACGCCGCCGCCTACGCGGGCGGTGCGGTGCTCCTGCGTCGGGACGACGCCGGGCTCGTGCATCTCGACCGCTTCGAGCCCGTGATCGGGCTGACGACCTTCGTCGAGGGCGTCCCGCCCGCCGATCGCGTGGTCACCGGGGGCTTCCCGCTGGCCGTGCTGCTCGGGGACCCCTCCGGCCTGGTCTGGCTGGTCGACCTCGAGACGCGCGAGGTGCGGCGCGTCGATGTGATCGCCGACCCGTCGGCTCCCTTCGCCCTGCTCCCGCAGTAGCCGGCGGACCTCTCGTCGGAACCCGCGGTCTCGCGCGATCGGTGACCCGCGGCGGTTCCGTCCGCTAACCTGTCGCTCCCGATCGAGGACCTGATGGGAACCGGCGACCAGAAGTTCACGCTCCAGGTGCTGTGGCAGTCCGAGGACGCGATCCGGGTCACCCCCTTCAAGCAGGGCTCGGTGCTCGAGAGCACGATCAAGACCTCGCGGACGTGTCCGTTCCACAGTCAGCTCGTCGCCGAGCGCGCCCAGGACATCCTCTCGATCCTCGCGCGGGCGAACGCCGGGGAGTCGGGACTGTTGCCTGAACTGGAAGCGGCGGGGCAGGCCATCTACGTGGACCTCCTGCCGGCGTTCCTGAAGGAGAAGCTCGAGGAGGCCGCGGCGCCGAACCTGCTGCTGCACCTCGATCGGCAGCTCGTCGGGATTCCGTGGGAACTGCTTCACGACGGGGACGCCTTCCTCGGGCGGCGCTTCCGCATCGGTCGTGTGGTCTCGATGGAGACGACCGCCACCGTGGCGATGCAGCGGTCGATGCGCTCGCCGCTGTCGGTGCTGATCGTGGCCGACCCGTGTGGCGACCTTCCGGCGGCGCGCACCGAAGCCGAGGAGCTGGCCGAGGTCCTCGAGGCCAGCCCCTCGGTGCGCGACGTGACCACGCTCATGGGCCGCGTGACCACGCGTCAGTTGCGGGACGCGCTCGGCCGCCACGACGTCCTGCACTTCGCCGGCCACGCCGACGCACGGCGCGGCGCGGCCAGTCTGCGGCTTGCGGACGGAGCCTTCAGCGCCAAGCTGCTCGACCAGCTCCGCGGCCGCATCGACTTTCCGGGTCTCGTGTTCCTCAACGGGTGCGGCTCGGCCGACGACACGGTCAAGCTCTCGGAGGGCACCGACCCGCTCGGAGCCGTCTCGGGGATCGCCGCGTCGTTCCTGATGAGCGGTGTGCGGCACGTGGTCGGGACGCTCTGGGAAGTCCGCGACGAGGTCGCGCGCGCGTTCGCCCTCGCGTTCTACCAGGCGCTCGGCCGAGGGGTGGCCATCGGGGGCGCCACCGCGGCCGGACAGGATGCGATCCTCGAGCGCTGGGGCGAGGACAGCCTGCTCTGGCCCGCGCACCTGCTCTATGGCGACCCGACCTGGAGTGTCGACCCGCCGAACGAGAACACCCTCGACGACTTCGCCGTGCTCGATGGCCTGGAGGCCAAGTCGCGGGCCGAACTCGCCTCGGCCGATCCCGCCACGCGCCTGATGGCTGCGGCCATGCTGCTGCGGCTCGGCGACCACTCGGTGATCCCGGCCCTGGGTCGGGATCTCGACACGCTCGAGGCGTGGCTCTCGCGGGACGCACCACAGCGCGAGCAGCGCCTCGCCGCGCATGTGCTGCAGGCCCTCGCCGCCGCTGCGGGACTGCAGCCGTCCGGCCCGCCGGATCAGCTGCCGGACACGGCGGCGGTGCGCGCCTTGTTCAAGCGGTTGAACAGCTGACGGTTATCGGCGGCGTCCGGTGAGGGAGTGACGTCCCCTTACGGCGGCCGAAGACCACGCATGGGCGGAGGGGCGGGTCGGGGGTGCGTGAGCGGGTCGTTTAGCGCCCGGAGGGGGCGGGGCAGCCGCACCACCCGGGGGGTGCCCCCGG
>JAJDER010000117.1 GCA_029259725.1 Planctomycetota bacterium | reverse complement strand
GTCGCGCGGGTCGAGCTGGTGCGTGACGACGAACCGATCGCCGAGACGCGGCTGCACCCGCGTGGCCTCCGGCAGCCAGAGCGCCACCGCGGTGGTCTCGGGATCCACGAGGAGCAGCACGGTCTCCCCGGCCAGCAGGTAGCGCCCCTCGTCAGCCATCAGCGTGGCCACGCGCCCCGAGACCGGCGCGCGCAGGACGTGCGCGCGGCGCAGGAGGTCCAGCTCATCGAGACGCTTCTGCTGCACGACGAGGGCGGCCTTCCAGCCACTGAGCCGCGCCTCCAGTCCGGCCGGCGCGAAGATGCCGCCCGCCGGGGCCTGGTAGCCGGACGCCAGCGCCCGTCGACGAGCGCGCGCGTCGTCGAGGTCGGCCAGCAGATCGGTCTCGATCCGACGCAGGCCTTCGATGCGCTGACGCTCGATCTCATGCTGCAACACGAGGTCCTCGGTCTCGGCCGGCGTCGCGATCTCCTGCCGGACGAGGGTCTCGAACCGATGGACTTCGACCTCGAAACGGTCGGCGCGCAGCTCGCTCGTGGCGATGTCGAGCCGCGTCTGCAACAGCTCCAGCTCCAGGCGGGCCTCGTCGGCGTGGAAGGCGCGCAGTTCGGCCGGGTACTCCAGGCGGGCCGTCGCGGACACCTCAGCGCGCGCGATCTGGTCCTCGAATTCCAGCCGTGCCCGCTGCGCCTCGAGCTCCGCCGCGAGTTGTCCGAGCTCCGCGCGCGCCGTCTCGATGCGCGCCAGCAGTCCGGCGTCGTCGAGCGTGGCCAGCGGATCCCCGGCCTGGACGGTGTCATAGAGACCGATGAGCAGGCGCACGAGCTGCCCGTCGACGGGGCACGACACGGCCACTTCGTCCACGTGGGCCAGGCCGTGGTAGGTCGACGTGCGCGGTTCGTCGAGCCAGAGATCCAGGGCCAGGAACACGCCGCCGATCCAGACCAGCAGCGGCAGCGATCCCACGCGCGCGCGACTCAGCCGTTGCCCCAGGGGCGTCGAGATCTCGCCTCGGATGTCCACGCTCACACCTCCGACAACTCGTCCTGGAGCACGAGCGCCACCTGACCGACGTCATCCAACGTCTCGAGGTCACGCAACATCTCGTGGCCCCGCGTCGTGTCGCGCAGGCTGACCACGAAGACGTACTCGGTGACGCCCTGGCCACGGCGCACGCTGAGCGAGTTGAAGCGCCGGCAGAAGCGCTGCAGGATGGCGCGCGTCTCGCTCTCCTGGACGTGCTCTCCGGCCCGGAAACTGAGGTGGCCGTCGAACAACCCGTTGGTCCCGAAGCGCGTCCAGTGCAGGTACACCGTCGCGCCCAGCAGGACCAGTGTGCCCAGGATCGCCGGGCCGTGGCGCTGCGAGCCGAGCGCCATGCCGAGCACGAGCGCGATGAAGACGAAGACCGTGTCACGCGTGTCCTTGAGCACGTTGCGGAAGCGGATGATCGCCAGGGCGCCGATGAGCCCGAACGCGGTCACGATGTTGTCGCCGATCACGAACATCACCAGCGACACGACCATCGTGATCAGCACCAGGCTCTCGGTGAACGAGCGTGAGTACGACAGCCCGCTGTGGGTCCGCTTGTAGACCCACGCGATCAGCTGACCGAGCACGAACGCGAGCAACAGCGAGAGCAGCATGGCGCGCGCGCCCATGTCCGGCGCCAGGCCGGGGTTGCGCGCGAAGAGGTCGTCGAGCGGATTCACGACGCCCGCCCGCGCGGAACCGCCGTGGCGCCCCCGTCGAGACCGTGCAGCCCCAGTCCCATGCGGGCTTCGAGCACGGAGAGGCGCCCTGCCCGCAGGATCTCCTCGATCGACTCGGCGTACTTCGCCACCGAGACCTTGTCGAGGTTGAAGTGCTGCAGCATCTGGTCGAGCCAGCGCGGCCGCAGATCCGTGAACTTGACCTCCAGGATCACGGGCGCGCCGAAGCCCGTCCGTCGCCACGCGGGGCGCGTCTCCACCAGGCCGGGGGCCGAGAGCATGCAGTGCTCGACCGTGGTGTCGAAGGTGATCCGCACCGGGTCGGAGGCCCGCGACTCCCACGCTTCGCGCCAGTAGCGCAGGCGCAGGGCCGGGACGGCCCCCATCTCCCGGCAGCGATCCAGGAACTGGTCCAGGTCATCCCCGTTCCGGGCATTCCGATGGCAGGACCCGTGCAGCAGGAAGTCCTGGGCCTGCTCTCGACTCATGAGCTCGCGGCTCTTGCGGACGATCACGTCGGCACGCTTCTTGACCTCGAAGAACACCGGGCCGTCGCCCTCCTCGGCGTAGTACCGGAGGCGCAGCTTGTACCGGTTGCGCACACCCTGGGCCGTGTCCCGGTAGAGCCGCAGGCCCGGGGTGTCGAGGTACAGACTCAGCACTCGATAGCGGTGATCCGCAGACGCCGCGGAGTAGGGATCCAGCTTCGCGTGGCTCGCCAGGTAGCGCCTCAGGGCGGCGGCGGTGAACTCGTCGATCAGGTACTTGCACTCGTACCGTGACGTCAACGTCGTGTCGAACCCCGTGTCTGGAGTCTTGCCGGCCATCGTTCCGCCTTCGCTGAACGCGGGGGGCGGCCGGGGATCTCGACAGACCTTCATCCGCGGCCAACGCGTTCTTCACGGAAGACTATCGCGCTGCGCGGCGGGTCGGGTTACGGCGGGGTTACGGGCGGCGGTACGGTGATGGCGCGCTCGGTCTTGCGGTCGTCACGCCCGGTTGCCGCAGCTTCGCGACCGCGCACGCGCCACGCCGGACACGTTCGACGGCCGTGGCCGACGCCACGAGCTCGGGCCGGAGAATCACGAGCGCCACGCGCCGGCCGAGGGTCTCGTGCTCGGCGACGACGACGAACCCCATGCCGCCTCCACCGAGTGGCCCGATCAGGCGGTCCTCGCCGAGCCGGGAGCCCGGGCGAGAAACGCGTCCGGGTTCTCGGAGTCCCCGGCCAACGCCTGATCGAGAGAGCGGTCGAACAGGTCCTCGTCGGACATAGACCCCCAAGATACAGCCGACCCGTGCCCGCGCTTGCCACGGCCGCCGTCTCCACCGATGCTGGGACCGTGACTCGCCCGACTGTCGCCTCCCCCGAGCGCCCGAGGCCGTCCCCGCCTCGGCCGTCCCCACGCTCCGCGTGCGCGGTGCTGCGCGTCGCGTTCGCCTTGGCCGCCGTGCTCGTGTCCGACCCGGCTGCATCCGACCCCGTCGCCACGCCGCGTCCCGGCGACCCGACCACCGCCCCGCCAACCGACCCCAAGACGGATCCGGTGGCGCCGCGTTACGGGCGCGACGTGCGGCACATCTTCTCGGACCGCTGCTTCCAGTGCCACGGCGCCGATTCCGGCGCGCGCCAGGCGGACCTGCGCCTGGACCTGCCCACCGAGGCCCACGCCGATCGCGGCGGCTACGCGGCCCTGGTTCCCGGAGATGCCGAGGCCAGCGAGGTCTGGCGCCGGCTGACCACCGAGGACCCCGACGACGCCATGCCGCCGGCCGACGCGAAGAAACGCGCGCTCACCGAAGAGGAGCTCGACACGCTGCGCCGGTGGATCGACGCGGGCGCCGAGTACGAGGAGCACTGGTCGTTCGTCCCGCCCGCGCGGCCGGCCCCCCCGGCGCCCGACGACGCCGCCTGGGTCCGCAACCCGATCGACGCCTTCGTCCTCGCCAACCTCGAACGTGAAGACGTCGCACCGTCTCCCGACGCCGATCGCGCCACGCTCCTGCGCCGGGTCTTCCTCGACCTGACCGGACTCCCGCCGACGGTCGAGGAGCTGGACGCCTTCCTGGCGGACACGCGGCCGGGTGCCTACGAGCGCGTCGTCGACGACCTGTTCGGCACCGAGCCCTACCGCACGCGGATGGCCGAACGCTTCGCCACGCCGTGGATGGACGCGGCACGCTACGGCGACACGAGCGGCATCCACATGGACAACGGCCGGCAGATGTGGCCCTGGCGCGATTGGGTCCTGGCCGCGTTCCGCGACAACATGGCCTACGACCGCTTCGTGGTGGAGCAGATCGCCGGCGACCTGCTGCCCGACGCGACGACGGACCAGATCGTGGCCAGCGGCTTCAACCGCAACCACGTGATCACCGACGAGGGCGGCGCGATCAACGAGGAGTACCTGGTCGAGTACGCCGCGGACCGGGTGGTCACGACCAGCTCCGTGTTCCTCGGGCTCACGACGGGCTGCGCACGCTGCCACGACCACAAGTTCGATCCGCTGAGCCAGGCGGAGTTCTACGGGATGATGGCCTTCTTCAACTCGATCGAGGAGCCCGGGCTCTACACGCAGACCGACGACCCGAACCGCGCCTACGAGCCCTTCATCGAGGTTCCGAGCCCCGCGCAGCTGGCCGAGCTGGATGCTCTCGACGAGCAGCACGCCGACCTCGTGCTCCGGCTCGACGAGCCCCTGCCCGGCGAGGAGCAGCGCCGGGCCGAGTCGATCGCCAACGCCGCCGCGCGCGCCGGCCTGGACTGGAGCCTGCCCGAGGTGCTCGCCGCGTGGTCGTCCGAGGACGACGTGTCGCTGACGACCCAGGACGACGGGTCGATCCTGGCCGGAGGCCGCATGCCCGCCTTCGAGGACTACACCCTCGAGCTGCGCAGCGAGGCCGACGCTCTGCGCGCGATCCTCGTCGAGGCGCTGCGGACGCCCGACATCGAGTCGCAGGGCGCCGGACGCGCGAGCCACGGCAACGCGGTGGTGACCGGCATCGAGGTGCAGGCGCGTCCGAGCGACGGGAGCGCGCCGTGGACCGAGGTTCCGCTGATCTGGGCCTGGTCCGACCATCGACAGACCAACGGCGACTTCGAGGCCGGCAACGTCCTCGACCGCACCGACACGCTGGGTTGGGCCGCCGACGGCAACGCGAACGCCGGTGAGCGCAACCTGCTGCTGCTGGCCGAGGAGAGCTTCGGCTTCGAGGGCGGCACCGACCTGCGCATCACGCTGGCTCATCGTTCGGTCTACAGCGAGCACTCGCTGGGTCGGGTGCGCCTGCGCGTCTCGCCCATGAGCGGCACGTCACAGCTGCCAGTGGCCGCCGGGCGCTGGTACAAGGCGCAGCCGTTCCGCGTCGAGGGCGGGGAGCGGGACGCGGCCTATGACGTCGCCTTCGGACCCGAGACCCTGACGCGCGTCGACGCCCGCGACACCTTCGGCGACGGACAGCCCACCTGGACCTTCGACGCCGCCCTCGCCGACGACCGCACCGTGACGCTGTTCGACGATCCGGGCGCGGGCTACGTCGGGCGCACGCTGTGGTCGCCCGACGCGCGCGAGCTGGAAGTGTCGCTCGGCAGCGACGACGGGTTCCAGCTCTACCTGAACGGCGAGCTGGTCGCCGAGAACCGGGTGGACCGCGGCGTGGCGATGGACCAGGACGAAGCCACGCTCCCCCTGCGCGCCGGCGCCAATGCGCTGGTCTACAAGCTCATCAACACCGGCGGTCCGGGCGGCTACGCGTTCCGGCCGCGGCCCGCCGAGCACGTCATGGTCGGCGAGCTCCCGTCGATGCTGCTGCCGGACGAGGCCCTCTCGGAGGTCCAACAGGCGGACCTGACCCTGGCCTGGCGCCGGCGTTTCTTCGAGGACTGGCGCGCGCTCGACGATGAGCGTGTGGCGGTCGAGGCCGAGCGGGCCACCGTGTCTTCCTCCATTCCACGCTCGATGGTCATGCAGGAGCGCGACGAGCCGAAGCCCACCTACGTGCTCATGCGCGGGCAGTACGACCACCCCGACGAGAGTCGGCCCGTCGACCGCCGCGTCCCGGAGTTCCTGCCGGCCCTGCCGGAGGACGCGCCGCGCGATCGTCTCGGCCTGGCGCAGTGGCTCGTCGCCGACGAGAACCCGCTCTTCGCGCGCGTGGCCGTGAACCGGTTCTGGCAGATCCTGTTCGCCCACG
The DNA here is from genome assembly GCA_029259725.1 of Planctomycetota bacterium. GTDB lineage: Bacteria > Planctomycetota > B15-G4 > B15-G4 > B15-G4 > JAJDER01. The sequence goes on along the minus strand of JAJDER010000117.1, from coordinate 32,119 downwards.
GCCTCGTGCGCACGGCCGAGGACTTCGGCCACCAGGGCGACTGGCCCAGCCACCCCGCGCTGCTCGACTGGCTCGCGGTGGAGTTCCGCGAATCGGGCTGGGACCTGCACGGACTGTTGCGCCTCATGGTGACCAGCCACACCTACCGACAGTCTTCGGCCGCGCGTCCCGACCTCGCGTCTCGCGACCCCGACAACCGCTGGCTGGCCGCCTATCCGAGACGACGGCTCGAGGCGGAGCAGATCCGCGATCTGGCCCTGTCCACCTCGGGCCTGCTGATCGAGGTCCTCGGCGGCCCGTCGGTGAAGCCCTACCAGCCCGAGGGCCTGTGGCAGGAAGTGTCCATGCTCAACTCGAACACGCGCACGTTCATGCGTGGTGAGCCCGACGAGCTGTGGCGCCGCAGCCTCTACACCTACTGGAAGCGCGCGGTACCGCCTCCCTCGTTGCAGACCTTCGACGCCCCGACGCGCGAGTCGTGCGTGATCCGCCGCAGCCCGACGAACACGCCTCTGCAGGCGCTGGTGCTCTGGAATGACGTGCAGTTCGTCGAGGCCGCCCGCGCCCTGGCCGCGCGGGCGCTGCAGCTCGGCGGCGACATCGACGCGGACGACGACCGCCTGGCCTGGCTGCTCCGGGCGTGCACGTCGCGAACCCCGGACGGCGACGAACTCGCGCTGCTCGGCGACGCCCTCGCCGCCTACCGGGCGCGGTATGCCGAGGACCTCGACGCGGCGAACGCGCTGCTCGAAGTCGGCGAAGCACCCGTGCCGATGGGCGCCGGCCGGGCGGAGCTGGCCGCGTGGACGATGCTGGCCAGTGCCGTGCTGAACCTCCACGAGACGGTGACCCAGGACTGACCATGGATCCGCTGCAGGAACGCCAGCTCGGCATGACCCGTCGCCGCTTCTTCCAGGCGGCCGCCGGCGGTCTGTCCGGCGCACTGGGCACGGCGGCCCTCGGCTCGCTGCTCGGGGCGGCCTAGCCGTTCGCGCGCGGCCCCGCCGGCCCAGGAAACGGCGCGGGGCACGCCTGCGCCCGGCCAGGCGCCGGCGCCCTGGGCGCCCCGCACTTCGCGCCCAAGGTGAAACGCGTCATCTACATGCACATGGAGGGCGCGCCCAGCCAGCTCGACCTGTTCGACTACAAGCCGAATCTGCGCGAGCGCTTCGACGAGGACCTGCCCGATTCCATCCGCCAGGGCCAGCGCCTGACCGGCATGACCAGCGGGCAGTCGCGGTTCCCCGTCGCGCCGTCGGTGTTCGAGTTCTCCCGCCACGCGAACCACCAGGACGGCGCCTGGGTCAGCGAGCTGATGCCCCACACCGGGCGCATGTCGAAGCACATCTGCTACGTGCGCTCGATGCACACCGAGGCGATCAACCACGAGCCGGCGATCACCTTCTTCCAGACCGGCAACCAGCAGCCCGGGCGCGCGTGCTTCGGCAGCTGGCTCAGCTACGGCCTGGGCAGCAGCAACCAGGATCTGCCCGCGTTCGTGGTGCTGATCACCCAGGGCTTCGGCAACATGCAGGCGTTGTCCTCGCGCTTCTGGGGCAGCGGGTTCCTCCCCGCGGAGCACCAGGGCTGCCGCTTGCGCAGCACCGGCGACCCGGTGCTGTACCTCAAGGACGCGCCGGGCGTCACCCGCGCGGACCGTCGCCGCATGCTCGACCTGGTGGGCGAACTCAACGAGCGCGAGCTGGCGCGCTCGCTCGACCCGGAGATCCAGGCGCGCATCGCCCAGGCCGAGATGGCCTACCGCATGCAGATGTCGGTGCCGGATCTGGTCGACTTCTCGGACGAGGACGCCAAGACCCTCGAACTCTACGGGCCCGAGGTCGGCAAGCCCGGGACCTTCGCCGCCAACTGCCTGCTGGCGCGCCGACTGGCGGAGCGCGGCGTGCGCTTCATCCAGCTCTACATGCGCGGCTGGGACGCGCACAACAACCTGCCCACCGAGATCAAGGCACAGTCCGAGGCCGTGGATCAACCCCAGGCCGCGCTGCTCGAGGACCTGCGCCGCCGCGGCCTGCTCGACGACACGCTCGTGATCTGGGGTGGCGAGTTCGGGCGCACGGTCTACAGCCAGGGCGCGCTGACCGAGACCAACTACGGACGTGACCACCACCCGCGCGCCTTCAGCATCTGGCTCGCCGGGGGCGGCGTGGCCGCAGGCACCGTCGTCGGCAAGACCGACGACTACAGCTACAACATCGCCGAGACGCCGATCGACGTGCACGACCTGCACGCCACGCTGCTACACCTGCTCGGCATCGACCACGAGCGGCTGGCCTTCCGCTACGAGGGCCGCGACTTCCGGCTGACGGACGTCTTCGGCAACGTGCGCGGCGAGTTGCTGGCGTAGGTCCGCGCCGCCCCCTAGCATCGGTGTGACCCACACCACACCTCCGGGAGTCGCCCGATGCCGACCGCCACGTCCGCACGCTACGCCGCGCCCTTCGGCCTGCTGCTCGGGCTGCTCGCGCTGCTCGTCATGCCCGCGTGCATCGCCTACCCGCCCGACGGTGGCGGATCCAGCAGCCTGCTGATCGAGGATCTCAACCCCAAGGTGGTGCCCGTCCTGATCGAGGACGACGGCAACTCCAAGGATGTGCTCTACAGCTCCAAGAGCAAATACCCGCCGAAGACGGCCTCGCTCGACGGCAAGAGCGACAAGCGCCTGAAGCTGAAGGCCAAGCAGGACGGCGCCGCGCTGCGCGCCGTCCTGGAGCGCGACTTCATCGCCACGAACGCGACGATCCACGCCCGTGTCGCCTTCGACCCGGCCAAGACCAAGGGCCTGGTGGACGGCACCTCGTTGGCCTTCCTGGAGCTGGTGCTCGACACCCAGGGCGGTGCGGACGGAGGCGTGCCCTTCCGCAAGCTCGAGGCCGTCTTCGACGAGGGCAGCGGCGGGCCGCTCGTGCAGGCCACCGACGGGACTTCGCCGCTCGGCACGCCGACGCTCTTCCCCGGCGCCACCGAGGTCGTGCTCCAGTTCCGCGACATCGGCGCTGCACTGGTCCTCGAGGCCGGCCCGACCAACGGCCCGGAGCCCTTCGATTACACGCCGATCCAGATCCACAGCGAGCCGATCGCGGACGGCGTCCCGTTCCTGCGCACGGTGGCCTGGGGCGTCGACGGGCTCGGCAAGCAGGGCACGTTCTTCGTCAACCAGCTGTTCCTGGGCGGCGCGTCCCCTGCCATCGGCGTGACCGAGACGTCGATCGCGTCGACCCTTTCCAGCGCGTATGACGCCGCGTTCCACGCCTCGCCACTGTTCGCCTTCGACCTGTTCACGGCCACCGCGTCCATAGAGGATGCACGCGTGGCGCTGGTGCTGGCCGTCGCGGACATCGAGGCGGCACTCGGCGCGGCGGACGGCGTGGCCGGCTTCCAGGCCGTGACCGAAGGGGAGCGCGCGCTCAAGTCCGCCGGCAAGGCGCTCAAGCTGGCCGAGAAGGCCAAGGCGCAGGGGGACAAGCTGCTCGCCAAGGGCAAGACGAGTCCGTTCCCCCTGTCGAAGAAGGCCAAGGCGGCTTCGCAGTTCACGCAACTCGCGATCGTCCAGATCGCCGGGTTCCGGAGCTCGTCGAAGAGCAAGCCGAACAAGGTGGGGTCGCTGCTCAGCGGTTGGTGAGCGCAGGGTCCCGACGTGAAGATCCGGCACCGGGGCACCGCGGCATCGGGTGTCACCTCAGGCGCGTGGACACGCACCTCGGCACCGTTCTCGCCCCCTCAGGGAGCCACCCCATGCGGATCGTCGGTCTGGTCGCCGCCCTCGCCTGCTTCGGCTCGCCGCTCGCGCCCGAGGCCATCGCTGCGCTCGTCACGCAGTCACGGATCGAGGCGACCTATGACCCCCTGGCCCTCCCGGACGTCACGGCTGCGTCCGCCGCGGAAGACGAGCAGCGCGACGTGCTCGAACTCGTCGTTCACGACCTCGAGCGGGAACGCGACGTGCCTGTGCTCGTCCATCTGCCCGCACCCGGGGCGACCCGCACGGCCGCGACCCCCGCGCCCGTCGTGCTCTTCAGCCATGGACTCGGCGGTTCGCGACACGGCAGCGCGTACCTCGGCCGACACTGGGCAGCCCGCGGTTACGTGTGCGTGTTCCTCCAGCACCCGGGCAGCGACGATGCGATCTGGAAGGACGTGCCACTGCTCCAGCGCCTGGGGGCCTTCAAGCGTGAGGCCAGTCTGGAGAACTACCTGCTGCGGGTCGCCGACGTTCCGGCGGTGCTCGATCAACTCGAGGCCTGGAACGCGGAGCGCGGCCACCCGCTCGCCGGGCTCCTGGATCTCGAGCACGTCGGCATGTCGGGTCACTCCTTCGGGGCGGTCACCACCCAGGCGCTGAGCGGGCAGACCTCGTGGGGTGGACGCGTGACCTCCACCGATCCGCGCGTCGACGCGGCGCTGCCCATGTCGCCGAGCATTCCGCGCCTCGGGGACCCCGAGTCCGCCTTCGGCTCGGTCGAGATCCCCTGGCTGCTGATGACCGGCACCCACGACCTGGCGATGGTCGGTTCGGCCACGATCGAGTCACGCCTCGCGGTCTATCCGGCGCTTCCGCCCGGCCGCAAGTACGAGCTCGTCCTCGACCGCGCCGAACACTCCGCCTTCACCGAGAGCGCGCTCCCCGGCGACAGCCAGCCACGCAACCCCAACCACCACCGCGTGATCCTCGCCCTCAGCACGGCCTTCTGGGATGCCTCCTTGCGCGGCGACGAGGACGCCCGCGCCTGGCTCGACGGCGAGGGCCCGCGCACGGTGCTCGAGGACGCCGACCGCTGGCAGCACAAGTGAGCGGCGGTACGATGCGGGCATGCACGTGCAACCTGACGCGCAATCTGACGCGATGGAGTCGGCCCTGCGCGGGTGCGGCGTCGGTCCCGGGTCGCTGACCGTCGCGGAGCGGTCCGCTCTCGATCGGGCCGGCTACGCGGTGATGCACGGCGTGCTCTCCGCCGACGAGGTGCAGGTCGTCCGCGAGCTGTTCGAGCTGGATGCATCGACCGATCCCACCAACCACGGCGACGGGACACGCCACGCCAACGGGCTGCTCGGTATCGATCCACGACTCGACGGCCTGGCCACCCACCCACGCGTCCTGGCGGCCGTGGCGCACGTCCTCGGCCGCCCGTTCCGCCTGTTCCAGTTCAGCGGCCGTGACCCGGGGCGCGGCCATGGCGCCCAGGGGCTGCACCAGGACTGGCGGCCACGACGACCCGGCGATCCCGACGTGGTCGTCACCGCGCTCTGGATCCTCGACGACTTCACGCCGGACAACGGCCCGACGCGCGTCGTCCCGGGCAGTCACCGCAGCTTCGAGGAACTCGGCAAGCCCATGCGCCAGCCCGATGTCGTCCACCCGGACGAGCAGCGCGTCACCACCCCAGCCGGCACCGTGCTGGTCTTCAACGGCCACCTGCTCCACAGTGGCACGCGCAACGAGTCGGGCGCGCCGCGCCGCGTGCTCCAGCTCCAGTACCTGTCGCGTGAACTCCCGCGACTCACCCACCTGCCCAGCACCGCGCCCGCGCACGTCACCGAGCCGCAGCGTTTCGTGCTCGATCTACCGCCGATCCACGGCCCCACCGCCGACCAGCAAGGCTGACTCCGATGGACGACCGCCGATTCCTGATCCAGGTCATCGCCCTGTACGGCGCCTTCAAGGAGATGGCCGAGAGCGCCGTGGCGCAGGTCACCGACGAGCAGTTCTTCGACCCCGCGGGGACCCCGCACAGCCTGGCCGTGCAGCTCAAGCACGTCGGCGGCAACCTGCGCTCACGCTGGCGTGACGTGCTCACCACCGACGGCGAGAAGCGTGACCGACAGCGTGAGACCGAGTTCACCACCGAGGGCGAGAGCAAGGCCGACGTGTTCGCCGCGTGGGAGCGGGGGTGGGCCGTGCTCCGTGCGTCGCTCGAGGCGCTCACGCCCGACGACCTCGAGCGCACGATCACCATCCGGGGCCAACCGCACCTGCTGGTCGAGGCGCTCCTGCGCAGCCTGAACCACACCACCTACCACGTCGGCCAGATCGTGCAGCTCGCGCGCACGCACGCCGGCGACGCGTGGGTCTCGTTGAGCATCCCGCCCGGTGAATCGGACGCGACGAACGCGCGCATGGCCGAGCGCTACGGAGACTGGTGGTCCGCCGAAGACGACGAGGCCGGCGCGGGCTGACGCCACCCCAACGCGATCACTCCCAGCACCAGCGCGAAGGGCACGACCCGCTCGATCCACTTGTCGTCCGCGTCCGTGAACACGAAGAACGCCGCCACGCTCACCGACGCGCCGAGCAGCATGGCCACCACCGTGCGTCCGGGTGGCACCGCCCCGCGACACGCGGTCCAGAGCAACAGCGGCCCGAACGCCGCGCCCATCGCTCCCCAGGCGAAGAGCACGCGGTCGAAGATGGACGCGTCGGTCGTCGCCGCGCCCACGGCGGCCACGGCGCTGAGCGCGAGCACCACCAGGCGGGCGCGGCGCAACGTCGCCGCCGGCGTCGCGCCCTTCCAGCCCAGGTCATGCGTCACCGCGGATCCGGCCACGAGGAGCTGGCTGTCCGCGGTCGACATGACCGCGGACAGCACGGCGGCCAGCATCACGCCCGCGACGACCGGCGGGAACAGCAGGTTCGTGGCGGCGATGAACACGGTCTCGTTGTCGCCCAGCGCAGGCGCCAGCACCCGGCCGCACCAGCCGAGCACGAGCATGCCGGCATAGACGACGACGGCCCAGGCCATGGCCACGCGGCGGCCGACGACGAGCGCGCGGCCCGCGTCGTCCCGCAGGGCCATGAGCCGGTTGACCACGTGCGGCTGTCCCGGATACCCGAGACCGATGCCGAGCAGACCGGCGATGAAGCCGGCGGCCAGGGGGAGCGTGCGATCGCCGAACGGATCGGCGAAGCCCGGGATGTCGAGGCCCTGCAGGGACTCGAGCAGCGCGGCGGGTCCGCCCACCTCGATCACCGCCGCCCACGGGAGCACGATCGAGGTGACGGCCATCAGCAGGCCCTGCAGCGTGTCCGTCAGGCTCACGGCCCAGAAGCCGCCCAGCAGCGTGTACAGCACGACGATGCCGGCACCGATGGCGATGCTCTCCGCCGCGCCGAGGCCGAAGGTGCTCTCGAAGGTCTTGCCTGCCGCCTGCATCTGGGAACACACGTACGTGCCCAGCGAGGCCAGGATGATCACGGCCGAGATGCGTCGGATCAGGTCGGCGTGCGGGCGACCCGGCTCGCCCGCAAGCACGTCGCCGACGGTGAGCGAGTGGTCGCGGTGCGCGAGACGGTGCAGGCCCGGCCCGAGCACGTACCAGTTGAGCGCGAAGCCGCCGACGCACGCGGGGAAGATCCAGACCGCCGAGAGCCCCCACGCGTAGGCTGCCCCGCTGACACCCAGCAGCGTCCAGGCCGACGACGAGCTCGCCGCCGCGCTGACCGCGGCCACGACCGGGCCGAGCCGCTGCCCGCCCAGGTAGAAGTCCCGCGCGTCGGACGTGCGCGAACGCCCGACGAGCCCCAGGCCCAGCAGCACCAACTTGTAGGCCACCAGGGTGAGCAGGATGGCGGTTTCGCGTTCCATGCCGCCCAGGGTCGCCGGGACGAAGCCCCGGTCAAGGCCGAACACGCCGTCTCGGCGTGTACGCCCCTCAGCGCCGGCGCGAAGCCGGAACCGCTCGCGGTGTTCAGCGGCCCGCCACCAAGGGGCGGGTCAGCCGGTCAGCCGTCGTCCTGCTCGACCTCGACGACCTCACCGGCGGGCGTGACCTCGATCTCCCAGGCCACCCCATCGATGGTGCCTTCGAGATCGTAGATCGGGCCGGCGGAGGTGTGCTCGATCTCGGCCTGCTCCACGACCAGCCCGGGCAGGCGCGCCAGCGCCGCATCCAGCACCGCCGCGGGGATGGCGTCGAGGGCGATCTCCTCCTCGATCTCGTCTTCGTCCTCGTCACCGTCATCGCCGTCACCGTCGTCATCGTCGACCCGCATGGCGGCCGGGGTGGCCACGGCGCCGCCGTCTGCGACCACCGCATCACCGGTGGTGATCTCGACCTCGCTCGCGACGGGACTGCCGTAGCAGCCGGTCAACAGGGCGGCGAGACCGGCGAGCAGGGCGACGAACAGGGTGCTCCAGCGAACTGGGGACATCGGACTCTCCTCGGGGACGCGCGGGATCGCGCGAGCGGGTTCGGTCTGCGGCTCAGCCGCCGAGATCGGTCTGGAGCAGGGAGGTGTCGAACAGGCGCGACTTGGACTTGGACGACTTGCTCTTCACTTCGCCCACTCCGGGAACGATCCAACGGTACTCAGGTCCGTCGTCGTCGTCCTCCTCTTCCTCGCCGGTTTCCTTGAGCTTGAGCGACCAGCCGTACTTGCCCGACGGGACCTTCACCTTGTTGCCCACGCCGACGACCGTCAGGCTCTCGCTGGAATGCGGGAAGGCCTCCTGATCGAACACATCGCCCAGCTGTGGGTTGGCGGGCATGTACATCTGCGGCGTCTCGGCGTTGTAGACCCCGGCCGGGTCGGTCGGCAGCGTCGCGCCGCCGAGGATCCAACTGTCCTCCTCCGCGCCGATCACGACACCCGCTTCGATCTCGATCGAGACCTCACCGAACGCGCGCACGTTGCCGGCGTCGTCCTGGGCCAGGTAGTGCGTCGTGATCTCGACCAGGGCGCCGGCGGTGAACTCCTTCTCCTGGAGGATGCAGCACACCACCTCCTCGCCATCGAAGACGAAGGTCCGGGTGTCCTCCGCGTGCGCGATGACCGTGGTCGTGCGCTCACCCGCGGAGCGGCCGTGGAAGACCTTCACCGTCCCGACCTCGAAGGGCGCGTAGACGTTGGTGATGGTGGTGGGGCCGCTGAACGTCGGCACGGGATCGCCGGCGGTGAGGTCTGCGGCGGACAGGGTGCAGGTGAGCAGCGTAGCGATGACGGTGCGTGTGAGCATCGAGGCGGCTCCTGGGCAGGGCTGCGGAGATGGGGTGGTCTGTTGAACAGCGTATCCCGACCGGGAGGCGCCGAGGATTACGGGCACGTTACGGCCGGGCCGAGAGTTGGCGAGAATGGCCGTTCTCGGACGGTTCCGGGACGGCCGGGGCGGCTGGATCAAATCGGATCGACACGCTGAAACAGCCGTCCTCGAGCTTGAACGAGGCGCGGTGGCCGAGCACGGCCGCGATGGACGAGACGAGCGTCAGGCCCAGCCCGCTGTGGCGGCCGTCGCTGCGCGCGTGATCCTTGCGCCAGAAGGGTTCGCTGATGTGTTCGAGATCGCCGGCTTCGAGGTCGTCGCTGTGGTTCGCGACGACCACGGTCACGCTGCGGTGCTCCTGGTCGACCGCGGCCACGATCACACCGCCGGACGCGAAGCTGGCCGCGTTGTGCAACAGGTTGCCGAAGACGACTCCGAGCAGCCCGCGGTCCGAGGCCACGACGGCGTCGGCGCCCACCTCGTTCAGGAAACGCACGCCGCGCTCGTCGGCGAGTTCGGCGTAGGGCTTCCAGCACTCGTCGAGCAGCGCGTGCAGCGCGACGTCCTCGATCTCGGGTCGTGCCTGCCCCGCCTCCAGCCGGCAGTAGCGCATGAGCGATTCGATCGAGTCTCCCATGCGCTGGGCCACATCGCCGGCGGTGGCCACGACTTCGTCGACCATGGCGTCGTCGTCGGGCCAGGTGCGCGCCACGTCGGACGCCGTGCGCAGCTCGGCGATGGGCGTGCGCAGCTCGTGGGCCATGGCCGCGGTCATGCGCCGCTCCTTCGCGAAGGACGCCTCCAGCCGTTCGAAGAGCTCGTCCAGGGTGACGGTGAACGCGCGCAGCTCTTCGGGCACGCCGTCCGAACCCACTCGTGTCGAAAGCGAGGTGGCGTCCACGGCCGCGACCGCCTTGGCCAGGCGGTCGATGGGCTTCAAGCCGCGGCGCACGGCCAGGGTCACGCCCAGCAGCAGCAACAGCAGCGCCGTGGCGCCGGCGAAGAGCAGCCCGCCGCCCAGGGCCGCAAGCTGTTCATCGAGCTTCTCGCGCGAGGCCGCGACGAGCACGGTGACGTGGAGATCGGCCTGGGCCGCGGTCGCCGAATCCAGCAGCGCGCCCTCCCCGTCCTCATCGTCGTCGTCGTCGTCGTCCTCGAGCACGACCGGGAGATCGATGCCGATCGCCCGGCCCGGGCGGCCGTCGGGCAGGTCCAGGTCCCAGAAGGCCGGCGCGTCCGTCGGGCCCGAGTGGCGTTCGAACGCCACGCCGGCCAGCGTCGGCGACGTCATCGCATCGGGCAGATCGGCGAGCCACAAGGTGAAGTAGGACGGGTCGTCGCCGCCGGCGTACTCGGGCAGGGTCTCTTCGGAGTAGTTGAACTCGACGTAGATGCCCTCGCGCTCCACGAGCGCGCCGAGTGCCCGGGCCCGCGCATGCATGCCGACGTCGAACTGATCGACCAGCGCATCGCCCACCGATCCGTGCAGGATCACCCCGGCCACGCCGAGCACGACGACCGAGCCGATCAGCAAGGAGAGCGTGAGTTGACGCCGGATCGAGTTCACGATGTCGTCTCGGAGAGCACGTAACCGAGTCCACGTCGCGTGTGGATCAGTCGCTCGCCCCCGTCCTGCTCGAGCTTGTCGCGCAGCGCGCAGATGGTCGAGGCCACCACGTTGCTGAGCGGCAACGTGTCCTCGTCGTAGAGGTGGTCCTCGATCTCGATGCGCGACACGGTCTCGCCCGGGCGTGACGCCAGGTACCTGAGCAGGGCGTACTCACGTCGTGAGAGATCCAGCAGGCGCTCACCGCGCACCGCGGTGCGCGCGCCGGTGTCCAGCGACAGGTCGCCGATCTCGACCACCGGAGTGGACGGGCCGCGTACGCGTCGGCCGAGCGCATCCACGCGCGCGGCGAGTTCGTCGAAGGCGAACGGCTTGATCAGGTAGTCATCCGCGCCGGTCTGCAACCCGCCGACGCGATCCTCCACGGTGTCCTTGGCCGTGAGCAGCAGCACGTGCGTGTCGCGCCCCTCGCCGCGCAGCTCGCGCAGGATCGAGAGGCCGTCGAGCCCCGGCAGCATGATGTCGAGGATCAGCAGGTCGTACGGGTTCAAGCGTGCGTACGAGAGCCCCTTGAGACCTTCGTGCACGACGTCGACCGCGTGTCCGAGCTTGCGGAGACCCGCTTGCACGGACTGGGCGAGACGTAGGCTGTCTTCGACGAGGAGGATTCGCATGGGTCTTTCCTTCCCTCGAAACCTACGCGGGTCTCGCTGGAGGCGCAATGCGGGCAGGCCCCTTCATCATCCTCGCATAACGTCCCGGTCATGCTGTGGTGAACAACGCCAGCGGCTGCAGGGATAGGTTTTCGGTTCACGACACACGTACCGGAGATCACCCATGAAGACCCTGATCACATCGCTGTGCACGCTGCTGGCCACGGCTCTCCTCGCCGTGCCTTCCGCCGCCGTGGCACCCACCACGACCGCCCTGCTCGGAGGCCCGATCTTCAGCAACCCGCTCGTCTTCGACAACGAGTTCTTCCCGTTCACGCCCGGCGGCGTGAAGGTCTACACCGGCAAGGACGAGGGCGCGAAGACCGTCGTCGTCGATCTCTACTCGACCGAGACCCGCATGTTCGACGTGGGCGGAAGCATGGTCGAGTGCGCGCTGCTCCAGGAGACCGAGTTCGAGGACGGCGAGCTGGCCGAGATCTCACTCAACTGGTTCGCTCAGGCTGACGACGGCACCGTCTACTACTTCGGTGAAGTCGTCGACAACTACGACGACGGCGAGATCGAGGACCACGAGGGCAGCTGGCTCGTCGGCGGACCGCAGAAGGGCGACCCGGAGGAGACGGCGACCGCGCTCGTGCCCGCCGTGTTCATGCCCGCGGACCCGGAGGTCGGTGACACCTGGAAGCCCGAGGATCTGTTCCCGCTCGTCGACGAGACCGTCGAGGTGCTCAAGGAGGACGTGAAGTTCAAGACGCCCGCCGAGAAGTTCGAGGGCGGCATCCTCGTGCAGGAGACGACGGACCTCGACCCCAAGGCCAAGGAGAAGAAGTGGTACGCGCCGGGTGTCGGCTTCGGCAAGGCCAAGGGCCCCGGTGAGAAGCTGGTCCTCATCGCGAGCACGTTCACCGCGTCCGAGGACGAGGAGTAGCCGCGACAGATCTCCCGCTCGTGACCGTGTCGCCGTGCTGTTCCCGGCCCGGTCGCGACCCCCCTCACGGTCGGATCGGGTCCCACCTCCGGTCCGGCCGTGTTTCTCGTGTCACGGCGCGGTGGCGCTCAACCCGTTGCTGGCGGAGAAGCCCGCCGGCCCGGCGGGATCGGCGACCCAGGCCTGGAACCAGAGCATCGTGCCCGACGGCACGCCCGGCGGCCAGCCGGCACCCACGGTGAGCGAGCCGGACGCATCGGTAGGCAGGCCCGGAATGACCAGGAACGGGTCGGGCACGAGCACGCCGCCCTTGAGCGGGGCACCGAGCTCGGCCAGTCCCACCACCCATGCCGCGCTGCTGTTCTCCAGCGCGTTGGTGAGTCCCAGGGCCACGTTGCCGCCGCCCTCCAGGCCACCGGCGCCGATCAGGCGCGGGTCGCCGTGCGTGCCCGCCAGGGCGTCGGCGAGTTCGTTCCAGTCCGTGGCGATGACGTGGGCCGCGCCGGCGCTCGGCGCCTGGACGGAGTCTCCGGTGGCACCGACCACGAGGCCGCCGTCGGCCATCGCCAGCGACCAGCCGTAGACATCGCGCGTGCCGGCCCCGTCCGCCGGGCCCGCCGTGGCCTGTTCGTTCCAGCTCGCCCCGTCGTGGGCCCAGGTCGAGACGGTGCCGGTCGTGGCCGCATACGGAGCGCCGACGAACAGCCGGTCTTCACCTCCGAAGGCCAGGCTGCGACCGAACTGACCGTTCGGCTCGCCGGCCGACGGGATCAGCTCCTGCTCGAAGAGCCAGCTCGCGCCGTCGAAGCGGAACGTCGCCACCGCGCCGGCGTCGTGCGCGACGGTGTCGTCCTGCGACGCTCCCACCGCGATCACGTCCCCGGAGATGGCAACGGAGATCCCGATGAAGTCGGCGTTGACACTGCCCGGCGAGCGGAGCTTGGCGACGACGCTCCAGCTGGCCCCGTCGAAACCGAACGCGTAGGCCGAGCCCGAATAGCTGCCCAGGTCCTGGTCGCCGGGCGCGCCGACGACGATCACGTCACCGGACACGGCCACCGAGGCGCCCAGGTTGTCCTGGCCCGTACCGTCCGGCGCGATCAGGTCCTGCTCACTGGCCCAGATCCCGCCCGCGCGGCGGAAGACCGTCGCCGAACCGCGCCCGAGTTGCGGCTCGGAGTCGCCGGGCGCGCCGATCACCAGGACGTCGTCCTGCATGGCCGCCGACGTCCCGAAGCCGGCGCGCTGCGTGCCGTCGTCGGAGGTCACGATCTGCTCCTCGACCCAGCTCACGCCATCGTGCCGGTACAGGAACGCGGTCCCCGCCTGCGGGCCCGTGTCGTCGTCATCCGGCGCGCCGACGGCGATCCAGGTGCCGGAGACGGCCACCGAGGTGCCGAAGGCGTCGCGCGGGTTCGAGGTCGAGCCGGTGAGCTTCTGCTCCAGCGCGAGGGTCGTCCCCGTGCGGCGGTAGACGTAGGCCGCGCCGGTGGGCTCGCCGCCCTCGTCGTCCTCAGGTGCACCGACGACCACGAGGTCACCGGATGCGGCGACGGCGGCGCCGGCCAGGTCGAGCGTCGAACCGTCGTCGACGCGAAGCGTGCCGAGCTCGATCTGCGCGGACGCGGGAAGCACGCCAACGAGGAGCGCCAGGGCGCCACGGAGGACAGACTGTGAGCCCGGCAGCATCGGGGATCTCGGAGACGGAGAGGGCGGGGAGCAGCGGCCCGCGGGGCGGCGGGCGAGGTCGCACATATGCACCTTATCATGCATACTTCGGACGAGGCGTGGTGCTCGCGCCGCCCTCGCTCCCCGCTCCGACCGGATCCGCTCGATGAACTCCCGTGCCCTGCTCGCCTGTGTGTTCCTCGTTCTCGGCCTCTTCGGCGCGCATCGCGCGGTCGAGGCTGCGGCCGGCGCCTCCCCCGCCGTCGTCGCGCAACAGATCATGGCCCTGCGCGAGGGCAACCCGCCACCGGAACCGGGCAGCTTCCCGCCCCCGCCCAGCGGCTGGATCCACGGCGCCAACTGCGGCAGCGACCCGATCTTCCAGGTGCACGAGTACAACCCGAACACCTACATCATCCGCCAGTCCAAGTGCTCCACCGGCGAAGGCCCGTTCCTGTACCTGCTGTTCGGCGACGACAAGGTGCTGCTCATGGACACCGGGTCCAACCCGAACGACGACGTCTACGGCACGGTGCTCGGCGTGATCCGCGGATGGCTCGACCGCAACGAGCGCGACTCGATCCCGCTCATCGTCGCGCACACCCATAGCCACGGCGACCACACGGCCGGCGACCAGCAGTTCGTGGCGCGGCCGATCGTGGAGCGACTCGTCGGCTGGACCCTCCAGGAGGTGGTCGAGTTCTGGGGCTTCGAGAACTTCCCCCTCGACGACCAGGTCATCGACCTCGGTGGCCGCGTCATCGACGTGCTCGGCACGCCGGGCCACCAGCCCGTGAGCCTGACGCTGTACGACCACAACACGCACCTGCTGATCACCGCCGACATCGTCTACCCGGGGCACCTCTTCGTGTTCTCGCCGGGCGAGTGGTTCGACTTCGTCGACAGCCTGCAGCGCCTGGTCAACTTCGCGCAGCAGAACCCGGTCGAGTGGGTCATGGGCTGCCACATCGAGTACAGCACCACGCCCGGCGAGCCCTACCCGTGGGCGGCCCCCGTCGCGCCCAACGAGGCGCCGCTGGAGATGTTGCCCTCGGTGCTCGCGGACGTGCTCGCGGCCGCGCAGGGCCAGGGCGCCAACCCGCAGTGCGAGATCTTCCCCGAGTTCGTGATCCACCCGGTCTACCTGTGCGGGATCACCTGGAACGGTCCCTGAGCACCAGCGCTCGCCGGCCGGCCGACCTGACGTGATCGCCCTGTTGTGGATGGCCCTGGTGGGGCTCGCCCCGTCGATGCCGGCAGGTCTCGAGCCGCCACCGACGCCCGCCGTCGCGCTGCATCCCAACTCGATCAGCTCGACGCGCATCCGCGTCGACGGCACCGAGATCCTGCTCACGCAGCGGTGCCAGGTCCTGAGCCTGATGGAGGTCATCCCCGACCTCGACGCCGACGGCGACGGCGTGGTCACCCCGGCCGAGATCCAGCGCAGCCGCGACGCGGTGTTCGACTACCTGGGGCGCCAGTACCGGCTGTTCGTCGGGAGCGATCGGGACCGCGAGGGCGGCGAGCGCCTGATCCTGTCGCCGCTCACGCTCTCGCGCGCCGAGAAGCTGCTCGAGGAGGGCAACGCCGGCTTCTCCGCCGGCGCCGTCGATGCCGTGTTCCACTACGCGGCGGCCGAGCCGGTCACCGACCTGCTGGTGGAGATGGACCTCTTCCTCGACACGAGTCCGGACCACGTGGACCTGCTCGCCATCGAGTGGGTCGGGCAGGGCACCGAGTCGTTCGGCCTCGATGCGCGCGAGCCGCGCGGGCGCAGCGACCCGACGGGCAAGGGCGCCTTCGTCGCGTTCTTCCGCCTGGGCTGGGGTCACATCCTGTCGGGCTGGGACCACCTGGCGTTCGTGCTCGCGCTGGTGCTCGCGTCGCGTCGGCTGCGCTCGTTGCTCGGCGTGGTCACCGCGTTCACGCTGGCCCACTCGGTGACGCTCGCCCTCGCGGCCCTGGACTACGTCGACGTGTCGGCGTGGTCGACCGCCATCGAGGCCTTCATCGCGCTCTCCATCGCCTACGTCGCGGCCGACACGGCACTGCACCCGAACGCCGGCCGCAGCCGCTGGATCGAGGCCTTCGCCTTCGGCCTCGTGCACGGCCTCGGCTTCGCGAGCTTCCTGCGCCTGTCGCTGGTGAGCGAACCGAACCAGGCCATCGCGTTGTTCTCGTTCAACGTCGGCGTCGAGGCGGGACAGATCGGCGTCGTGTTCGCGCTCGTCGCGTCGCTGGCCGTGCTCCGACGCGTGGGGCCGGCGCCCGAGGCTCCGCCGCGCACGACGGGCGGGCCCTCGACTCCGACTCCCGTCGGCGACTTCCTCGCTCCCTGGGTCCTGCGACGCTTCGGATCCGCCGCCATCGCCGTGCTCGGCCTCTTCTGGTTCTTCGCGCGCATCTGAGCGTCGCGTCTCGTGTTCGCTCTTTGTTCGGGTGCTTCAGCGCGGGCGGCGCACGAACCGATGGACTTCCGGGCTCCGGGCCAAAGCCCGGCCGGGATCGCACCGATGTGCTGCAATGCCGGGTCCCCGCCGCGTCGGTGGCAGGCCACGCGAACACCCCGCCGGGCGCGCCCGGAGAACCCGCAGGATCGATCACCATGGCTCCCCGCTCCAGCTGGAAGGGTTTCCTCAAACTCAGCCTCGTCTCGGTCCCGGTGAAGGCGTTCACCGCGAACAACACCACCGAGGAGATCCGGCTCAACCAGCTGCACAAGGACTGCCACGCGCGCGTGCGCTACCGCAAGATCTGCGAGGAGCACGGCGAGCTGAAGAGCGACGAGATCATCAGCGGGTACGAGTACGCCAAGGATCAGTACGTCGTCATCGAACCGGACGAGCTCGACAAGCTGCGGAAGGAGTCGGACCGCTCGGTGTCGATCGCCGGGTTCGTGTCGGTCGACGAGGTCGATCCGATCTACCACGCGGGCAAGACCTACTACCTGCTCCCCGACGGCGTGGCCGGAAAGAAACCCTACGCGCTGCTGCGGCAGGGCATGGCGGATCTCGCCGTCCACGCGCTGGGGAAGATCATCCTGTCGGGCCGCGAACAACTCGTGCTGGTGCGGACGCGCGGCGACATGCTGATGCTGACCGTGCTGCACGTCGCGAAGAAGGTGAAGGGCGCCGACGTCTTCGCCGACGAGGCCCCTCCGGCCGACACGACCGACGAGGAGCGATCGCTGGCGCAGACCCTGATCGAGGCCTCCACGATCGAGGAGTTCGACTACGGCCACTACACGGACGAGTACGTCGAACGGCTCGGCGAGCTGATCCAGTTGAAGATCGATGGTCAGGAGGTCGTGGCCGCGCCCGACCCCGAGGAGCCGAAGATCATCAACCTCATGGACGCGCTCAAGCAGTCCGTCGCGGCGGCCCAGGCGGCGGGTGGCGCTGCGCCGGCGAAGCAGACCGGCAAGGCCGCCGGCGCCGGCGCCCGCAAGACGCCCGCCAGGAAGACCGCGGCGAGCACCAAGCCGTCTCCGAAGCTGGCCCCCAGCGCCTCCCGCAAGAAGCCGGCGACCAGGAAGCGCAAGAGCGGCTGAGCGCCACCACGGCCCCCTCCGCACGGGAACCGGTCCCCCCCCGGTCGGTCCCCCTGGTCCCCGCAGTCCCCCGGCGCCTCCGCGCTCCGACCCGCGCACACACGCGGGGTGTGACGAGATCGACCCCGGAGTGCGACAATCGCCGGTTCGATGTCCGCGCCCCGAACCCTGCCCGATTTCGTGCCCCCGATGCTCGCCGTGCTCGGGAAGCGCCCGTTCGACTCGGACGAGCACCTGTTCGAGATCAAGTGGGACGGTGTCCGCGCCCTCGCCTACGTGGACGGCGATCAGACGCGGCTCGTGAATCGCCACCGCCGCGAGTGCCTCGCGCTCTACCCGGAACTCGCCCGGCTGGCCGACCTACCGGCGGGCACGTTGCTCGACGGCGAACTCGTCGTGCTGCGCGACGACCGACCCAGTTTCCCCTCGGTCATGTCGCGCCAGCAAGCCCGCGGCGCGGCGACGATCACGCGCCTCGCCTCCGAGCTGCCCGCCAGCTACGTGGTCTTCGACCTGCTGTCCCTCGACTTCGAGGACCTGACCCAGCTACCGCTGCGCGAACGCCGCGCGCGACTCGAGGCGCTCCTCGGTGACTTCGAGAACGACCGCGTCGTGCTCTCGTCGGGCGTCGTCGGCGCGGGTCGCTCCTTCTTCGAGCAGGCCGCCGCCCGCGAGCTGGAGGGCATGGTCGCCAAGCGACTCGACAGCCGCTACCTGGCCGGGAAACGCAGTGACGCCTGGACCAAGGTCAAGACGACGCGGCGCCTGCATGCGGTGATCCTCGGCTGGATGCCCGACGACACCGGCGATGTCTCCAGCCTCGTGATCGGCGCGCCGGATGCCGACGGCGCGCTGCGTCACGTGGGCCGGGTGGGCAGCGGACTCACCGAGGCGATGCGCAGCAGGCTGCTCGAGGAGCTGGACCAGAGACCGAGGAGCACGCCCCTGGTGCCGTGTCCGGAGCGGGCCCGCTGGGTGGAGGCCGGTCTCTTCTGCGTGGTCGACTTCCTCGAGTACACCCGCGAGGGGCGCCTGCGCGCGCCCGTGTTCGTGGATCTGATCATCGACGGGGACGAATGACGGACGCGAAGGCGACGACCGACTGGCAGGGCCTGGAGGTGGCGATCACCGGGCGTCTCGCGTCGATGCCGCGGGCCGAGGCCGTGCGTCGGCTGGAGCGGGCCGGCGCGCGCCCGGTGGTGCTGCCCACGGCCAGCACGGCGCTGCTCGTCGTCGGCCGCGGCGGCCCGCCGCTCGGAGAGGACGGCCGGCTCACGGCCAGCCTGCGCGAGGCCCGGCACTTGCAGGGTCGGGGCGCCGCGCTCGAGATCGTGCCCGAAGAGGTCTTCCTGCAGCGCCTCGGTCTGCACGACCGACAGGCGGACCTGCACCGGCTCTACACGATCGCGCACCTGGGCCGCATTCTCGGCGTGCCCGCCAGCCGCGTGCGCCGCTGGGTCCACGCGGGCCTGATCACGCCGGCGCGCACCGTGGGTCGACTGTTGTTCTTCGGATTCGCCGAGGTCTCCGCCGCGCGCACGCTGCTGAACCTGACGCGCTCGGGCGTCACGCCGGCGCGCTTGCGTCGCAGCCTGGGCCAGCTCTCCGACTGGCTCGATGACGGCGGCCGCAGTCTCGCCCAGCTGGAACTCCTCGAGCGCGGCCGGACCCTGGTCGTGCGCATGCCCGACGGCCGTCTGGCCGAACCGAGCGGCCAACTCGTCTTCGGGTTCGGTGACAACCAGGCCGGGCCGACGCACGAGCCGCCGCTGGTCCTGCCCCTCGGCGGCGCCACCGAACACGCCCTCGACCCCGCCCGCGACCCGGGCGCCGCCTCTGGTGCGCGCGCCACCAGGTCACTCGACATCGACGCCTGGTTCGATGCGGCCCTGCGTGCCGAAGCCGAGGATCGCCTCGACGACGCCCTCGGTGCCTATGCCCACGCGGAACTCCTCGGCGGCGAGCAACCCGACCTCTGCTTCAACCGCGGCAACGTGCTCTTCGCTCTCGGCCGCGCCGACGCCGCCGAGGCCTCGTTCCGCCGGGCCATCGCACTCGACCCGGTCTACGCCGAGGCCTGGAACAACCTGGGCGTGGTGCTCGGAGATCTCGGCCGCATCGACCAGGCCGTGGACGCCTACCGCCGCGCGCTCGACGCGGCACCCGGCTACGCGGACGCCCACTACAACCTGGCCGAGACCCTGGCCGGCCAGGGCGACCGCGCCGGCGCCTGCGAACACTGGCGACACTACCTGGAGCAGGACCCGCACGGGCTGTCGGCGCGCGAGGTCCGCGCGCGACTCGAGGGCGCCGAGGAGTAGCGTCAACCGCGGATCCGGGCCTCGAGCGCCGCCAGCGCGGGGAGCAGGTCCTGGGGATCGTCGAGAGCGCCGCGAAACAGGTCGCCGTGCTGCTCGACGCGCGAGGGGACGCCCAGGATCGTGAAGTGCGACGGATGCAGATCGCCGTCGAGTTCGTGCCAGTGCAGCGGAGTGGAGACGCTCGCGCCGGGCACCGGACGCACGCTGTACGGAGGCACCACGGTCTGGCTGCGCCGGTTCTGCAGGAAGTCGATGTAGACGCGCCCGCCGCGCGACGCCGGCATGCGCTCCACGGTGGCGATCTCCGGGAGCTCACGACACACCTGCCGCGCGACGAGCTCACAGAACATCCGGCTCTGGTCGTAGCTGTACCCGGCTTGCAACGGCACCACGATGTGCAACCCCGTCTTGCCCGAGGTCTTGAGCACCGGGCGCAGGCCGATGCCGTGCAGCAGCCGCCCGGTGGCGCGGGCGATGGCCAGCACGTCGCTGAAGGGCGCGTCCTTCGGGTCCAGGTCGATCAGCGCCCAGTCCGGCTCGTCCAGATGTCCGCGCCGCGACAGCCAGGGGTGCAGGTCGATCGAGCCGAGATTGGCCATCCACAGCAGGGTCGCGCGGCTCCCGCAGACCACGTGCGGGATCGGCTCCGCGCTCCGGCTGGAGGCGACCGGTTCGGTCTCGACCCAATCCGGCAGCGGGTGGTAGGCCTGACGCTGGTAGAAGGACTCGCCCTCGATGCCGTCGGGGAAGCGGTTCATGTGCACCGGGCGATCGGCGAGGTAGGGCAGCAGGGTCTCGGCGATGCGATCGTAGTACCCGACCAGGTCCGCCTTGGTGAACCCCTCGGCCGGCCAGAAGATCTTGGCCGGGTGGGTCACGCGCACCGTCTGCCGACGCCCCCGCGCGCGCTCGGCGAGAGCCTCTCCGACCGTCGCGGCACGCGGCGCGGAGCGGGTGGTCCCGGGGGCGGCCGCGACCTCGGGGTCCCGGTCATCGACACCCGTGAAGGCCCAGTCCGCCGAGCGCCCGGAGGGGTAGGGCGCATCGACGCGCCGGGAGATCATGCCGGGCAGGCCCGCGTCGGCCACGGCTTCGAGCAGAGCCGCACCGTCGCCGGCCACGTGGTCGACGTAGAGCAGCGCTGTCGCCCCCACCGGCAGGATCGCGCGCAGGGCGGACTTGCGATCGCGCAGGGGGAGGGGCCGCAGGTCGAAGTCGTCCCAGTGCAGCAGGTCGAAGGCGTAGTAGCAGAGCGGGCCGTCGGCCTCGCCGGCCAGCCGTCGCTCCAGCGTCTCCGGGCACGGGCGTCCGGCCGGATCGAGCGCGACCAGCACGCCGTCGAGCAGGGCGGTGGAGGCGCGCAGGGCCGCGAGTTCGTCGTGGAGCTGTGGGTGCTTCGAGAGCGAGCGCCTCAGACCGCGCAGACGCACGACGTCGCCCTGCTTCTCGGCCGGCAGTCGGCGGCCGGCGAAGGACATCTCGTGCACCCAGCCGGGGTCGCCGAGCAACGCCTCGCCCGCCGCTTCGGCCAGGCGCACCGTGCGCGGCAGCGCGCGCTCGAGCGCTGCGGACAGGTCCACGCCGAGCACCGAATCGCGTGGCGGCCCGGCGTAGAGATCGCGGCTCTTGAACAGCAGCCAGTGGTCGGCCTCGACATCGGTGCGCACCAGGTGCCACTCACCGCGGAGGCGCCGCCCGGACAGGAGCACCTTGACCTCGCCCGAAGCGAGGGCCCTGCGGCCCGTGTCGGCCTGCAGGATCTCGTAACGACCCCGATCCCAGATCGTCATCGTGCCGGCGCCGTACTGCCCGGGCGGGATCACACCGTGGAAGTGCTCGTACTCCATGGGGTGGTCCTCGGTGCGCACCGCGAGGCGCTTCTCGGCCGGGTCGTAGCAGAAGCCCCGGGGCACCGCCCAGCTGGTGAGCACGCCGTCCATCTCCAGGCGCAGGTCGTAGTGCAGGCGACGCGCGTCGTGTCGGTGCACGACGAAGACCGGACGCGCATCGCGCTCGCCGTCGCCGGGCCCCTCGGTGGACCGGTCGGGCGGCGGCTCGGGCGTGGACGCGAAGTCGCGCTTCTCGCGATACGCGTCGATGTCCTTGGCGCGAGTCTCCCGGCCGGCACGGCGGCCCCGGCCGCTGCCGCCACTGCCGCCGCCACTGCCGCCGCCGCTGCTGCCGCCGCTGCTGCTGCTGCTGCCGCTGCCACCGCCGCTGCTGCTGCCGCTGCCGCTGCCACCGACGCCGCCATCCCCCACACGTCCGGCCCTCGGAGTCACGGCGAACCGGGCTCCCAGCTCCGTTGTCGCACCTGCACGGGGCCGCCCTCCACCACGAGCGCGCCGAACCACCCCGCGGCCGGCGGCAGGTCGTGCAGCTGCCACTCGGCGCCCTCGGCGTCCGGGCCGAGTCGACGGAACACGGCCGGCACCCCCGGCGTGAGGGACACGTCGAAACTGTCCAGGCCCCCGCTGAGCCCGCTGCCGACGGCCTTGAGAAACGCCTCCTTGCGCGTCCACCCGTGCAGGAAGCCGGCCAGCCGCCGACCCTCGTCGAGCTGGGCGAGCTCCTGGATCTCACCCGGCGCGAAGAAGCGCCGGGCCAGCCGCAGCGGGTCACGCACGCCGCGGGGTGCCTCGATGTCGACACCGACGCGGCGGCCGAGGGCCACGGCCACGGTCGCCCGGTCGGCGGAATGCGTCAGGTTGAACGACACCTCGGGCGCCTCGGGCAGGTACGGCTTGCCCTGCGGGCCGTAGTCGAGACGCAGCGTGGCCGGCGGCACGTCCAGCAACGCGCCGAGGATCGAACGCAGCGCCCCGCGCGCGACCACGAAGCGTCGCGCGTGGACCGGGAACACGAAGCGGCCGGCGCGCGCGCGCTCGTCCGGTGCGAGCAGCGGGTCCACCGCCGCGGCGGCCGCCTCGTCCTCGAGCAGGACCTGCGTGAGCACGACCTCGTCGGCGGCCGTGACCCCCGTGCCCCCGAGCGGGGCGCCGCCTCCGGGCAGTCCGCGTGGCACGTCCATGGGCTCAGCGTAGCACTTCACCGGATGGCCGGGTCCCGCTCGCGCGCGCCTAGTGGTGGGAACCCTGCGACTCCCACGAGAGCGCCATGTCCACGCTGACCGACCGGCGCGTGGTCGGATCCTCGTAGGTCAGGTCCCCCGCACCCTTCATGCGCAGCCGGTACCCGAACGTGCAGTAATGGACGCCCCCCACGCGGATGCAGCCGCCGATCATCGGGCCGAATTCGAGTTCGGGGTGCTTGCCGAAGCGGATCCCGTTCACCAGCACGAGCTGCTCCGCCAGGATCTCGCGCGGGTGGCGCGTCGGCTCGTCGAGCGTGTCGTCGTACTCGATGGACACGCTGCTCCACGCGTCGAGATGTTCCTTGATCCCCGGTTCCTGACCGAGCTTCGGCACGAAGTGTCGGCGCGCCGTGGACCAGGTGTCACGCTCGAAGCCGTCGATGCGGAACTGCACCACGACCTTGGCCTCGATGATGATGATGCCCATACGTCCCCCCTTGTTGCAGTTGGTGACTTGCGTCGTCGATGTCCACGTGCCGCCCCTCGTGCTCGACTCACCCCCGAGTCGGTCACGCGCGAGGACACGCCCTCAGGGTTCCACACTCTTCGCACAGCGCAACCCGGCCATCGGGCTGATGACGCCGCGCGAGACCATCATGGTGGGCACCACGCCGTAGCGCGGGGCAAGCTGGATCGGCCCCACCGCCCAGCTCAGGCCCTTGATCACGCGCTCGGTCTCGTTGGCGACGAGCCGCTCGCCGGTGCCGTTCGGCATGCTCTCCACCGGCATGCTCTCGGTCCATTCGGAGACGTTGCCCAGCAGGTCGCGCACGCCTTCAGGCGTCGCCGCCTCGGCGGGCGCCCAGCCGGGCGGGCGCGCGTGGGCCAGGTGGTCGCGCAGGATCCCCGCGTACAGGTCGCCGCCCGCCTCCGAGGCCTGCGCCACCTGGACATTGGCCCAGTCGGTGAGCACGGCGGGCATACCGTCGGCCCACGGAAACAGGCGACCCTCGGTGCCACGCGCCGCGCGCTCCCACTCGAACATCGTGGGCAGGCGCTTTCCGCTCCACTCCGCGTAGGCGCGTGCATCCTCGAAGGACAGGGCCGACACGGGCAGCGCAGCCAGGCGCGGGTCGCGTTCGCCGCCCCACTGCAGCGGAGGCGGCCAGCCCGTCGCGTCGAGGAACTCCATGTACTCGGCGCCGGTGACCTCGTCGACATCGATCCGGAAGGCGTCGATGCCCCTCTCGTGGCGCTGCATCGGCAGGTGTCCGGCGTCGTCGTCGCCGAACACGAAGCGGCCGCCCTCGATCTCGGCCATGTCCGCCACCAGGGTGGTCGTGGGCCGGATCCAGGCGTGCACGACTTCCTCGAGACCCAACGGCAACATGCGCGTGCACTCGGCGAACCCGATCGTCGGCTCCTCGACGACGATGCGGTAGAAGCCCGGGTCCACGACGGCTCGGACGAGCGGCGCGGTCCCCAGCTCGAGGCGCGGCCCGAGGTCGCCGGTGAAGGGATCGATGAGTCGTGCGAAGACGCGCGCACCGTCGTAGAGCGGATCCACCCTGACGGTGAGACGCGGAAGGGGCAGGGCCTCGCCGAGCAGGGCCGCGATCTGCTCGTCCTCCGGAAGCAGCCAGGCGGCCTGTTCGAGGTCTCCCAGCCTTCCCAGCAGGTCGAGCACGCCGTCCGGTCGCGGCGCCGTCTGCAGCGAATCCAGCTCGGCGTAGAATCCGGTCACGGCCTCATCGCGGCGGACCACGGCCTCGGCGGTGACGCGCGCGTCGATGCCGGCCAGCTCCTCGGCCCGCCCCGCGTCGAGATCGGGTTGCTGCAGCAGCTCGGCGAGGGACCGCCTCAGGTCGCGCAACTGGAGTGCATCCTGTTCGGCCAGCTCGCCCGCCGAGGCCAGGCGGACTTCACGCATGGCGTCGTCGAGGTCGCTGCTCCGGCGCACGCGCGAGATCATCCCGGCGACCAACGCCACGACCACCGCCGCCATGAGCGCCGTGACCACTTCCCGTCGGCGCTGCACGGCCAGGCGCCACAGCCGCCGGGCCGGCCCCGGCGGGTGGACCTCGAGCGATTCGTAGTCGAGGAAATGCCGCAGATCCCGGGCCATGGCCGCCGCGTCGTCGTAGCGGTGCGCCGGGTTCTTCTCGATGGCGGTCTGGCAGATCGTCTCCAGGTCCCGCGGCACGCGCGGGTTGAGGCGACGCAGCGGGCGCGGAGTGCCGAAGGAGATCGCGAACAGGATCTTCTCCAGCGAGTCGCCCTCGAACGGCCGCGCGCCCGTGAGCAGCTCGTACAGCACCACGCCGAGGGAGTACACGTCGGTGCGATGATCCACACCGATGCGCTTGGCCAGCGCCTGCTCCGGGCTCATGTAGTAGGGCGTGCCGGCCAGGTCGCCGGGGAGCGAGATGCTCGCGTCCCCGAGGTCCTTGGCCAGGCCGAAGTCCAGCACGTGCGGGTGGCCCTGGGGATCCATGAGCACGTTGCCGGGTTTGATGTCGCGGTGGATCACGCCGTTCTGGTGGGCGAAGTGGAGCGCGTCGGCGACCTCGGCCACGAGGCCCGCGACGCGCGCCGGATAGCCGCGGTCGCGGACCTGGCCGAGCTGCCAGCCGGGGATCGCCGTGCGCGCGGGCACGCGCAGGTGCTCGGCCAGCGTCGCGCCCTCGACGTACTCCATGGCGATGTACATCGAACCCTCGGCCTCGCCGACGCTGAGCACGTGCACGATGCCGGGATGGACGAGCCGCCCCGCCGAGCGCGCCTCACGGCGGAAGCGCTCCACGGCGCGCGCGCCGATGGCCGGGTTCAGGGCGAGGACCTTGAGCGCCACGTCGCGCCGCAGCGACTCCTGGAAGGCCAGGTAGACCACACCCATGCCGCCGCGCC
This sequence comes from Planctomycetota bacterium, assembly GCA_029259725.1. GTDB lineage: Bacteria > Planctomycetota > B15-G4 > B15-G4 > B15-G4 > JAJDER01. Next base: position 6,474 of record JAJDER010000117.1, on the reverse strand, counting down.
CGAGCTCGCGCACGATCTCGAACTCACCGATCCGCCGCGGCGTCGCAACCGCCGACGCCGGCGACTCCGATTGCCCCAGCAACGACTGCACGGCCAGGGCATCCTCGCACCGGCGCCGGATCTCCGGCCGCAGCGCGTCGGGCCAGCGCCCGCAGAAGTCATCCAGATCGACTCCGCCCCGCTCCGCGCACAGGTACGCGAACTCCTCCACGATCGCCGAGACCGGATCGCGGTCCTCGGGCTGCTCGTCCGCCGACGGAGGTCTGTCACTGCTGCTCATGGCTCACCCGCAAGGGCGCAACTCCACGCCGCAGGGGGGCGCCCGCTCCTCTCCGTTCCTGAGCGGAGATTCGGGAGCGACCGCACGGAGTCCCCGTGTTCACGGCCGGGCCGTGGCTCCATCCGGCGTGGGCCGGTACCCCGGAAGTCTCGTCCACGGCGGCCATCCCGTCGATCACTTGACCGGGACTGGGGTTCCCTCCAGCTGCGCCTTCAGCTGGGCCAGCACGTCTTCGCGCAACTTCGGGTTCCATGCGTTGCCGAGGTGCCCCCCTTTCTCCGACAGGGTCACGTGTCCCGGCGGCAGCAGGCCGGTGAGCCACGCGTTGTCCTCGGGTCGGCGCAGGAAGTCGTTCTCCGAGCCATAGACCCAGAGCTTGTCGTTCCCCATCAGGCCGGCCTCGACGTAGTGCAGGTCCGCCGCTGCGAACGCGGCCTCCTCGGTCATCGCCAGGCCCTGCTCGCTCAGCCAGGGCAGCACGAACGCGTAGAAGTACTCCGCCCACCCGTACTCGAGGATCTCCCAGTACGCCGGGCTGCGGTACTCGGGATCGAGTTCGGTGAGCAGCACGCCGCGGTTGTCCAGACGCTGCGTGGTCCAGATCAGGTCCATCACCGTCAGGCGGAAGGCGAAGCCGATCAGGTACTCGGCCTCGAAGTCGCTGAAGGGCAAGGGCGTGCCCGGGCGGAAGGTGCCGTCGCCCAACTGGAGCGCCTTGCGCACCGTGGCCACCATGCGGTCTTCCCTCTCGCCGGCCGGCCACTGCATGGGCGCACGGTAGTAGTCGTCGAGGACCGTCAGGCCGTGGTGGAGCGAGACGGGCAGCGCGAAGGAAGCGAACTGATCGAACCGGACGCGGTGATCCGCCACGCCCATGCCCTGGATGCCGGCGAGGAACGCGGTGTGGAACGAGCCCATCGAGATGCCCTGGAGTGAGCGGCCGGTGATGCGGCTCTCGCCGTACGTCTCCACCACGTGCTGGTCGATCAGGTCGAAGGCCGTGTGGATGTCGTCCACATCGATCGGTGTGTATCCGATCAGGGGAGCGCTGCTGCCGTTCTCGATGAAGTCGAAGTTGAACGCGCTGCTGATCACCGCGACCGACCAGCCGCCGTTGTAGAGCGACTCGGCCAGGGTCACCGGCTGGCTGGACAGGCGATGGCTGCCGAGACCCGGGATCACGTACGCCATCGGCGCCGGCTCGGGCTGCATCCACAACTCGTACGGAAGGTGCTTGCCCGTGGTCGGCATGGCCACCTTGCCGCCCGTGCTCTTGCGGAAGAAGTTCGGGTCCGAGGGGACCATGAACACGGCCTCGAGCGTCTGGTCGGCCACGCCGTCGTCCACCACGTACCTGAAGTCGGCGACCGAGGCGTCGCGCAGGACGCTCCAGACCATGCGCATCAGCACGTAGGGATCCTGTTGCGTCTCGACCAGGCTCTCGTAGGTCGGAACCAGGTCGCTGGCCTGGTTGAAGGACAGGAAGACGGGCACCCAGCCGCCGATCCAGAAGGAGATGTCCAGCAGGGTGTCGGGGATCTTGCCGACCAGGTCACGCGTGGTGCTCGGTCCGAGCACGGGAATGAAGAGGTAGTCACTCTCGCGCCAGCCGGCCTTCTCCATGGTCAGACCGGTGTCCTCGGCCGCCGGCGCCTTGAAGCCCCAGCTCTCGGCGGGATCGAAGAATCCGAGCAGGCCCACGGTGGTGTTGACCAGGAACCGCACCGTCTCGGTTCCGGCGTGATCCCACTCGCCCTGGATCATCTCGTTCACCGCGCGGCGCGGGAAGCCGAGGTTGGTGTAGGCCATGTCGAGACGCTTGCGGCCGTCCTTCGGCGTGATCGAGCGCCAGCCGTAGGTGGCCGGCCCGACGGCGTACTCCACCGCGTCCTGGTTGAACGCCTCGAGGTCACGGTTGAGCGGCTCGTTCGGATCCCAGGACACCTTGGGCAACGGCACCTCGGGTTGGTTGAGCACGGCGGCGCCGGGCCCGGTGTAGCCGCTCCAGTCGCGCTGCTTGGTCACGATGTCAGGAGCACCGCAGCCCACCGACGCGACGAACAGCGTGAGGCCCGCCAAGGCCACCTTGGTACGCACCATGATCCCTCCCCATGACTGCCCTGGTCTCGGCTCGGCGGGTTCGCTCACCGGCCCGGAGACCTTATCAGTTCGGGGTGAGAGTCGGGGAGGACCAGAGCAGTGCTTGCGCGGGTCCCGGCCCCCTGGATCGGAGTCGACGCGTGCCGCGCGCCCCGCGCCCCGCGCCCCGCGCCCCGGCCCTACGGAGCCGTGACGGCGAGCAGCGCGTTGCTCGCGGACAACCCCTTCGGCGCTCCCGGATCGACGACCCAGAACTGCAGGTAGAGCTGGAACTCCGGGGGCAGCCCCACGGGCCAGAGCCCGACGAGGTCCAGCGTGCCGGCACCGTCCGTCGGCAGCCCGGGCACGAAGAGCGCCGGGTCGGGCACGATCACGCCGCCCTTGAAGGGCAGGTCGGCGCGATCGAGTCCGACGACCAGCGTGGCCGCGCTGTTCGCCAGCGCGCTGCTCAGCGAGAGCGTCACGTCCTGCCCACCGATCAGGTCGCCGCTGCCCGCGAGGACCGGCTCGCCGTTCGTCCCGGCCAGCGCGCCCGACAGCGGCTTGAAGCCGATGACCGGCACGATCTTGAAGATCTCGTCGCCGAAGAAGTCGAGCAGGTAGAGCTCGCCCACGCCGTCGTAGCCGATGCCCGAACAGGAGTTCAGCGAGGTGCCGTCGTCGGGGAACAGCTCCTCGGTGTGCTCGCGGAAGTCGGTCTTCACGCCGCCGACCAGCTCGAAGGACCAGACGTGGTCGGTGCAGTGCTCGGCGAAGATGTAGCGGCCCTGCATGGCCGGGATCGCGTCGCCACGGTAGACCGTGCCGCCGATGACCGCGCAGCCGAAGCCGAAGTCGTGGTTGTAGGCGTGCACCGGCTCGGTGAAGCCCGGCGTGGCGCAGTCGGGGCAACCCGGCTTCTCGGTGCAGATCTCGCCCTCGTAGCAGCGCCAGCCGAAGTTGATCGGCGCCACGCCCGCCGGCGCGAAGTTGATCTCCTCGCGGTCGCTCTGGCCGACGTCGCCGATCCAGATGTCGCCGGTCAGGTCATCGATGCCCAGGCGGTACGGGTTGCGCACGCCGTAGTGGTAGATCTCGTCGAGCGCGTTGGGGTCACCGACGAAGGGGTTGGTCGGTGGGATGTGCGGGAAGGGCAGGTCCACGTCGAAGCGCAGGATGCTCCCGCGCGGGTCGAGCAGGTTCTGCGCGTTGTGGAACGGGTCGAAGCTGGTCCCGCCATCGCCCAGCGCGAAGTACAGCAGCCCGTCCGGGCCGAACTCGATGTCGCCCGACTTGTGGCCGGTGTGCACCTGCGGCAGCGGTCCCCAGATGTCGACGCGGCTGAGCGGGTCGCCGAGATCCGGGTCGGTGGCCGAGACGTTGAACTGCGAGATCACCGAGTCCCCGTTGATCGAGTCGTTGGTGGTCCACGACAGGTAGAACTTGCCGTTGTTGGCGTAGTCCGGATGGAAGGCGATGCCCAGCAGGCCGCTCTCGTTCCCGGTGAAGACGTCGTCCTTGATGTCGAGGAACTCGGTCACGTTGCCCGTGCTGGACTTGAACAGCTTGACCGTGCCCTTCTTGCTGGTGACGAAGATCCGGTCGGTCTCGCCCGTCGGCGCGGCGAGCGCGGTGGGCTCGAGCATCTGGCCGGTCACGCGGACGGAAGTGAAGGTCTGGGCCGACACGCAGGGGGCCAGGGACGCCAGGGCGGCCATGCCGAGCAGGGCGCGGGTGGTGGAGGTACCGAGCATGTGGGGTTCTCGCCGGGGGCCGTCGGTCGATCAGCGTCGCGCGGCCGATTCCCGGATCCGTGCCGTGAGAGCCGCGTATCCGGCGTTTCTCCGCCGCAGACCATCGATCGTGAGCGTACCACGGGTCCCAACAGTCGGCTGGCGCGCCGGCGGGCGAGGGCCCCGCTCCGCAACGCGGCCGGGGCAACCTCCCCGGCTTGGCGCGCGCGGGATCGACGGTTAACCTTTCCTCTTCGCCGTGTGCACCCACGGCCCTTGGACCGGTTCCCCGCTCTCCCTCCCCTCCACCGGCCCCCCATGCCCCTGCGCCCCCGCTGTCGTCGGCCCCGTTGCCCCCGCCTGCTGCCGTTGCTGGCCGCCGCCTGGGCCCTGCTGCTCGCGCCCCTCTCGGCACACGGCCGCGGCGATCCGCCGACCAACGTGTTGCTCGTCATCGCCGACGACCTCGGCACCGATGTCCTCGGCATCTACACACCCGGGCCGGACGCACCGCCCACTCCGGTCATCGACGTCCTCGCCGCCAACGGCGTCGTCTTCCGCCAGGCCTACGCGAGTCCGAACTGCTCGCCGTCGCGCGCGTCCATGCTCACCGGCCGCTACCCGTTCCGTCACCACCTCGGCAGCGGCCTGCAGCCCTGGGAGACGTTCGCGCTCCCCGACGCCGAGACCACGCTGCCCGAGGTGCTGGCGCAGGCCTCGGAAGGGCAGATCGAGACGGCGGCCATCGGCAAGTGGCACCTGTCCACCGAGAACGTCGGCGGCGGCCTGCTCGCACCGAACGTGAACGGCTTCGACCACTACGACGGCACGCTCTACAACCTCTACCAGAACGGCTCGCTCGACTACTACCAGTGGCACCACGTCGTCAACGGCGTCAAGACGACGAGCAACGAGTACGCCACCACCGCGCAGGTCGATGCGGCCCTGGACTGGATCGACACCGCACGCGAGCCGTGGTTCTGCTACCTCGCGTTCAGCGCGCCGCACATCCCCTTCCAGCTCCCGCCTGAACACCTCTACACCGTGGACACCACGGGCGGCGACCCCGACACCAACCCGCGCCCGATCTACAACGCGATGGTCGAGGCGCTCGACACCGAGCTCGGGCGGCTGCTCACGAGCATGGACCCGGCCGTGCTGGCCAATACCACGATCGTCTTCGTGGGCGACAACGGCACGCCGAACCAGGCGGCGGTCCCGCCCTTCTCCCCGGACCACGCCAAGGGCACCGTCTACGAGGGTGGCGTCCACGTGCCGCTGATCGTGGCCGGCCCGAACGTCGCTGCCGGCGAGAACGCCGACGCGTTCGTGCACGTGGTCGATCTGTTCCCCACCATCACCGAGCTCCTCGGAGTCGACGCCCAGACCGAACTGGCGCACACCACCCTCGACGGCGACACCCTGACACCGTGGTTCAGCACGCCGAGCCTTCCGACGCGCCGCACCGAGGCCTTCTCGGAGTGGTACTACCCGAACACCGACGGCACGCCGCTCGGCCAGCCCTTCTGCCAACTGGACGTCGGCTTCGGCAACGGCGCCACGAACCTGCGCGTGTGCGGCGACCGGCTCAACGAGAACGGCCAGTCCACGCTCACCTTCGAGAGCGGGATGCCGAATGTGCCGACGTTCCTGGCCATCGCCCTGTCGGCCGACCCGCTGCCCTTCGCCGGCGGCGCGCTCGTCCCGGAGCTGCCGTTCCTCGTCTTCCTGACGCTGGTCACCGACGCGCAGGGGCGCATCGTGCTGCCGATCGAGGGTGGGCTGGCGCCGTTCGGCGTGCCGTACTCGCTCTACATGCAGTTCATCGCCGCGGGCAACCCGGGGTGGGAGCTGAGCAACGGCGTCGCGCTGGCCTTCGAGGACCCGCCCAAGAACAAGCGCATGCTGCGTGACGAGCGGTTCAAGTACATCCGCAGGACCAACGTCATCGGCGGCGTGAAGCTGAACACCGAAGAGCTCTACGATCTGCTGGCCGACCCGTTCGAACTCACCGACCTGCTCCTCGGCGGCGCCCTGGACGTCGACGCGCTAGCGGCCTACCAGGCGCTCAAGTCCGGCATCAGCGAGATCCTCGGATCCTGACGGGTCGAAGCGCGTCGATCGCGACGCTCACGGCGAGTCTCGTCTTCGCGCTGCTCGCCGCGCCGGTGGCCGCCCAGGCCGGTGACGAGAAGGATCCCCAAGGCACCGTCCAGACGCCGCTGCCGGACGGACTGGGCGTGCCGCCCGCGCCGGTGCTGACTCCCGAGCAGGCGCTGCGGTCCTTCGTCGTGGCCGACGGCCTGCGCGTGGAACTCGTCGCCGCCGAACCCCTGGTCGAGGACCCGGTCCAGATCGCCTTCGACGAGCGCGGTCGGCTGT
>JAJDER010000116.1 GCA_029259725.1 Planctomycetota bacterium | reverse complement strand
CCCCCCCGTTTTGGGGGGGGTCCACCTTTGGGCACGGGGGGGGCCCTCCCACACCCCGCACGGCTCACGCGTGCCCCCCCAGCGCCGCGATGAGCCCCTCGAGTCGAGTCTTCTCGTCGACCAGCTCCCCGCGCCGCGCCCGCTCGCGCTCCACCACCTCGGGCGGCGCCTTGGCCACGAAGGCCGCGTTCGACAACTTGCCGTCGATGCCGGCGAGCTGCTTGTCGACCTTGGTCAGCGAACGCGAGAGGTCTTCCTTCTGCGCCGCGCGGTCCACCAGGCCCTCGAGGTCGAGCAGGATCTCCAGGCCCTCGGCCACGTCGGCCGCGGCGCCGGTCGGGCGCTCGGGGTCGGTACCCGTGGTGAGCGACTCGATGAAGCCCAGGCGGCGGATGATCTCGGCGCCGGCTTCCAGCGCGGTCCGTGCCCCGGCGTCGGGCGCGGCCACGGTCACCCTGGCCGGCTTGCGCTCGGCGATGTTGCTCTGCTGCCGCAGCTTGCGCACCGAGGCGACCACGGTCTGGGCCGACTCGAGCGCCGCCTCGACGGGCTCGTCACGGGCGAGGCCCGCGGCGTCGGGCCACGGTGCCAGGGCCAGCACCTCGGGCAACTCGAAATCAGCGGCCTCGCGCACGCGCTGCCAGACGGCCTCGGTCACGAAGGGAATCAGCGGGTGCAGCAGCGCGAGCATGTCGGTCAGCACGCGGCCGAGCACGGCGGCGGCCACCGGGTCGCGGTCAGCGCCCTCCAGCCGCTCCTTGACCGCCTCGACGTACCAGTCGCACACGTCGTTCCAGACGAAGCGGTAGAGCAGGTTGCCGGCGTCGTTGAAGCGATACTGCGTGAAGCAGTCATTCACGGCGACGGTGGTCGCGGCCAGGCGCGAGAGGATCCAGCGGTCCTCGGTCTCGGTGACCTCGCCCGCCGCGAGCAGAGGTTCCAAGGCCGGCAGCCGCCCGGCCTTGCTCAACACGAAGCGGCTCGCGTTCCAGAGCTTGTTCACGAAGTTGCGACCCATCTCGAACTTCTCGGGCGCCAGCTTCGTGTCCTGGCCTTCCTTGGTGAGCATGACCAGCGAGTAGCGCACGGCGTCGGCGCCGTACTGGTCGATCATGTCGATCGGATCGATGCCGTTGCCCGCGCTCTTCGACATGCGCCGGCCCTGGGCGTCGAGCACCGTCGCGTGGATGTAGCAGGTGTCGAAGGGGTTGCGCTCGTCGCCGTCGCGGTCGTCCATGAACGCGTAGCCGGCCATGACCATGCGCGCAACCCACAGGTAGATGATCTCGCTCGCGGTCGACAGGAACTGCGTCGGGTAGTAGCGCGCCAGGTCCTCGGTCCGGGCCGGCCAGCCCAGGGTGGCCATGGGCCAGAGCCACGAGCTGGCCCAGGTGTCGAGCACGTCGTCGTCCTGGCGCACGATGGGCTTGCCGGATTTCGGGTGCGGGTCGCCGACGTGGAGGTCCTCCACGCTCGCGACCATCTCGCCGTCCGCGTCGTACCAGACGGGGATGCGGTGGCCCCACCAGAGCTGGCGGCTGATGCACCAGTCGCGCACGTTCTCCAGCCAGTCGCGATAGACCTTGGTCCAGCGCTCGGGCTGGAACTTCAGCGCGCCGGATTCCACGGCCTCGAGGGCGGGCCCGGCCAGGGGCTGCATCTTCACGAACCACTGCTCGCTGACGATGGGCTCGATCGGACTCTTGGAGCGATCCGACAGGGGCACGTTGCGCTCGTGCTCCTCGGTCTTCTCCAGCAACCCGAGCGCGTCGAGGTCGGCGACGACCTGCTTGCGCGCCTTCTCCCGCGGCATGCCGGCGTAGGTCGGCCCGACCACCTCGGCCAGGGTGCCGTCCTGCTCCAGGATGTTGAGGATCGGCAGCTTGTGCCGCGCGCCACGCTCGTAGTCGTTGGGGTCATGGCCGGGGGTGACCTTGACCGCGCCCGACCCGAACGACGCGTCGACCGACTCGTCGGCGATGACCGGGATCTCGCGGTCCACCAGCGGCAGCAGCAGCGTCCTGCCGACCAGGTCGGTGTAGCGGCTGTCGTCGGGGTGCACGGCCACGCCGGTGTCGCCGAGCATGGTCTCGGGGCGCGTGGTGGCGACGGTCACGAAGCGGCCGGGTTCGTCCTTCACCGGGTAGCGCAGGTGCCACAGGTGGCCCTTCACCGCCTTGTGCTCGATCTCGTCGTCGCTGATCGCGGTCTGCAACACGCAGTCCCAGTTCACCAGCCGCGCGCCGCGGTAGATCAGGCCCTGCTCCCAGAGCCGCACGAAGGCGACGCGCACGGCGTGGGACAGCTCGGGGCTGAAGGTGAACGCGGTGCGGGTCCAGTCGCAGCTGCTGCCGAGGCGCGCGAACTGCTCCAGGATCCGGTCGCCGTGCTCTTCCTTCCACTCCCAGACCCGGGCCAGGAAGGCCTCGCGTCCCAGGTCCTCGCGGGTGAGCTGCTCCTCGGCGTACAGCTTCTTCTCGACCACGGCCTGGGTGGCGATGCCGGCGTGATCGGTGCCCGGGAGCCAGAGCACGTCGTATCCGGAGAGCCTGCGGTGCCGCGCGACGATGTCCTGCAGCGTGCCGTTGAGCGCGTGACCCATGTGCAGCACGCCGGTCACGTTCGGCGGCGGGATCATGATCGTGTAGGTCTCGGCGTCGGGGCGCTGCCCGGCCCGCCCGATCTCCCGTGCTTCCCACAGACCGCGGATGTCGCTCTCGACCTCCCCCGGCACGTAGCGGGTGGCCATCTCGCCGGGGGTCGCGGTGCCGGGGCTCATCGTTCGTTCTCCGAGGTGCGGGACGCCGCAGGGTACGGGCCGGCGGCGTTCGGAGTCGAGGGCCGCTCCGCTCCCGCGGGGCCCTCGCGCAGCAAGAGCTCCAGCAGCTCGTGGCCCTCGTCGACGCACAGCTCGCCGGCCTCGGCGTCGGCCTCGGTGAAGCGACGGGCGCGCACGGGATCGAACCCCGCCCCCCACAGCGCGAAGGGCACGTGGGTGGTCGAGCCCTCGCGCGCCACGGTCGAGGTCATGTGATCGGTGGTCACGAGCAGGCGCGTGTCGCCGCGCCGCTCCAGGGCGGCCAGCAAGGGCCAGACGACGTAGCGGTCCAGCTCCTCGATCACGGTCACCTTGCGGCGCGCATCGGTCTCGTGACAGGCCTCGTTCGCGGCGGCGACGTGCAGCAGCACGACGTCGTGGTGCTCGAGTGCCGCCAGCGCCGCGCGCAGCTTGCCGGCGTAGTCGGTGTCGTAGTGGCCGGTGGCGCCGGGGATGTCGGGCACGTGCGCGCCGACCATGGTGCCCAGGCCGCGCATCAGCGGCACGGCGGCGAGCACCGCCAGGCTGCGCCCGGTGCGCAGCTCGAAGGGCTCGATGACCGTGGACCAGCCCGGCCCCCAGGGCCAGATGCGATCCGCGGCGTTCTCGCCCATGTCGACGCGCACGCGGTTCACGTCGTGCGCGGCGAGCACATCGCCGGCCTCGGCCATGATCCGCCGCAGCACGCCGGCGTCCGGGCCGTAGGGCAGGTACTCGTCCAGCGGCTGCCCCTGGACCTCCTGCGGCGGCACGGTCTCGAAGCCCAGACTCCGCCCGCCGCGGAGCACGATCAGGTTGCGGTAGCCGAGCCCCGGGTGGAACGACACGCGCGGCCCGCCGAGCTCCGCCTGCAACGCCTCGATCAGCAGCCGCGCCTCGACGCTGCCGATCTGACCCGCGTTGAAGTCCACCAGCTCGCCGCGGTAGGTGGAGATCAGGTTGCAGCGCAGGGCCAGGTCGTCGTCGGCCAGCTCGACACCCATGCCCGCGGCCTCGAGCGCGCCGCGCGTCACGTCGTGCCGGCGCGGGTCGTAGCCGAGCACCGAGAGCGCCGCGGTGTCGCTGCCGATGCGCAGCCCCGCGGGCACCTGGCGCACGAGCCCGACGCGCCCCTCCCGCGCGAGGCGATCCAACCCCGGCGTGCGCGCGGCCTCCAGCGCCGTGCGGCCGTCGAGCGCCTCGACGGGCCGGTCGGCGATACCGGTGGGCAGCAGGATGAACGACTTCAAGGGGCCTCCCCGGCGCCGATCCGGGGCGGCGCGCGAGGGGCCATTGTCCACGGACGAGGCGCGCGTGGAAGCGTGACGCGGGCTGGAGCGGGCATACGCCCTGACGTCGCGCGCGCGACGCGTGCACCTGCCGGGCCCCGAACCCGCTAGAATCACCGCGATGAACGTCGGCCCCCTCGACCTCCGCCCCGGCGGCCCCCTCTTCCTGCTCGCCGGTCCCTGCGTGATCGAGGACGACGAGCTGCCCTTCACCGTCGCGCGCAGCCTGAAGGCCACGACCGACGCGCTGGGCATGCCCTTCGTGTTCAAGGCCAGCTTCGACAAGGCCAACCGCACGAGCCTCGACGGTTTTCGTGGCCCGGGCGCCGAGGAGGGCATGGCCTTGCTCGCCGCGGTGCGCGACGAGGTCGGCGTGCCGGTCATGACCGACGTGCACGAGATCGCGCACTGCGAACTGGCCGCCGGGAAGATCGACCTGATCCAGATCCCCGCGTTCCTCAGCCGCCAGACGGATCTGTTGCTGGCCGCCGGCCGCTCGGGCTGCGCGGTGAACATCAAGAAGGGCCAGTTCATGGCCCCGTGGGACATCGGCCACTCGATCGACAAGGTGACCAGCACCGGCAACCACGCGGTCATGGTCACCGACCGCGGCGTGAGCTTCGGCTACAACACGCTGGTCAGCGACATGCGCGCGATCCCCGAGATGCAAGCCTTCGGCGTGCCGGTGGTGTTCGACGCGACGCACTCGGTGCAGAAGCCGTCGGCGGCGGGCGGCAAGACCGGCGGCGACCGGACCATGGCCCCGGTGCTCGCGCGCGCGGCGGTGGCGGCGGGCTGCGACGGCGTGTTCGCCGAGACGCACCCCGATCCGGACAAGGCGCTGTCGGACGGGCCGAACATGATCCCGCTGGATGAGCTGCCGGCGGTGCTGGCGACGCTGCAGCGGATCCGGGCGGCGGTGGAGGGGGCGTAGGGCTCGCGCTCGAGCGACGGCCAGCCCCGGCCCCCCAGCATGGCGGCCGGGGCTGCGGCGATTCTACGCGCCCTTCACGAACCGGGTGTCCGGATGCACCCCGACATCGGCTCACTGGATGACCTGCGTGACCGGCTCCGACTTGAACGAGTCGGCGCCCCCGGGTCCTGCCTGCACCAGGGCCTGGAAGTCCACGGCCACGGGCGGCAGCCCGAGCGGGATCGGCACCTCGAAGGCCACCCTTCCAGTGGCATCCGCGATCGGGCTGCCCAGGATCTGGAACGGCGGCAGCAGGTCGAGGCAGAGGCCACCGAGCACGCCGAAGCAGGGGCCGGTGCCGGTCCCCGCGAGCGTGAACAGGATGTGCACCGGCTCGCCGGGCACGCCGCCCTGCACCTCGAAGCTGGTCAACGCGCCGGGGACGAGCGGGTCGACCGACAAGAGCAGCGCGTCGTGGTGGCTCTCGGGGTTCTTCTGGTCGTGCGTCAGCAGCGCGATCCAGTCGGCGACCTCGACACTGGTGCCGCCCGACTCCGCCAGGGCCACCGTCTTCTGCACCCAGCCGTCGTGCGTGAGCGGGAGCGGCTTGATGCCCTGGCCGCCGGTGCCGTCGGTCACCGCGGCGCCGGCGCTACCGTTGGCCAGCAGGATCGTGCCCACCACCGCGCTGTCGCTGCCGTCGCCGTCGAAGTTCGGGTCGGGGTCGATGACCGTCAGCACGTTGGCGTGCTGGTTGGTGACGTAGGCGTAGTAGCCGCCGCCGAGCTTGGCACCCCAGTTCACGCCGTGCGTGCCGGCGGGCGTCGGGATGTACTTCACGACGGTGTTGGTGTGCGTGTCGATCAGCGCCACGTGGTCGGCTTCACCGGTGGTCGTCGGCACCGTGCTCAGCGAGAGCACGGCGGTCGCCACCCACTTCTCGTCGGGGCTCACCGGCGTCTGGATCGGGACCTGCAGCGTGTGGAACAGGTCGAGGCCGCTCTGGCCGTCCGGCGTGAGCGTCACCGGGATGTTGGTGACCAGCGACAACTCGTCCACGTTCACCACCGTCACGAAGCCCGAGACGGCATTGGCCACGTAGGCCGTGTTGACGCCGTCGACGTGGCACTCACCCACGGCGATGGGCATGAGCAGCGCCGACTTGATCGGGTCGTTCGCGTCGTACTCGAACTCGGCCAGCACGTCGCCGCTCTCGGTGTCGAGCACGCTGATCGAACCGAACGGGCCCAGACCCTTGAAGACGTTGGGCACGATGGCGCGGTCGCCGGTGCCGCAGGTGAGCCAGTGGCCGTGCGGGTGGGTCTTGCCCTCGCCGGTCGGATCGGCGTCCATCTTCTGCAGGCCGCCGGGGCCGTCCTCGACCTTGACCATGTCCTTGTCCGCGCTGAGCGGCACGGTCAGCCAACCGAGCTGGGGCGAGCCGGGGATGGGGATGGTGATCACGTGGGTCGGCGCCTCGCCCACTTCGATGCTGCTCAGGATGGCGCCGCTCTCACGGTCGATCTTGTTGATCCACTTCCCGAACCAGTTGCTGTTGTAGACGTTGGCCAACTCGAAGTCGGCCCACATGTTGTGCGGGTTGTTCCACATGCCGTCGGCGCCGAGTCCGTTGATCTCGCGCTCGATGGTCATGCTGGCGGCATCGAGGACGGTGATGGTGCCGGGCTTGGCCACGCCTCCATCATCGGTCTGGCCGGGCACGCGCTCGAACTGCGTGTTGATCCAGACCTCGCCCACGCCGGGCACCGTGGGCCGGAACTCGTCCTCCGGCCCGAAGATGTCCCACTTGGCCGCCTTGTCCTCGTCGGTGGCGGCGACGGTGGTCATGACCGCCAGCACGTCCAGCGCCGGCAGGGACGCCGCGCCGAGGTGGCCGATGTACGGCAACGAGCCGGCGGTCACGTCAGGGATCTCACCTGTTGCGTCGGTGACGGCGACGACCGCGGTCATGTAGGGGTGCACCTTGCAGATCAGCACGTACACGCCGGGCAGGTCGAACTCGGCCGACAGCGTGCCCTTCTGCGAGCTGTCCTGGTCGATGTCGACCGCCGAACCCTCGGGCTTCACCAGGATGGTCACCGTGTGCCGCGTGTTGGTGCAGCAGTTGTTGATCTTGAAGTCGACGCGGTCGCCGGCTCCGATCACGCTGAGCGGCGTACCGGTTGCCTCGCTGCGGAACCAGTTCCCCGGCTCGTCGGTGAGGTGCATCGTGTCGGCCGCATCGTCGGCCTGCGGCGGCAAGGCACCGGCGGGCATGGACAGGGCGGCGGCCGCGATCAACGCGGCGAACAGGCTTGTGCTCTTCATCGGTCTCTCCTTGCCGATCGGCGGGCGACGGAACTGCGTCGGTACCGCGTCGGCTCCATCGGGGAGACCGGGCAAGTGGCGTGCCAGTCGCCAGTTGACGCACCGGGCCCCTCCAGGACCCCCGCTGTGAGCGCGGTGTCGATGTTCCACACGTCATGTCCGCATCCTGGACGGCCGCTGTCGCGCCGTCCCCGGACGCCGCTCACGCGCCGCACGTCGCGCCGAGGCAGCGCTGTACGATCCCGGCTCGCTCGTCCCCCGGAGCCCCGCCATGCCGCGCCTGCCCGCCGTCCTGCTGCTCGGACTCACGCTCGCCGTCGGGTTCGCCCCGACCGGCGCGGCCCAGGCGACCGAGGACTCGTCCCCCACCGCGGCCCTCGACGCGATCTTCGCCGAGTGGGACCGCGATGACGGGCCCGGGGTTGCCGTCGCCGCGGTCTTCGACGGCACGATCATCTACGAGCGCGGCTTCGGCTTGGCCAACGTCGAGCAGGGCACGCCGATCACGCCCGACACGATCTTCCGCATCGGCTCGACCAGCAAGCAGTTCACGGCCATCTGCATCGCGATGCTGGCGCTGCGCGGCGAGCTCGACCTCGACGCGGACATCCGCACCTGGCTGCCCGAGCTGTCCGACGAGCTGCCCGTCGTCCCGCTCCGCGACCTGGTGCACCACACCAGCGGCCTGCCCGACTACATCGGCCTGCACATGACGGACGGTCTCGGTGAGGGCAACCACCTCACGCCGGAGCACACGCTCGAGCGCCTGTCACGCGTGACCGAGCTGGAGTTCCCCGTCGGCACGAACTGGTCCTACAGCAACACGAACTACTTCCTGATGGGCGAGATCGTCCGGCGCGTGAGCGGCCAGACGCTGCGTGAGTTCGCGGACGAGCACATCTTCGCACCGGTGGGGATGACCCACACCCACTTCCACGACCGCGCGGCCGAGCTCGTGCCCGGACGCGCCGACGGCTACGCGCGAGCGCCCGCGCAGGCCGGGCGCCCCGATCAGACCGACGGCTCCGGCCCGACCGAGGGCCCCGCGGCCTGGAGCAAGGCCAACACGACCTGGGACCACGTCGGCGACGGCGGCGTCTTCACCACGGTGCGCGACCTCGCGCTGTGGACCACCAACTTCGACGACAACAAGCTGCAGGGCGGCGACCAACTCCTGGAGCTGATCCTCACGCCCGGCACCCTGGCCGACGGCAGCCCCCACGGCTACGCCTTCGGCCTGCGCGTCGACGCGGTGGGGGGTCGCCAGGCCATCCACCACGGCGGCGGCTGGGTCGGCTTCACCGCCGGCATGGTGCGCTTTCCGGACGAGCGTCTGTCCGTGGTGGTGTTCAGCAACTGCCAGGCACCCTCGGATCGCCTGGCCATGCGCCTCGCGAACCTGCTGCTCGGAGATCCGTAGGGAACACGCCCGCGTTGCCCGCGTTGCCGTGGCGACCGTCGTGGCGGGCTCGCCCTGGACACCGGCCTTCAGCGATCGAGCGCCGCGATCACCGCGTCCGTGATCTCCGCGGTCCCGGCCGTGCCGCCGAGATCCGGCGTCCGTGGCCCCGACGCCAGCACCTGCTCCACGGCCGCCTCCACACGGCGGGCCGCGTCGGCCTCCCCGAGGTGCGCGAGCAGCATCGCGGCCGAGAGGATCGCCGCCAGGGGATTCGCCGCGCCCGTCCCGGCGATGTCCGGCGCCGAGCCGTGCACGGGCTCGAAGATCGCCGCGTCGCGGCCGACGTTGGCCGAGCAGGCCAGACCGAGCCCTCCCGCGAGCGCGGCCGCCTCGTCGGAGAGGATGTCGCCGAAGAGGTTGGTCGTCACGATCACGTCGAACCGCCCGGGGTCGCGGATCAGCTCCATGGCCGCAGCGTCGACGAGCAGCTCGTTCGTCTCGACATCAGGCCAGTCGGCGGCCAGCTCCAGCGCGACCTCGCGGAACAGGCCGCAGGTCTCCCGCAGCACGTTCGCCTTGTGGACGATGGTCAGCCGCCGCCGGGGACGTGCCCGGGCGAGATCCAGCGCGTACCGCACGATGCGCTCGCTGGCGGCCCGCGTGACGACGCGCTCGGCGATGGCCGTGTCGCCCTCGCGGCGCTCGCGCCCCGCGTAGAGCCCCTCGGTGTTCTCGCGCACGATGACCAGGTCCAGGGCGGGACTCGAGGCGCCGCGCGCCCGCACCGGGCGCACGTTGGCGAAGAGCTGCAGGTCCTGCCGCAGGGCCAGGATCGGCGAGCGGTAGCCGGGGATGCCCGGCGGGGTCGTCACGGCGCCGAAGAGGGTGGCGTCGGCCGACCGCACGGCATCCACGGTCTCCCGGGGGAGCGGCGTGCCCAGCTCCTCGTAGACGCCGAAGCCGATGCGCGCGCGGGTGGACTCGAGCCGTGGGATCACCGCGGACAGGACCGCCGCCGCGGCCGCGACCACCTCAGGGCCGATCCCGTCCCCGTCGAGCAGGCAGATGCGGTGGGTGTCGCCGGCGCTCACAGGAGCTCGTCCAGGTCGTGCTCGCGCAGGAAGGGCACGATGCCCTCGGCCGCGATGATGGCCCGCACGAACGCCGGCATGGGCTCGGCCCGGTACTCCACGCCGGTGCGCTCGTCGCGGATCACGCCGGCCTCGAAGTCCACCGAGAGCTCGGCGTCGTCCGGGATGCTCGCCGCGTCCGGGCAGATCATGATCGCCAGCCCGACGTTGACCGCGTTGCGGAAGAAGATCCGCGCGAAGGACTCGGCCACGACGCAGCGGATCCCGGTGCCCTTCAGGGCGATGGGCGCGTGCTCGCGCGAGGAGCCGCAGCCGAAGTTCCGGCCGCCCAGGAGCACGTCGCCGGGAGCGACCTGCTGCGGGAACTCGGGCCGCACCTCGCAGAAGGCGTGCTGCGCCAGCTCGGTCGGATCGATGGTCAGGTTGTACCGACCGGGGATGATCTCGTCGGTGTTGACGTCGTCGCCGAAGCGCCAGGTGCGACTCATCGGACCGCCTCCGGATCGAGGACCGCGGGAGCCGCGGCGGCCGCGGCGGCCGCGGCGGCGAGTGCCGCGAGCAGCGGCC
This sequence comes from Planctomycetota bacterium, assembly GCA_029259725.1. Lineage (GTDB taxonomy): Bacteria > Planctomycetota > B15-G4 > B15-G4 > B15-G4 > JAJDER01. The sequence continues at coordinate 8,108 of JAJDER010000116.1, read as the reverse complement.
GCGGGTCGGCGACGTGCCCCGCGAGGGCCGTCGCGGCGGCGGCGGCCGGGCTGCCGAGGTAGATCTCGGCCTCCGCCGAGCCCATGCGCCCGACGAAGTTGCGGTTCATCGTGGTGAAGGCCTTCTCCCCCGGGGCCAGGACGCCGCCGTGACGCCCGATGCAGGCGCCGCACCCGGTGCCGGTGACCACCGCGCCGGCCGCGTGGAACACCTCGACCAGGCCCTCGCGGATCATGCGGTCGTGCACGGCCCGGCTGGCGGGCGTCACGATGGTGCGCGTGTACGGGTCGACCTGCTTGCCGCGCAGGATCGACGCGGCCAGGACCATGTCCTCGAAGCGACCGTTCGTGCAGGTGCCGATGAAGACCTGGTCGATGGGCATGCCCTCGAGTTCGGTCAGCGGGCGCACCGTGTCCACGCGGGGATGGCAGGCGACCCGCGGCGTGAGCGCGGAGACGTCGAGGTGCACCACCCGAGCGTAGTCCGGGTCCACGGGCGCCAGCCGCGCGAAGGGGCCCTCGGCCTTGGTGTGCTGCTCGAGGAAGCGCTCGGTCGTCGCGTCCGCCGCGAGCAGCCCGCACTTGGCGCCGAGCTCGGTCGACATGTTGGCGAAGATGATCCGATCGGGCATCGGCAGCGCGTCGATGAACGGGCCGCCGAACTCCACGGCCATGTAGGTGGCGCCGCCCATGCCCAGCGTCGCGGCCACCTCGAGCATGACGTCCTTGGCGTAGACGCCGAAGGGCAGCTCGCCCGTGAGTTCCACACGGATGGTCTCCGGGACGCGGAGCCAGGTGCGCCCACTGACCCACGACACGCCCAGCTCGCTCGAGCCGAAGCCCGCCGCGAGACAGCCGAAGGCCCCGTAGGTGTTGGTGTGCGAATCCGCGCCCATGATCACGCGCCCGGGGGCCACGAAGCCCTCCTCGAACATGACCTGGTGGCAGATGCCCTGGGCGAAGAGGTTGCGGATCCCCTGCGCGCGGGCGAAGTCCCGGATCAGCTTCTGGTTGGCGGCCGCCTGGATGTTCGGCGCCGGATAGGCGTGGTCGAAGTGGAACACGACCCGCTCCGGGTGGCGGATCGGCTTGCCGATGGCCTCGAAGGCACCGATGGCGAGCGGCGTCGTGTTGTCGTGGCTCATCATGAAGTCCACGTCCACGATCAGCATCTCACCGGCGGCGACCGGACGTCCGACCCGACGCGTGAGGATCTCCTCCACGAGCGTGCCCATCAGCCCATGCCTCCGGCCAGCACGCGGACCGGCCGCGGCGTTCGAGCGCCGAGGAACGACACCAGGTAGGCCAGTTCCTCCTCGCTCACCACGCGCCCCTTCTCCCCGACGGCCTTCACTTCGCGCAGGACCGCGAACACCAGGCCGTCGTCGAGGTCCGGCTGCCCGATGCGCGCCAGCGCGTGGCGCACCGACGACATCCCGGACATGTGATCCAGGCAGATCTCGGTGGAGCGGCCGAAGCGTGCCGGGTCCAGGCTCTGGTAGTGGAGCGGGTTCCGCATCGCCGCCTGGGTGTGGACGCCGGCGCAGTGGGTGAACGCGTTGGCCCCCACGACAGGCGCGTTCACCGGGACCGGGGCACCGGCGTACTCGCTCACCAGGGCGTACAGCTCCGGCAGGACCTCCAGCCGCCAGGCGCCCTCGCCCGCGCCGTCGCCCGCGCCCTCGCCCTCGCCCTCGCCGAAGTCGGTCGCCAGCACGGCCATCAGGCAGGCCAGGTCGACGATGCCGGCTCGCTCACCGAGACCGAGCACCGCCACGTCGATGATGTCGATGCCGGCCCGGTACGCGTCGAGCGCGTTGGCGAGCGCCAGGCCGCGGTCGTCGTGGCAGTGGACCGCCAGCCGCGGCGCCACACCCGCGGCGTCGAGCGCCTCGCGCAGGCGCCCCACGTAGTCGTACAGGTTGCGGTCGGTGCCCGGGACCATGACGCCGGTGGTGTCGGCGATCGAGATGATGTCCGCGCCGGCCTCGCACGCCGCGACGGCGGCGCGGACCACGTTCGGGAACTCCGAGCGCACCGTGTCCTCCGGCGTGTAGCGGACCAGCAGGTCCGGGTCGCGCTGCTTGGCGTAGCCGATGACGTCGCTGATCTGCTCGACGGCCGCCTCGAGGGGGGTGCGGAAGACGCCCTGCAGCCGCTGCGAGGAGACGCAGTAGAAGACACCCAGCAGGCCCACCCCGCACGCGAGCGCGGCGTCGACGTCGTCACGCAGGGAGCGTGCGTGCGCGGCCACCGTGGGACGCAGGCCCGCGGATCCGAGGCGCGACACGCCTTCCCGGATCGCGTCGCTCACCAGGGGATGGCCGGCTTCCACGAAGTCGACGCCGACCTCGTCCAGCAGGCGCGCGATGGCCAGCTTGATGTGGGGATCGAAGGAGATCCCGGGGGTCTGCTCGCCCTCACGCAGGGTGGAGTCGAGGATCTGGACCATGTGTTTCTCGCCATGACGGGGGACGCAGACGGGAGGCCTGGAGAAGGCGGGCTGCGTGGGGAGAGCCGGGAGGAGCCCAGCTCGATCTCGGAGACGGATGGGCCGGCGTGGCCGGCGTCCGGTACGGACCGCGGTCAGCGGGCGCGTTTGGCGCCCGGCGCGGGTTTCCGTTTCTTCGAGAGGTGACCGTTCATGACGCAGACAAGTAGAGCGTCCGGCGACGCGCCGTTCAAGCGGCACTCCGTGGTCAGGAAGTCGCACGGCGCAGGGCCGCGGCTGCGAGCGAGCGGCCCGGGACGCGCCGTGAAGCCTGTCCCGGGCCGCTGCGAGCCACCGGCAGGAGCCTACTTGTCCTCGAGGTCCTGCTTGGCATCCTCGGCCGCCTGCTTCGCATCCTCGGCGGCTTCCTTCGCCTTCTCGCCGGCGTCCTCGAGGGCCTTCTTGGCACCGTCCGCGGCGTCGTCGAGAGCCTTGCCGGCTTCCGCGCCGGCATCTTCGGCGCTGCCATCGCCACAGGCGACGGGGAACAGGAGCACCGAGCCGAGCAGGGCCGGCACGAAGAGGCTGCGGAACAGGGAACGGTGGAGCGCGATGTCTTTGGTGTCGATGGGACTGCCCCCGGACGTGGTTGTCGTGTGGCGTCGGGCGCGAGGGCCCGCTCGGCCACAGTCTGCACGAACGACCGCGCCCGGGTCACGCGCGGGCCTGTGACCCCTCGTGGATGCCGGGCACGGGCACGCTGGCGGTCGAGGCGAGCAGCCCGAGGGACCCGGATCAGCCCGGCGGGGCGCGGAGCTCGAGCAGGCGTTGACCCCCGCTCAGTTCGAGGTCCTGGCCGAACCGACGCGCTTCGCGCCGACGCGAGGCCCCGGGCGCTTCCCGGCCACCGGTCGATCCTCTACCGTCGGTGCATGAAGGTGGTGCACGTCCTCTCGCAGCGCCCGTTGCTGACGGGGAGCGGCGTCACCCTGGCGGAACTCTGCCGCCAGGCGGGAGACGCCGGCTGGGAGCAGCACGTCGTGTGCGGGCTGCCGGGCGATGAACCGGCGCCGAGCCTGCCCGGCGTGCCGACGCGGCACCTGACCGCCGTGCGCTTCGGGGCGGCGGCGCGCCGCGCGAGCGCCCCGCTCGAGTTCGACATCCCCGGCATGAGCGACGTCATGCCCTACGCCAGCACGCGCTGGCGTGACATGGATTCCGGGCAGCTCGCGGCGTACCGGGGGGCGTGGCGGAACACGCTGGCCGAGGTGATCGAGCGCGTGCAGCCGGACGTCGTCCACGCCCACCATCTGTGGCTCGTCTCGGCGCTGGTCTCGGCGCTGGTCCACGACATCGCACCGCGGGCCCGTCTCGTCGTGCACTGTCACGCGACCGGTCTGCGTCAGCTGGAGCTGTGCCCCGCACTCGCCGAGGAGGTCGTCGCCGGCGTCCGGCGGGCCGATGCCGTCGTGGCGCTGCACGACGAGCAGGCGAGAACGATCGCCGAGCGCTTCGACATGGCGCCCGAGCGCATCCACGTCGTGGGAGCCGGCTACGCGGAGGACGTGTTCCACGCGCGAGGACGCGAGGACGCGGACGCGGACGAAGCCGCGGACTTGGGCGTGGGCGCGGACTTGGACGCGGGCGTGGGCGTCGACGAAAGCGAGCGGTACGACATCGTCTTCGCCGGCAAGCTCGCCGCGGCCAAGGGCGTGCCCTGGCTGCTGGATGCGTTCGCGCGCGTGCGACGCGAACGGCCCGCGGCCCGGCTGCATCTCGTGGGCGGCGCCGGCGGCGACGAGGGCGCAGCGTTGGCGGCACGGGCCAAAGAGCAGCCCGGCGTCGTCGTCCACGGCCGCGTCCTGGACCTGGCCGCGCTCTTGCGCCGCTGCCGCGTGTTCGTGCTCCCGTCGATGTACGAGGGCCTGCCGCTCGTGCTGATCGAGGCCCGCGCCTGCGGCTGCCGGCTCGTGGCGACGGCGCTGCCCGGTGTGATCTCGCATCTCGCACCCGCGCTCGGCGACGCGCTCGAGGTCGTGGACCTGCCGCGCCGGCGCAACGTCGACGTGCCCGTCGAGGAGGACCTGCCCGCGTTCATCGACGCCCTCCAGGCCGCGCTCACGCGCGCGCTCGACGCCCCCCGCCCGCCGCCGCCGGACCATGCGCTGGCACCGTTCCGCTGGTCCGCCGTGTTCGCGCGCATCGAGCGGGTGTGGCGGTCATGACGCGCGTCCCGCAAGGGCCTCACGCGCTCGGCCTCACCGAGCCTCGCGTCCGCGCGCGGGTGCGCTCCACTCCTCCACCGCCGCCGCCTGTCACTCCAGCTCAGCGTCCTCCGGCACCGCCGGAAGCCCCAGCGCCATGACCAGCGGGATCAGCAGCATGGCCCCGGCCGCCAGGTACAGCAGCCCGCTGCTGAAGCGCCAGTAGACGAGCGCGCCGACGATCGGCCCGGTGGCGCGGGACAGCGAGCCCATCGAGCGGAAGGCGCCCAGCGCGAGACCCTGCCGATCGGCCGGCGTGTAGCGCGACACCAGCGCGGACAGGCACGGCATCACCAGCGCGCTGCCCACGGCCATGCAGGCCAGGCCGGTGAAGAGCCCGGTGGTCGTCGACGCGCTCCCGATCAGCAGGAAGCCCGGCACGGTCAGCAGCATGCCGAGCATGGCGACGCGGCGCTCGCCGAAGCGCGGCGCCACGCGACGCACGAGGCCACCCTGGACGAGGGCGATGATCAGGCCGACGAAGACGAACATCTTCGCCATGTCGAGCGGCTCGTAGGCGAAGCGCTCCTTGGTCAGGAAGGTGAGCGTGAACTCGATCCCGGCGAAGGCCACCAGGTAGAGGAAGTAGATCGTGCTCACGCGCACGACACCGGGGAAGGAGAGCGTGGCCAGTCGACGGAACGGGTTGAGTGAGCGCACCTGCTCGCCGCGACCACGCTTCTCCGCGGGCAGCGTCTCGGGAAAGCGCGTGGCCACCCAGAGCAGGTTCACCAGCGCGAGCAGCGTGGCGACGATCGCCGGCACGGAGAAGGGATTCAGCGCCAGCGCGCCCGCCGAAGTGCCGGGCTCGACCAGGCTCCAGCCGACGCTGAAGCCGCCGATGGCCGGGCCGAGGATGAAACCCAGACCGATCGCCATGCCGACGATGCCCATGCCCTTGGCGCGGTCGCGTCCCGAGGTCGTGTCGGCCACGGCCGCCGAGGCGGTGGAGATGTTGCCCGCCATGATGCCGCCCAGGACGCGCGCCGCGACCAGCACCGCGAAGCTGCCCGCCACGATCCACAGCACGTAGGCGAGCACGGTGCCGGCCAGCGTGACCAGGAGCGTCGGGCGCCGCCCGATGCGATCCGACAACCCGCCCCAGACCGTCGAGAACAGGAACTGCAGCAACCCGTAGACCGAGCCCAGCAACCCGCCGAAGAGCGTCACGACCGCGTTGCCGTCCTCCCCCGCGAAGTCCTGGAGGCGCAGCACCAGGCGCGACAGCGCGCTGCCCTCCCCACTGATCGACAGGTAGTGGTCGAGCAGGTCGGGGAACAACGGGAACAGGATCGAGAACCCGACGATGTCCAGGAACACGGTCAGGAAGACGAGCCCGAGGACGGAGCGCTTCGTGTCGTCGGCGTTCATCGCATGGTTCTACCGGAACGGGGCGACGCAGGGACTTGCCGTCATGACGAGGAATCGACGAGCGCTCTTCGCGGCACCCGCTCGCGTAGGATGCGCGCGTGAGCCCGCTCGACTGGACCGTCTTCGCCAGCTACCTCGCCGTGCTGCTCGGCGTGGGCGTGTGGACCGGCCGGCGGCGCTCGCGCGACAGCACCGACTTCCTGCTCGCCGGGCGCTCCATGCCCTGGTGGGCCGTGGGTCTGTCGGTCATGGCCACGCAGGCCTCGGCGATCACCTTCATCGGCACCACGGCGCAGGGCGCCACCGAGGGCATGCGCTTCGCGCAGTTCTACCTCGGGCTGCCGATCGCCATGGTCGTGCTCGCCTTCACGCTCGTGCCGGCCCTGCGCGCCGCGCGCGTGACCACGGTCTACGAGTTGCTCGAGCGCCGCTTCGACGGGCGCGTGCGGTTGATCACGAGCCTGCTGTTCCTGGTCTCGCGCGGGCTGGCCCTGGGCGTGGTGATCTACGCGCCCTCGCTGGTGCTCTCGCTGCTGCTCGGCTGGGACACCGGCACCACGGTGCTCCTGGTCACCTCGGTGGCCGTGGCCTACACCCTGCTCGGCGGGCTGGCCGCGGTGATCTGGACCGACGTGCTGCAGATGGCGCTGGTGCTGGGCGGCCTGGCCCTGTGCCTGCCCGCGCTGCTCGAGCGGCTCCCGGTCGACATGTCGCTGGGCGAGGCCTGGGACCTCGCCGCGCTGAGCGGCCGCACCCAGTTGATCGACCTCAGCTTCGACCCGAGCGAGAAGTACACGCTGTGGTCGGGCCTGTTCGGCGGGACGCTCGTGTTCCTGGCCTACTTCGGCTGCGACCAGAGCCAGGCCCAGCGGCTCCTGGCGGCCAAGTCGCTCGGGCACGCCCGCCGCGCCCTGGCGCTGAACGGCGTCGCCAAGATCCCGCTGCAGCTGGGGATCCTCGCGCTCGGCGTGCTGCTCTTCGTGGTCGGGCACTACGAGCCGCCGGAGCTGTTCCTGGATCCGCGCACGCCGGCGCGCGTCGAGGCCGCGGGGTCACAGCCGGAGGCCGCGGCGTTGAAGGCGGCCTGGGCCGACGCGCATCTCGCGCGCACGCAGGCGGTCGAGGACTGGCGCGGCCTTCGCGCGGACGCGAGCACGTCGCCGGGTTCCGCACCCGCCGACGCCGGGCCACACGCACCAGCGGGTGCCCTGCCGGATGCCGAGCACACCTACCGACAGACCCAGGTGCGCCTGGACGCGATCGCAGCCGACGCGCACGCGCTGGAGGCCGGCGACCTGACCAATCCCCTGTTCATCGACTTCGTGCTGCGCGCGTTGCCCGCGGGCCTGCTCGGACTCGTCTTCGCGGCGGTCTGCGCGGCGGCCATGTCGTCGATGGACAGTGAGCTCAACGCGCTGGCCACCAGCACGGCGGTGGATCTCTGGCAGCGGCACGGGCCCGGGGACATCGACGAGCGCAGCGTCGTGCGCGTGAGCCGCTGGGCGACGCTGCTCTGGGGCCTGGCCGCGGCGGGCATCGCGCTCCGCGCCGAGGCGCTGGGCTCGGTGATCGAGGCCGTGAACGAACTGGGCAGCTACGCCTACGGCAGCCTGCTCGGCGTGTTCACGCTGGCGCTGGGCGTGCCGCGCGCGCGGGCGCGGGGCGCGTTCTGGGGCGTGGTGCTCGGGTTGGTGGCCGTGGCCGTCGCGGCGCAGGCGGGGATCGCCTGGCTGTGGCTCAATCCGATCGGCGCGGGCGTGGTGATCGGGGTGGGGCTGGTGGAGAGTGCGTTGCCCGCCTCGAGACGAACGCCTACCCATCCCTCATGAACCGCCAGAGCGCACCCATCATGCCCACACCGAAGGTTCGGACCTCCCGCATGCCTCGAGGTCGCCGCGTCAGGTGTCTCCTCGCGCTGGCCCTTGCGCTGGCCCTTGCGCTCGTGCCGGCCTGCGCGGCACCCGTTCGCGGCGACTCCGGGGAGCCGCGCACGCTCGCGACGCTCGAGACCCAGGTGTTCGCGCCGGGCGTCGTCAGTGGCGG
>JAJDER010000115.1 GCA_029259725.1 Planctomycetota bacterium | reverse complement strand
CTGGCCCTTGCACTCGTCGTTGATGGCGGCGTTGTTGCGCACCGGGCAGGTGGCCTGATCCAGGTCATCCGCGCGGAAGCGGGCCTTGCACTTGCGGCAATCGACCAGCGGATCGCTGAAGCCGTCGACGTGACCCGAGGCCCGCCACACGTCGGGGTGCTGCAGGATGGCCGAGTCCAGGCCCACCACGTCGCGGCGGGTGTGGACCATCGAGCGCCACCAGGCGTCCTTGACGTTGCGCTTGAGCTCGGCGCCCAGCGGCCCGTAGTCCCAGCAGCTGTTGAGCCCGCCGTAGATCTCCGAGGCCGGGAACACGTACCCACGACGCTTCGCGAGGTTGACGATCTGGTCGATGCTGGTGGCGGGCACGTCTGGGCCTCCGCGGTGGCTTCTGACGCCGAGTGGCGAACGGCGCATCATCCGGCTGGTGCGTCCGCCGATCAAGGCGCCCGGACGGAGGTCACCGGGACGCCCGTTATGCTCCCCACCATGTCCGCCCGCGTTCCCGCTCGTCTGGGCCTCTTCGTGGCCAGCCTCGCCGTCGCCCTGATCGGCGCCGAGCTGCTGCTGCGTGTCACCGCGCCCGACGATGGCGGGGGCGACGACTTCACCTTCGAGCCCACCGCCCTCTCGCTCGTCACCGAGCAGGGGCGCTTCCGCAGGCATCCGGTGCGTGTCTTCGAACTCGCGCCGGGCTGGAGCTTCGCGCCGGATCACCTCGGCCGCTACGCCCTGGGCGACTGGCCCTTCCGCGGCCCCCCGCCCGAGCCCGCGCCGGAGGACCTGCTCCGGGTGATCGTCGTGGGTGACTCGTGCATCTACGGCGTCGCTGTCGATGCGGCCCACACGATCCCCGCCCGCCTCTCCGACGCGCTCGACGCCCGCGGCCTCGGTCCCGACCGCGTGCGGGTGCTGGCCCTCGGCGTTCCGGGCTACTCCACGATCCAGCAGCGGACGCTGCTCGAGGAGGCCCTCGGCCAGCTGTCGCCGGACGCGATCGTGCTCTACCCGGCCGCGTGGAACGACCAGGCGCCCAATCTGTGGAAGGACGACCTCACGCTCTACCGCGCGCGCGTGAATCCGTCGCTGCTCGATCGCGCCAAGGCGTCGTCGCGCCTCGTCTCGACCCTCGCGGGCCGCGTCCCCCGGCCCGACCCGGACGTCCTCATCGAGGCCTGGGGGCGCGGCGAGCCGATCCTCGGCACGCGTCTGTCGGAGTCGGCGCTCGACACCTCGCTGGTCGCACTCATCGGGCGCGCGGCGACGGCGGGCGTCCCGGCGGTGGTCGTCGTGCCGGGGCATCCGCCCGGGACCGTCGCCGATCACCCGCGTACCGTCGCGGACCGAGACCGCGTGCGGCGCATCGCCCGGCAGTTCGGGGTGCCGCTGGTCGACACGCCGGCGCTGCTCGATGCCGCGCCCGGCCCACCCGAACGCTACTTCGCGGACTTCGTGCACCCGTCACCCGAGGGCGCGACGCTCATCGCCGATGCGACGGCCGACACGCTCGCTCCGCTGCTGGCCGCCGCCCACCCGGCGACGACGCGCGCGCCGCCCCCGCTGGCCATCGCCGGCGTGGCGCCCGGGATGGCGAGCACCCTCGGCGACGCGCGTCTCACCGTGAGCCTCGACGGCTGGCGCTCTTCGGACCCGCTCCCCACCGTGCTCGTGGGCCACGCGCCCCTGCTCGACCTGCGGGCCGAGGGCGACGGCCTGCTGACCGGACTGCTCGTCGCGAACGCCGCGGGCGCACAGGACATCGTCGTCTCGACGAACGCGGCCGTGGCCGTCGCGCGCGACGCCCTGCTGCGCGTCGAACCCGCACTGTCGATCATCGGGGGCCAGGCCCCCGCGCTGCGCTTCACCTCGCGACCCGGTGACCGGTGCACCGTGTTCATCAGCCCGACGCGGGCGGCCGCCCCCAGCTGGTCGAACCGCGGCGCCTGCTGGCTGGGCGGCGAGGACTGGATCGAGTTGCCGGTCACCCTGATCGCCAGCGCGGACGGGCGGGCCGAGGAACCCGTCCCGCCTGCCCTGCTGGGCGACGGCCCGCCGGTCTACGTGCAGGGCATCGCGCTGCCGCCCGGGGATCCCGACGCGCTCGCCCACGCCGCTCGCTGGACACCGCTGCTCGTCGTGCGCGGGGCGCACTGACCGCGACCGACGAGGGGCGCGACGGGCCCCGCCCGCTCATCCGTCCACGATGAGATCCCGGCGGATCTCGTCCCCGGCCGCCAGCGGCACCCGTTCGGAGGCCAGGACTTCCGCACCGTCCAGCACGCGCAACTCCCACGTGCCGGGCTCGATGCCTTCGAATCGGTAGGTCGGATCTCCCGCCTCCAGGTAGTCGACCGCCGACCTGCGGCCGTCGGGCGCGATGAGTTCGATCGCGGTGTCCCTGGCGGGCAGGCCACCGCCGGCCGAGCCCACGGCTCCCCAGAGGACCGCGGCCGGATCCATGCTGGCCAGGATCTCCGCGTCTTCGTGGCCGAGCTGGACTTGCGTGGACCGCACATGACGCCAGGGTCCCCCCGAGGCGCGCGCCCAGTAGCGCCCGGGCGGCAGCTGCTCGAAGCGCACGCGGCCCGCGGCGTCGGTGAGGAGTCGGTGCATCATCACCGGCTCGTGCCACCAGAACAGGTTGGCCAGACGGTCGATCGCGACGTCGCGGTCGGGATCGAAGCCCGGCGGCGGAGCCAGGCCATCGGCATCGATCGACACTTCGACGCCTTCCACCGGCGTACCGTCCGCCGTGGACCGGACCATGACCTCGATCGCCGCACCGGCGAGCACGAAATCGAGGCGCCGTCGTTCCCCCGCTGCAAGATCGACGAAGCCGACGCGCGGCTGCGCCTGACCGTCCGCGCTCACCACGACGACGTGACGCGCCGGAGCGAGATCGGCGAACACGAAGCGCCCGTCCGTGTCGCATGCCATCTGTCTGGTCTCGACGTAGCGCTCGGCCTCGAGATCGAAGTCCAGCAGCACGGCGTAGCCGCCCGCCGCCGGCCGCTCCCCGACCAGGATCTGTCCGTGCAGGCTCGCCGGCAGCGGCACGAGCACGTCGGCCACGGCGGTCTCCCCCGTGGTCACCACGACCTCCCGCCCCCCCAGCTCCGCCAGTCGCTGCCGCGCGGCCGGCGTGGGGATCGACGCGCGCGTCCCGGCATCCACGTCGAGCACCGCGCGCAACTCCTTCACCGGATCAGCGCCGACCGCCTCGCTCTCGGCGACGACCCAGAACAACCCGGGCCCGAGGCCCTCGAGGACGTAGCGCCCGTCCAGAGACACGCGCACCTCGGCCGCGTCGCGATCCCAGGCCGAGGACAGTGTCCACGGCGACGCGGCGCCCGGCACCACGGGCAGCGGCAGGGACTCGATGCGCAACGCGGACACGGTGGTGCCCGGGACCGTCTCGTCGTCCGGGCCGAGAGCGGTCCCCTCGATGCGCGCGGCCGGACTCAGCCACACGAGCAGTTCCTCGGCGTGATCCGCCTCGATCGAGACCTGACGGGTCGGCGTCGGCAGCCAGCCGGGCCCGGTGACGGTGACGTCCCAGAGCCCCTTGACCAGTCCGTCGATCCTGAACCCGCCGTCGGCGCCGGAGCGCACCGCCCTGGCGCCCGTCGATCCGCTGACGTTTCGCGGGAGGAGCCGGACATCTGCATCCGGAACCGGATGCTCGGCCAGATCCAGCACGCGACCGTGGAGCACCAGCCCGCGCCGCAGCGTGACCTCGAGCCGCTGTTCCGTGCCAGGAGCGCCTCCGGGCGCCTCGACATCGCGACCCGCGTAGCCCGGAGCGGCCACGCGCACGACGGCGCCGAAGGACCCGACGCCGGTGACGCGGTACTGGCCCACCGCCAGTCCCTCCTCCGACCCGGACGCGGTGGCGAAGTCGTGATCCGACCAGGGCTGGTACTTGCCCGCCACCGGCGTCCGTGCGACGACCTCGGCGTCCGGAACGGGCATGTTCGTCGCGGCGTCGCGCACCTCGACGAGGATCGACGCCCCGTCGCTGATCACGAGCTCGAGGTCCGTGACGCCGGCCACGATCCCCTGCAGGTGCGTGTAGGGCCTTCCGCGCGTCTTGAGACTCAGGTCGAAGGTCCCCTTGGCGAGTCCGCTGATCCGGAAGCGTCCCTCGGCATCCGTACGGCCGTCGCCGGCTTGGAGCCCTTGCAGTTCGCGATCGGCCCGGGACTCCTGATCCCAGGCGTCTCGCGAACGAGCCGACACCGAGACCCGCTCCAGCGGCGCTCCGGCAGGGTCCCGGACCACGCCCGCCAGGACCTCTCCCGTATCCATCGCGACGGTGCCGAGATCCACCTCCTCGTGCTCCGCCAGCCCGAAGCGGAACACGACGCGGCGCCAACCGCGCGTCTCCAGCTTGACCTCGGCCTCGCCGGTCTGCAGGCCGGCGATCTCGAAGCGCCCCTGCTCGTCCGAGCGCGCGTAGCAGAGCTGCCAGTAGGCGTCCCTGATGTCATCGGGGACGTCCCGGTGATTGCGTGGGCGCGTCGGCAAGCGGGGCTCGACGTTCGCCGTGGCGTGGACGTCTTGGATGCCGGCGCCGTTGCTGTCCACGCTGCGCCCGGACACCGCGGCGCCGCGAGGCAGGACGAGATCGCCGGTGTCCTGCGGGCCCGGCGCGATCGGCGCCGTGCGCCGCACGAGGAGGTCGGTGCGAGAGAAGCGCGCGGCGAGCAGCGCACCGTCGGCCGCGAGCGCCCCGGGTGCCGCGAGATCGGTGGCCACCGCGAAGCGGCCGAGGGCATCGGTCGTGGCGATGGCAGGGCCCTCGGCCCCGTCCGCCGGGGCGATCCCTCGCGCGATCCGATCCGCGCGCAGCAGCTCGGGTACGGTCCAGGCGAGCACGATCGTCGCGCCCGCGACCGGCGCCCCGTCGGGCCGCAACACCCGGCCGCGCAGTTCCGCCGGCGCCGTCGTGACCGCGGGAGCCCCGCCGCCGTCCTCGTCGGAGCGGGGCGCGTCGATGGCCTCCACGGAGTCCTCGCTCCGGGGATCGTGCGAAGCCCCCGCCAGGTCCGATCCCGCCACCCCCGCCGCGACTCCCGCACCGGAACCGACGGCGCCCCCCGGAAGCAGGGTCGCCACACGATCCTCGGTGCCGTCGTCCGAGAGCCACCACGACACCGCGCCCACCAGCAGCAGGCTCGTGACGAGCGCGGCGAGGCGTCGGCCGCCGCTCACGCCCCTCGCCCCCGTCTCGGCTCGGCCCGCATCCGCGATCCTCCGTCCCTGGCCCCACTCGCCGGTCGCCGGGCCGCGTGTGGGCTCCGTGCGCCTTCGACCGGCCCCGCGACCGACACCTTCCCGAACGCTATGATCGCCCGACCATGACCGATTTCGCCAGCATTGCCGACAAGGTGGCCGACGGAACGCGCCTCTCCGAGGACGACGCGCTGTTCCTGCTGCGGCACAAGGACCTCGTGGCCATCGGCCAGCTCGCCGACACCGTGCGCCGCCGTCATCACGACGACGAGGTCACCTACATCGTCGACCGCAACATCAACTACACCAACGTCTGCGTGACGCTGTGCAGGTTCTGCGCCTTCTACCGCCGCCCGGGCGACGCGGAGGGCTACGACCACCCGCTGGAGGTCGTGCTCGAGAAGATCCGCGAGACCAAGGCACTCGGCGGCGTGCAGATCCTGCTCCAGGGTGGCCACCACCCCGAGTACGGCATCGAGCGCTACGAGGCCCTGTTCTCGGGGATCAAGCGGGGCGAACCGATCCACATCCACGGCCTGTCGCCCTCCGAGATCCTGCACTGCTGCCACGTGAGCAAGCTGCCCCTGCCCGAGGTGCTCCAGCGCATGCGCGCGGCGGGTCTCGACAGCATCCCCGGCGGCGGCGGCGAGATCCTGGTGGACCGCGTGCGCAAGCTCATCTCGCCGCTCAAGACCATGAGCGACGAGTGGCTCGGCGTGATGGAGGAAGCACACCGCCAGGGCCTGCGCACCACCGCCACGATGATGTTCGGTCACGTGGAGACGATGGAGGAGCGCGTCGAGCACATGCGCCGCGTGCGCGAGGTGCAGGACCGCACCGCGGGCTTCACCGCGTTCATCTCCTGGACCTTCCAGGCGCCCAACACCGAGATGGCCGAGATCCCGATGGTCGGCGGCTTCGATTACCTGCGCACCGCCGCGGTGAGCCGCATCTACCTGGACAACATCGAGAACTTCCAGGCCAGCTTCGTCACCCAGGGCATCGACGTCGCCGGGCTCGCGCTGCACTACGGCATGAACGACATGGGCTCGGTGATGATCGAGGAGAACGTCGTCTCCTCGGCCAACTGCGAGTGCCTGGCCAACATCGAGCAGCTCGAGCAGGCGATCACCTCGGCCGGCTTCACGGCACGGCGGCGCAACATGTTCTACGACCGCGTCGACGGCACCGGCCGCGTGGTGGACCGCCACCACGACGACGCCTGGAACGACAAGAACCCCGAGGGCGACGTGCGCCCGGCGCACATCGAGGACGCCCTGGCGCAGGCGGCGGGTTGAGCGACTCGAACCGCCCGCGTCGTCAGGCCGCACTCCGACGGACCAGGCTGCTGCTCGGCACCGTGCTCGGACTGGCGCTGACCTGCTCGTTGCTCTGCGGCGGCTGCGCGACGGCCGACCCGCGCGTCGCGGCACTGATCGCGCCCGTCGACGAGACCCTGCTCCGCGCCCACGTCGAGACCCAGGTGGACATCGGCCCCCGCAACTGGGAGCAGCCCGAGGCCCAGGCCGAGACGCGCGCCTGGTTGCACGCCGAGCTGGCCGCCCTGGGCTGGGAGTCCCGCGACGAGATCTTCGAGGCGCCGGTGCAGCTCCGCCACCCGATCCGCGAGCTGAAGGGTGGCACCGAGGTCATCGTCGGCTTCGAGTTCGAGTACCCGCTGCGTGAGCACAGGAACGTCCTGGCCGAGAAGCGCGGCCGCGAGCGGCCCGATCACGTGGTCGAGGTCGTGGCGCACTACGACACGGTGCTGCACAGCCACGGCGCCGACGACGACGCGAGCGGCGTGGCGGGACTGCTGGAGATCGCGCGAGTGCTGGCCGAGGTGCCGACCCGCGACACCGTGCGCCTTTGCTTCACGGCCATGGAGGAGGACGGACTGGACGGCGCGCGGGCCCACGTCGCCAACCTGCTGGCCGAGCTGCACGACCCCGACGAGCAGTTCCGCGGCGCGCTGGTCCTCGACCCGATCGGCTTCACCGACCACCGACCCAACAGCCAGGAGTCGCCGGTGCGCATCTGGCTCATCGCCGACCCGCCCACCACCGGCGACTTCGTGCTGCTGGTCGGCAACTGGAACTCCGGCTCGCTCGCCGACGACGTGCAATCCGTCATCGAGCGCTACACGCCGGAGCTGCCGCTCTACGCCCTCGAGCGGCTGGGCGGCTTCTTCGAGGACGCGGCCCGCAGCGATCACAAGCCCTACTGGGACGCCGGCCTGCCCGCCGTGTGGCTCAACGACTTCGCCGATGGGCGCTCCCCCCACTACCACCGCCCGAGCGACATGCCGGACACGCTCGACTACGGGTTCATGGCGCAGGTCACGCGGGCCGCGGCGGCCTGGGTGCTCGAGCGCGCGGGGATCGCGGAGGTCTCGGGGGGGTGACGGGCGGGCCATCCGAGGGGCGGCGAGGCCCCGGGGGGGCGTGTTACGCTACCGGCTGGAGTCCCGGCCCTTGGGTCGCCGGGTTCCACGGGCTCGAGGGGATGACGATGCAGGGACCAATCGAGGGGCCGTCCAAGGCGACGCATCGCGACCGCTCGGGCCTGGCCACCTGGGCCGCGGGCGGCCTGATCACGCTGGCGGCCCTTGCCAATCTGGCCAGCGCGCCCGCCGGCGATCCGCTACCCGATGCGATCACGCTCGAGGACGGTCGCGTCATGTCCCTGAGCGGTGACTACGTGTTCAGCGCCGTCGTCGACATGCAGCGGTTGTTCGAGTACTACGGCGCCGTCTACCTGAGCTTCGATGAGGTCGCCCGACTGGACATCGACGCGACCATGACACAGACCGGCAAGAAGGTCGTGATCGACAAGTTCGACGTCCTGGCCACCACCTACAGCAACTACTACGACGCCTTCGTCCCCTCGGGCCTCACCGAGACGATCGGCCTGACCAAGCCGGCCAAGGCGCGCCTGTCCGTCAAGAGCAAGGTCCAGAAGTTCAAGGTCTACGGCACGGTCTACAAGGACTACGAGACCACGCTGAAGCTGAACAGCAACCTCAAGTTCGACGACGGGACGAACATCAAGCTCAAGGTCGACGAGGACTTCTACACGTACGGCATCGCGGGCTACGGCTTCTACGAGATCCCGCTCAACGACAACCCCATCATCTTCAAGCCGCAGGCCGGTTCGAACATGTCGAAGGGACTGGTGCAGTCCCTGTTCCAGCTCCCCAAGAAGACCAAGCTCCTCGGCTCCACCCGACTGCGCGTCAAGGGCGACCTGCCGGTGCCGGACTTCGGCACGCTGGCCCTGGACATCACCTGGGTCAACGAGACCTCGGGGACCTGCATCTTCACCGCGCCCACGCACCTCGCGGGCCTGGGCGGGAAGGTCAAGAAGTCGGCCAAGTCCGGCGTGATCACCGTCACCGGCCCCAAGGGGCAGTCGACCAAGCTCACCATCGAGCCCGACGGCAGCGGCAAGGTCCGCCTCGGCTACGGCAAGTGGAACGTGGGACCGGGCACCTTCCAGATGCCATGACGCCGTCCGCCCGCGGCGGGAGTGCTGCGCGCCTCGCCCTCGACCTGCCCGCGCACCTCTGGGGACTCGCCGTCTACACGGTGCTCTGGTTCGCGTTCGCGCCCCACCATCACCACCTGACCGCGAGTGTCGAGGCCGACTTCCCCCTGTACGCGGGTCTCGCGTCGCAGGAGGCGCCCCTGACCTGGCACGGATTGGCGCCGGTCGGCTACCCCTGGCTGCTGCGCGCGACGACGCACGTGACGGACGACCTGTTCCGCTCGGGCGTGCTGCTGTCGGCTCTCGGCGGTGCCTGGTTCCTGCTCGCGGCCTACGCCCTCGCGCGTCGCTTCGTGCCCCTGCGCGTCGCCGTCTTCCTGCAGGTCCTGCTGGCGGTCAACTGGTTCGTGCTCAAGGCCTCGCTGCTGGTCGGAACGGACGTGCTGTGGGCCGCGGCCACGCTGAGCGGACTCGTGTTGCTCCTGCCCGCCGCGCCGGATGCCGCTGCGTCCCCCGGACCCCCAAGGGCTCGCGACCTGCTCGCGGGCGCATGCCTCGGCGGCGGACTCCTGCTCCGCTACGCCAGCCTGTCGGTGCTGCCCTGCGCGCTGGCCTGGCTGGTCCTCGATCCCGGCGGTGGCCGTTGGGGCGCTCGCCTGGCGCGAACGGGCCGCGTGCTCCTCGCGGCCGTGGTCGCCGCCTCGCCCCAGTGGGTCACGGCCTGGCGTGAGGCCGGCCACCCCCTGGCCCACGAGCAGGTGCGCAACGTCTGGTTCGGGATCTTCGGTCACTCCGACTGGGTGAGCAACTGGCGCTGGACCCAGGGCGATCTCTCACTCACCGAACTGGTGGGCGGGTACCCGGAACTGTTCCTGACGAACCTCGGCGGCAACCTGCTGGAGTTCGCGAGGCTGTGCCTGACCGGGCCACTGGGTTTCCAACCGGAGGTCTTGTGGAGCTCCCTCGCGCCGATGGCCGTGGCCGTGCTGCTCGTCGGCACGCTCTGGGTCACGGGTGGCCCGCCCCTGCGCAAGCTCCCGGCTCTCGCCCTGCAGGCGTGGCGGTCGGGCCCGGCGCGGCTGCTGCTGCTGGTGGTCATCGGGTACGGGATCTCCGTTTCGATGGCCTTCTGGATGGCGCGCTTCAGCCTGCTCTTCCTGCCGCCGTGCCTGGTGGCCGCCGCCGCGGTCCTGGGCAGTCGACCCACCGAAGGCCCGACACGGACCGCTCTGCGACGTGCCGCCCTGATGGCCCTGCCCGTGCTGATGCTCGGTCACGCCATCACGGGCTGGACGCATGTCGTGACCCACGGGCAGCAGCCCATCGATGAGATCCGCGTGGCCCTCGTGGCCGCGGGCATCCGGCTCGAGCAGGACGTCGTCATGGCCACGACGCTCCAGCACTACGACGTCGCGCTGCCCTTCCGGTTCGTCCAGCTCCCGCTCGACGTCCAGGACCTCACCGACCTGCAACAGGCGCTCGCCCGGAACGACGTGACCTACCTGCTCTACGAGCGGCGTACCTCGGCCACGGGCAGCTACTGGCCCGAGCTCGACGGACTGCTCGGCAACCCGACGTCGTGCAGCTTCCTGGAGCCGCTGCTGGTGCGCCTGGAGCCGCCCCAACTCGCCCTGTTCCGAGCCCGCTGATGACTCGCCCCTTCTCCCTGATCGCCTGCCTGCTCGCCGTCTCCTTCACCGGAGGCCGGGCGTCGGGGCAAGCGCGACCCGACATCCTGCTGGTGAGCATCGACACGCTGCGGGCCGACCACGTCTCGTTCGCGGGCCACACGCGCCCCACCACACCGCACCTGGATCAGTGGGCCGCGCGCTCGGTGGTCTTCGAGCAGGCCTTCTCGAGCAGCTCCTGGACGCCACCCTCGGTCGCGTCCTACCTCACCGGTCTGCTCCCCATCCGCCACGGCATGCACGGGGGGCCGACCCGCGTGGCGGACGACGTCACCACCCTGGCCGAGATGCTCGCCGCCGAGGGCTACGAGACGCGCGCGGTCGTGCAGAACGCCTGGTTCGACGAGGTCTTCGGCTTCGCGCAGGGCTTCGAGAGCTACAAGTCCTACGACTTCATCGGCAGCCCGCTCTGCCACGAGAGCGTCGAGGCGGACGTGCGCGAGTGGGTCGCTCGCGACCGCGACCGGCCCTTCTTCCTGTGGCTGCACTACTTCGCGCCCCACTGCCCGTACGTGCCCCGGCCACCCTGGATCGACAGCTTCTCCCCGGACGGCGGGCCGCGGCACTTCGAGCAGGTGGACTTCGACCAGATGGTCTCGTTCAAGCATCGCCAGCTCCCGCCGGGCGCGCTGACGCGGATGCTCGCGCTCTACGACAGCGAGATCCGTTTCGTGGACGAGCACGTCGGCGGGCTGCTCGACGGGCTGGAGCGGGAGGGGCACCTCGAGCAGGCGATCACGGTCGTGCTGTCCGACCACGGCGAGGAGTTCAAGGACCACGGCAGCCTGGGCCACTACGCCACGCTCCACGACGAGCTGGTGCGCGTTCCCTTCCTGCTGCACCTGCCCGGTCAGTCCGAGGGCCACCGACACGCCGACCCCGTCTCCACGCTGGACCTCGTGCCGACGCTGCGCGCACTCGTCGGACTCCCGCCGCTGCCGCTCGACGGCCTCGGGCTGCTGCACCGCGCGGAGGAGGGACCGCTGCTGTCGTCCCTCGGCGCCTTCGAGGTGCAGCGCGCCGACGACCACGTCTTCAGCTTCCGGTACGCCCAGCCCTACCAGGCACGGCACGCGGCCGACGTGCTGCGCGCGGCCGTGGCCGAGGAGGATCGCTACGCCGACGTGTTCCACCGGAACTGGCTCTCGCAGCTCTTCTCGGTCCGCGACGAGCGCTTCACGCTCGTGTGCGAGACGCCGATGCTCGACCTCGAGCGCAGCCAGGCCATCGACGGGACGCACTCCCGTGCGGACGAGATTCCCTTCCTGGCGCACGGCCGGCTGTACCGCTACCGGCTCTACGATCGCTGGGCCGACCCCGACGAGCAGGTCGACGTCATCGACGACCATCCGGAGACCGCGCGCGAACTCGCGCGCCGGCTGCGCGAGACCTTCCGGACGGGAGGACTGCGCCTGCCGCAGATCGGTCCCGAGCGCCTGGCGGACGACCAGCCCGTCGACGTCGATCCCGCCGTCGAGGAGGCGCTCGGACAGCTCGGATACACGTCGCGCGAGCGTTAGGCGTCCGGGGCGCGGTTCCCCGTCAGGGCGTCGTCCCCAACAACCCGTTGCTGGCCGCGAAGCCGACCGGACCGGTGAAGTCCTCGTACCAACCCTGGAAGAAGACCTCGAAGGCCGAGGGCACGCCCGCCGGCCAGGTCGCGGGCAGGATCAGGATGCCGTTCCCGTCGGTGGTGAAGCCGCTCAGCACCAGATCCGGATTGGGTACCAGCGTGCCCCCCTTGAACGGCCCGCCCAGGTAGCTGAAGCCGACCACCAGCCAGGTGGTGGCGTTGGGGATCGTGCCGAAGAGCTGCAACGTGACCGGGTCGCCCGCCAGCAGCGTGCCGTCGCCCCAGAGGTTGGACTGGCCGAAGATGCCGGGCAGCCCCTCCTCGATGTCCTGCCACGTCGGGGCCCCGCCCCAGAACGCGATGGTCGCGTCGATCTCGGGGTGGTTGGTCGCGGTCCCGATGTTGGTGCCCTGGACGGTGTGGCAGAAGCCGTCGTGATGGATCGCGATGGCCTCGCCGCTGACCTCGTGGATCACGGGCGAGCCCGAGCTGCCGCCGCAGGTGTCGACCATGTACTCGACCAGCGTGCCGGTCACCGCGACGAGCGGGCCGCTCTCGGTCTGCTGGATCGTGTTCCAGGTGCCCGAGAAGGTCTTCGGGTCGCAGCCGCAGTTGGAGTTGCCGCCGACCACCACCGACTCGTTGCCGTCGGATCCGTGGCCGGTGACGGTCACCGTGCCGCTGGCCGGGAGGCTGGTCGCGCGGGTGTAGGACGCGGCCTGCTCCTCGAACGTCGTCAGCCCGGTGTTGCTGTTCGGGTGGCAGCGGAACACGCCCCAGTCGTCGCCTGTGCCGAGCGAGAACTCGAAGTCCTGCACCACCGAGAACTGCTTCGCGATGGGCGGCGCGATGAGCTGGCAGAACACGTCCTGCAGCGGCACGTCGAACTGCATCACCACGTTCGAGCTGCCGAACAGGCAATGGCCCGCGGTGAGATGGAACTTGTCGTCGGTGCCGAAGGGGACGGCGTCGGCGATGATGAAGCCACTGCACACGTCGCCGCTGAAGACCACGCGACCCACGGCGGGATCACTGCTCGGCACGCGGTCGTCCAGCGCCCCGCAGATCGTGTCGGGGCCGCCCTGCTCGAGCGGCGCCGGGCCCGACGCCAGCGCCTCGAGCACGGGCACAGGGTCGTTGGACAGGGCACCCGAGAGCACCAGCTGGTTCCCGGTCGTGCCGGGCCCGGCGATCAGCTCGACCACGACCTGCGACCCGTTGAAGTAGGCCGTGTGGCCGTACCACTCGTCGAACAGCTGGGTCCCCGTGAGGCTCTGGGACTCCCCGTCGGTCAGCGAGGTGACGCGCATGAAGCTGCCCGGCGGCAACTCGGCCGCCGAGACGTACAGCTGCATCCAGCGCCGGCCCGGGCCGAGATCCACCAGGTGCTGGAACACCGGGACGGCCTCCGCGTCCGCCCCGTCCAGGGGCCCGGAGTCCACCGAGAACTCCACGAACTCCGTGGGCATGGAGAGGTCCTGGGCCACGGCACCGGCCGACAGCACGAGCAGGCATGCAAGACAGGCGATCGAGCGGAACGGACGACGCATCGAGATCTCTCCTCCCCGGGGTCGGCGGACGGCTCCAAGGCTAAGGGAGGCGGGCCGATCCGCCCACCCGGCGATTGGCTACCATGCGCGATCGGCACGCCGATCCACCCCCCGCCTACCCGACTTCGACGCCATGCCCACTGCCCTGCCCGCCGATCTCGCCGCGCCTCTCGGCACGAGCCCCTACCCGCTCGCCCCGAGCAACCCGGGGCCGGCCGACGGCTTCGCGCCCTCCCTCGCCGCGCTGCAGCTGATCTCCGCCGAGCTGATCCCGATCCGCGACAAGGTCCTGCGGGGCGAGCGCCTGACCTACGAGGACGGGCAGCTCCTCTTCGCCACCCCGGACCTCAACGGCACGGGCGCCCTGGCCAACTACCTGACCGAGACGCGCAACGGCAACCGGACCACCTTCACCTACAACCGGCACCTCAACTACACCAACGTGTGCCAGTACAAGTGCATGTTCTGCGCCTTCCGCCGCGACGGCGACGAGGACGACGCGGTGGTCATGTCGCCGGAGTTCGTGCGCGAGAAGCTGCGCACCGAGTTCACCGACACGATGAAGGAAGTGCACGTCGTCGGCGGCATCCACCCGTCACTGCCCTACGAGTACTACCTGGAGCTGCTGCGCACGATCAAGTCGGAGAGGCCCAACCTGCACGTGAAGGGCTTCACCATGATCGAGCTGGACGAGATCGCGAGGCTCGCCGGCAAGCCCATCGAGGAGGTGCTGCTCGAGCTGCGCGAGGCGGGCCTGGACTCCTGCCCCGGCGGTGGCGCCGAGGTGCTCTCGCCGCGCGTCCACAAGAAGCTCTACAACGGCAAGCTGCCGCCGGAGCGCTGGCTCGAGACCACGCGCAAGGTCCACGCCGCCGGGTACAAGACCAACGCGACCATGCTCTTCGGCCACATCGAGAGCACCGACGAGCGCCTCGACCACCTGGTCCAGCTGCGCGCGCTGCAGGACGAGACCGGCGGGTTCATGCAGTTCATCCCGCTGGTCTTCCACCCCGACAACACGCCCTTGCAGCGACTGGGCAAGACCACGGGCACCGACTCGCTGCGCACCATCGCCGTCAGCCGACTGATGCTCGACGACTTCCCGCACGTCAAGGCCTACTGGATCATGACGGGCATCAAGATCGCGCAGATCGCCCTGCACTTCGGCGCCGACGACATCGACGGCACGGTGGTCGAGGAGCACATCACCCACGACGCCGGCGCGACCACGCCCCAGGGGCTCACCACAAGCCAGATGGCCGCGCTGATCCACGAGGCCGGCCGCGTGCCGGTGCTGCGCGACACGCTGTACCAGGAGCTGGAGGTGGTGGGATAATGAAGTTGTCACTTGAGAACGTCCGGTGCTTCAGCGGAAGACACGACGTTGAACTCAGCAAGATCACCGTACTTGTTGGGGAAAACAGCACTGGCAAGAGCACTTTCTTGGCGATGCTCAATGCCGCAATCCCCGACTTCAAAGTAACGAAAGTCCCTACAGTTCGGGACTTCAACTGCCATCCCTACAACCTCGGCCACTTCTCTACTATCGCGACGGACAAAGGGGGCAGGGGAAAGGCGAAGTACTTTGCGGTAGGTCTCGACTCACCATTCGGCAACTACAGAGCCGTCTACAATTCCGACAAGGGGCAACCCGCCCTCGCGCGTCTGACAATCTGGACTAGAGAGGTCCAGTTGAGCATCGAACACAACATGGGCGTGCCCGCGGTTACGCTAACTAAGCAAACGGGCCAGAAGGACGTATTCACCGCCCACGTACCGGAGGAAGACAGCCAGCTCTCTCTCGAGGAGATTGCAACGCGCGTTTTCTGGTACTTCGCCGACGAGAGCCTCTCGATGGAGGCCCAGAGGCTGTTCCGTGGCCTTGATCGTAGGAAGAGCCGACCTCCGAACAAGGTCTCGCTTGCACCCATTCGGACGAAGCCTGAACGAACCTACGACAAGGCGATCGCAGACTTCACACCCGAAGGAGATGACATGCCTTTCGTTCTCGCTCGAGGCGCGACAGACGCCGCGGGTCGAGATCTGAGCAGCACGCTCGACCGATTTGGCGAAGACTCTGGACTTTTTAAGCGGCTTGAGATTAAGCGACTTGGAAAGAAAGAGGGGGACCCGTTCCAGCTAACCGTTGCACCGGCCGGCAAGGCTCGCAATATCACCGATGTTGGATACGGCGTTAGCCAGAGCCTCCCTGTAGTTGTTCAGAGTGCCAACAGCCCAAAGGGCACGTTCCTACTTCTTCAGCAGCCCGAAGTTCACTTGCATCCACGTGGACAAGCTGCCCTTGGCTCACTATTTGTCGATCTCGCAGTGCGCGACGGCAAGACCTTCGTCGTCGAGACGCACAGCGACCAAATTGTCGACCGCATTCGTCGCTGCGTCGCCCGAGGGAAGATACCTTCATCAGATGTGCAGATACTGTTCTTCTCTCGTGAAGGACACGATGCGCACATCCACCCCATTCAGGTGAGCAACGACGGAAGCCTCATCGGCGCTCCGCCGGCGTATCGGTCGTTCTTTCTGGAAGAGGAGACCAGCCTCTTTCTCGACTCCTAGACATGTGCATCATCGTTGACACTTGTTCAGGGATCGACGTTTTCTCCAATGCACCATCAGATGAGATGCTGCTAGTTCGTGATGCGCTGTTCGGGTCGAGTGGAATAACGACGAAGCTCATTATCGGTGGGCATCTCTCGTCGGAATACATGCAGTCTGGCGCACTGAAGCGGGCGCTAACGGTCCTTGATCGTGCCGGGCGAGTAAGACGCGCAGACAACGAGCAAGTTGATAACGAGACCGAGTCGATTCGAGATCAGTGTCGCTCGAACGACGCCCACGTTGTCGCATTGGCAAGAGTAAGTGGTGCGAGGGTGATCGTCACACTCGATGAACAGCTTCGGAAGGACATGAAGGACAAGAAGCTGATCGACAATCCGCGCGGTAAGATACTTTCGAAGGCAGCCCACGCCCGCCTACTCAGGGATGCATGCCCGTAGCTAGTACAAGGCCTCTTGGATCATGACAGGCATCAAGATCGCGCAGATCGCGCTGCACTTCGGCGCCGACGACATCGACGGCACCGTGGTCGAGGAGCACATCACCCATGACGCCGGCGCAATCACGCCGCAAGGGCTGGCCACCGAGCAGATGGCGGCGCTGATCCGCGAGGCCGGCCGCGTGCCGGTGCTGCGCGACACGCTGTACGAGGAGCTGGAGATGGTCGAGGCGCCGCGGTGAACTTGCTCGATCTGCAGAAGTTCCTCGATTCGCTCGGGGACGCGTGGCCGCGAAAGTCCACCCTCTTCACCATTCTCCTGGTAGCCACAGGAGGCCTCTTCTTCATCTTCCTAAACGTCGACCTCGCCAAGCTAAGCAGCGCTCACTACACCATTGTCGCTGTGGTAGCAGCGCTAACCTGTTGGGTATGGAGCGCAACTAACCGCGCACCACGAGCACCCGACGACTCCATGGGAGTGCTGTTTGCGGTCGTTGCGGAGGACGAGGGGCAGGCGCGTCAGTTGAGACTCGACCTCCTAGAGTACCTAGTCAAGTACTTGGCATCGCCGGGTGCAACGCGCAGCTTCTCTGTTGTAGAGCTTCCACGCCGCCTTGCCCTGAACGTAAGGGACGTGGAGAGCGCGGAGGCCGCAATGAACATCAGTCGCTGCAGTCTCGCTTTCTGGGGGAGCGCCCAGTACCGCAACATCAATGGGAAGGAGACCAACTACCTGCGACTTAGTGGGTTGGCACAAATCGTCACGGCAGCTACCGAACGCGATCGCTCTCAGTTCGAACAGGACTTCAGTGAGATTATGCCTCGAGAGCTGCTATTCGCCCGCGAGAACGACCTGTTCGCTTTTCGGTTCACAGCTGAATGCCTTGCTGACGTAGCCCAGTACGTCGTAGGCATTGCCACGGCACTCAGCGGCGCCCTGGAGCTTGGCGCTTCGCTGCTTGAGCAGCTCCACGAGAAACTCAAGACGAGTGACTCGTGGCAACCGCCAATCGACAAGATCAAGGCAAAGACGCCCGACCGTCTCCTTGAAATTTACGGCGTCCTTATGTCGAGGCACGAGTTCGCATGGGAGATCACACGGGAATCAAAGCACCTCGAACAAGCCGAAAGTGTCGCGTCCTGCGCCGAGAAGGTCCGGCCGGGCAACTACGCATCACGCCTCACCAGGGGTCTTTGTCATGTGGCTCTGCGCGATGACATCCCAGCGGCGAGCGCAGAGATAAAGAAGTGCCGTGGCAATCCGGATGCGGCCTGGCGATACAGTGAAGCCTTCATTCATGCTCGGGGAGGTGACCTCGTCAGTGCTACAAAGTCGTATCGAAAGGCCTTCCAGCAGCCTTGCAGTGACCGCATACCGGTTCAGACGGAGGATTTTCTCCACTGGACCATCGAGACGAGGGGCCTTCACCATCTGCACTACTGCATTGGGTTCATCAACTTCTACGCGAAGCTCGACTACGCCTCGGCAATTCGCGAGTTTGAGGCCTTCCTTGCCGCTTGCCCTGATTCTCACCAAGACGCTCGAGAAACGGCCGGGCGGCTAATCCTGAAGGCCAGGAAACTGCTGGATGCCACCAAGGTAGGTGCGTGACTTGAACTACTGCTCCGTCTGCGGCGCTCCCAACGAGCTGCGCATCCCCGCCGGCGACGATCGAGAACGCGCCGTCTGCACCGCCTGCGACACGGTCCACTACGTGAACCCGCGCGCCGTGGTCGGCTGCGTGGTCGAGCACGAGGGCGCGCTCCTGCTCTGCCGCCGCGCCATCGAGCCGGCCCTCGGCAAGTGGACCATGCCCGCCGGGTTCCTGGAGATCGGCGAGAGCCTGGTCGAGGGCGCGCGCCGCGAAACGCGCGAGGAGGCCTGCGCCGAGGTCGAGGTGCTGGCTCCGTTCGCGCAACTGGACCTGCCGCACATCGGGCAGCACTACGCGCTCTACCGCGCGCGGATGCTCTCGCCGGGGTTCGCCGCGGGCGTCGAGAGCCTCGAAGTGCGGATGTTCGGCCTCGACGAGCTGCCCTGGGAAGAACTGGCCTTCCCCGTGGTGCACTTCGCGCTGCGCTTCTACGTCGAGGACGTCCGTGCCCGCCGCCAGCTGTTGCACCTCGGCGTGCTGCGCTGGCTCGGCGCGGGCAGCCGCTACGACGCCGCCAACTACGAGGTGGCCGAGCATCTGCCCGTGCCGCTGCAGGGCCCTCATCCCGCCGGTCCCTGACCCGCCCCCCGGCGGCCGGGAGACCGCTGAAGGCGACGTGGACGGCTCGTCCCGCTAGGATCCGATCCGCCCCCCGCCCGAGGAGTTGCCCATGTCGCCCCGAGTCCGCCCGTTGGTCACCGCGACGATCGCCGCCCTCGTCAGCCTCTCCGCCCTGCCGGATCCGATGCTTGTCGCCTCCGGCCGCGGCACTCAGCGCATCGGCACCGACCCGCTCGTGGCCGACGCCGTCTCGCGCGTGACCGTCGAGCACCTGCGCGAGGACCTGACCACGCTGGTGGGCTTCGGCACGCGCCACACCCGCAGCGACACCGACAGCGACGACCGCGGCATCGGCGCGGCGCGACGCTGGCTGCGCGACCAGTTCGCGGCGATCGAGAAGGACGCCGCCGTGGGCATGCGCGTCGAGCTGCAGGCCCATCTCGTGGGCCCCGGTCCGCGCATGCCGGGTGGCACCGAGCTGGTCAACGTCGTGGCCACGCTCCCGGGCAGCGACCCCGACCGCGTGATCGTGATCAGCGGGCACATGGACTCGCGCAACAGCTCGGACGCCGACATCGAGGGCGACGCGCCCGGCGCCAACGACGACGGCTCGGGCACGGTGCTCGTGCTCGAGGCCGCCCGCGCGATCTGCGGCGCCCTGTCCGACGCCCGCGTCGCCGCGGCCCGCGACGGCCGGCCCTTCCCGCGCCTGCGCGCCTCGATCCGGTTCGCCGCCGTGGCCGGCGAGGAGCAGGGCCTGTGGGGTTCCCGCGCCATGGCCGAGGCCGACCGCGAGGACGGCGTCGACGTGATCGGCATGATCACCAACGACATCGTCGGCGGCGTGGGCGGCGGCAACGGCATGCGCAACCGCGGGCTCGTGCGGCTCTTCTCCGAGGGCGTGCCCTCGTCCGAGGACGCCGCGCGGGTCACCGGCAGCGACAACGACGCGCCCTCGCGCCAGCTCGCCCGCGTCTTCGCCGAGGCCGGCGTGACCTACGTGCCGGCCCTGGAGACCGTGCTCGTCTTCCGCCAGGACCGCTACCTGCGGGGCGGCGACCACCGCGCCTACAACGAGGTCGGCTACGCGGGCATCCGCTTCACGGACATGTACGAGCACTTCGATCGCCAGCACCAGGACGTGCGCACCGAGGACGGGCGCGAGTACGGCGACACGCTCGAGCACATCGACTACTTCAACCTCGCCGACGTGGCCCGCGTGAACGTGGCCGGCGTGCTGGGCCTGGCGCTCGCGCCGCCCGCGCCGACGGACGTGCGCGTGGACATCAGCGTCCTCTCCCACGACACGCGCCTGCTCTGGGCCGACCCACGCGACGCGCAGGTGGCCGGCTACCGCGTGCGCATGCGGCCCACCGACGCGCCGCGGTGGACCGAGAGCCGCGACGTCGGCCTCGTCCACGAGGTCACGCTGGAGGGCATCAGCAAGGACGACGTGCTCTTCGCCGTCGAGGCCTACGACGCCGAGGGCCGCACGAGCACGATGGTCTATCCGCGCCCCGGGCGCTGAAGGGCGACTCCTTCCCGCCGCCGCCCAGCGTCTCGCGCCACCGCAGGGCTTCGGATACGGTGCGGCGCCCGCGCCGTCCCGAGGAGCCCTGGCCCGATGCGTCGTCGTTCCCGCCTGCACCCACTCGCGCGGCGCGCGAGCCTTGTTGCCGCCCTCGTCGCGTCGAGCGCCGCCCTGGCGCCGGCGCCCGGCGCCCAGATCGCCAGCGCCCCGATCGCCAGCGCCCCGACCGCCAGCGCCCAGACCGCCAGCGCCCAGACCGCGACCGCGCAGGCTGGGACCACCCCGGGCGCGGCCGTGCCGCTCACGCTCGACCGCATCATGGCGGACCCCGACTGGATCGGCCGCGCGCCGCAGCGCCCGTGGTGGAGCGACGACAGTCGGACCATCCACTACACCCGTGAGCGGGCCGGCTCCGACCTGACCGACACCTTCAGCGTGGATCTCGCCGGCCGCATCACCCTGGTGCCCGACGCCGAGCTGCCCGGGCTCGGCACGCCCGGCGGCGACTTCGACACGGACCACCGCATGAAGGTCTCCACGCGCCACGGCGACCTGTTCCTCGAGGACACGCTCAGTCATGTCACGCTGCAGCTGACTCGGACGGCGGCCCGCGAGTCGTCCCCGCTCTTCCTCGAGGACGGCCGCATCGCCTTCTCTCGCGACGGCACCCTGCTCGTCCGCGACCTGGGTCTGGGCACCGAGGAGCAGATCGTCGACCTGCGCGGTGGCGCCGAGCCCGAGGAGGAGGACGCCGCCGACGGCGACGACGAGCCCTACCTCGAGGACCAACAGCAGCGCCTGTTCGAGATCGTGCGCCTGCGTGAGCAACGCCGCAGCGACGCGCAGGCGCAGGACGAGGCCCGCAAGGAGGCCGACACGACGCGCCCGCCCGAGCCCTGGTATCTCGGCGAGGGCCGCTCCGCCGCGAGCACCGACTTCTCACCGCGCGGAGACCTGCTGCTGGTGACCCTCGGCCCGTCCAGCCGGAAGTCGGGCGACCGCGATCACATGCCCGAGTGGGTCACCGCCAGCGGCTACGTCGTCGACCGCGAGGTCCGCTCCCTGGTGGGCACCGGCCAGGAGAGCCCGCAGGCGTTGGCCCTGCTCGACGTCGTCGAGCGCACGCGGCTCGATGTCGATCTCTCGCGTCTCCCGGGCATGCACACCGACCCGCTGGCCGCCATCAAGGCCGAGACCAAGGCGCTGCTCGCGGAGCGTCGGCGCGCCGAGCGGCAGGCGGCGGGCTCCGACGGCGACGCCCACTCCGAGACCGACGCCGGGACGGACGGCGAGACCGCCGAGGCCGACGGACGGCTGAAGCAGCCCCGGCCGGTGTCGATCCGCGGTGTGGAGTGGAGCGACGACGGCCGCCGCGTCGCCTTCCAGGTGTTCAGCCACGACAACAAGGACCGCTGGACGTGCGTGCTCGACGGCGACACCCACGCGCTGATCCTGGTCGAGCACCTCCACGATCCGGCCTGGATCAACTGGCGCTTCAACGAGCTGGGCTGGATGCCCGGCGGCGAGGCCGTCTGGCTGACTTCGGAACGCACCGGCTTCGACCACGTCTACCTGGCCGACCTGAACGACACGACCCCGCTGACCGCCGACGACGCCCCGGCCATCACGACCGCCACCGACGACTCGCCCTCCGCGACCGCCGGCGACGGTCCCGCCTCCGCGACCGCCGGCGACGAGGGGCCTGACGCCGACGGCGACACGCCGGACGCCGTGACGCCCGACCCCGAGCGCTCCGAGGAGGGCGGCGACGGCATCGTGCTGCGCCAGGCCGCGCTCCACCCCTTGACCGGCGGCGCGTTCGAGGTCTTCTCGGTCTCGGTCTCGCGTCTCACCGAACCCGCGTTCCCGCGATTCGTCGTCCACGCGCGCAAGGAGCACCCGGGCATCACGGAGGCCTACCGCGTCGACCTGGACCTCTCGGACGGACCGCCCTCGAGTCCACCCCCGCTGGAGCGGCTCACGCATCTGGGCGGCCAGAACACCGTGACCGTCTCCCCCGACGAGCGGCAGCTGCTGATCCGCCACAGCACGCTCACCTCGCCGCCCGAGCTCTACCTGCAGGAGAACCGGCCCGACGCGCAGCCGACCCGCCTGACCTTCACGATCGAGCCGGAGTTCAGGGCCGTCGACTGGGCCGTGCCCGAGATCGTCTCGATGCCCAGCACCTACGGCGGCGGCACGCTCTACGCGCGCGTCTACACCCCGGCCGACGACGCCCCCGGACGCGGCGACGACGGCCTGCGTCCCGCGGTCATGTTCGTACACGGCGCCGGCTACCTGCAGAACGTGCACTTCGGCTGGTCGAGCTACTTCCGCGAGTTCATGTTCCATTCCCTGCTGGTGCAGCGGGGCTTCGTCGTCATCGACATCGACTTCCGCGCCTCGGCCGGCTACGGCCGCGACCACCGCACGGCGATCTACCGCCGCATGGGGACGCCGGAACTCGAGGACTTCGCCGACGGCATCGACTGGCTCGTGGCGAACCGCGGCGTGGACCGCTCGCGGATCGGAGCCTACGGTGGGAGCTACGGCGGCTTCATGGTGCTCATGGCGCTGTTCCTGAAGCCCGACATGTTCGCCGCCGGAGCCGCGCTGCGCCCGGTGACCGACTGGGCCCACTACAACCACGGCTACACGAGCAACATCCTCAACGAGCCCGAGGACGACGTGATGGCCTACGAGGCCAGCTCGCCGATCGAGTTCGCCGAGGGCCTGAGCAAGCCGTTGCTGATCTGCCACGGCATGATCGACGACAACGTGTTCTTCAAGGACACGGTGCGGCTGGCCCAGCGCCTGATCGAGCTGGAGAAGGACGACTGGGAGGTGGCCCTGTTCCCGATCGAGCCGCACTCGTTCGTGGAACCGAGCAGCTGGCGCGACGAGTATTCGCGGATCCTGAAGCTGTTCGAGACGCACCTTCGGTAGGCGCGGCGCTTCCCGTTCTTGTGCGACGCCTTCGTGACACCGGGCGTTGACTGCGTTCGCTCGGGCCCCGGCCGGCTCTGACGCTTCTGGGTTCGCCGCATCGGCGAACGGCCCGGTACGAGCGGGCGAGGGGCGCTCCGTCCGGTGGCCGTCTGGGGAGTCGGCCGCCAAGGGGCGGTCCGCGCATCGGCCGAACCGGTGCGGCGAGCCCACTTCGTATGATCCGCGCCATGTTCCGCTGCCGATCGGCGATCCACCTGCTGCCGCTGCTGCTGCTCGCCCCCGCCGGCTGCGGGAGCGGCGAGCCGGAGGAGGCGCGCTGGGCGGTGGTGGCCCGACAGCTCCCGTGGCAGGACGCGACGACACCGTCACCGAGCCGCCCCCTTGCCACGACCTGGCGCTGGGACGGCCCGGGCGTCCCCGCGGGCGCCGAGTCCGGAGCAGCCGCCGCCTGGAAGCCAGGCCCCGGGACGACGGCCACCGTGCGCGACGGCCGCCTGGTCCTCTCGGGCGACGGCCCGCTGCTGCTCCGCGGCCCGCAGGCCTTCGATGTCGATCCCGAGCTGCACCACTCCTTGGCCCTGCGCTTCGCGGCGACCGACATCGGCGGCATGGGGGTGGCCTGGCGCGCCGAGGGCGAGGACTTCGCCGACGAGCGCAGACTGGCCGGCTTGCCCATCCAGGCCGACGGCACCTTCGCCGACCACCTGCAACCGCTCGATGCCCTGCGCGGCGTCGGCGACGCGAACGACGCGGCGGCCGGCGTCCACGAGCTGGAGCTGCGCTGGTGGCCGTCGAGCGAGGACGCCGAGGTCGTGATCGAATCGCTGGCCCTGCTCTCGATCTTCGACGACCCGGGCGGCCGCGCCTTCACGCCCGCGCGACTCCGCCGCGGTTGGGTCGAGCGCGAAGGGCTCGCCGCGCGTGTCCCCGCTCGCCTGAAGCTGCCCCATCGTCGGCGTGGTGAGGAACGTCTGCGGCTCGGGGTGGCCGTCGCAGGCGGTCACGCCGCACGGGTGACGCTCACCGCCGGCGGCACCCTGGCGCAGGTCACGGCGCGACCGGGCGATGCCTGGCACGAGCTGGAGCTCGATCTCGCCCAGCTCCCCGAAGGTGCCGGGGCCGAGATCGAGCTGACGATCGAACCGGCGCACGCCGCGGACCACGGTGATCTCGCGACGGCGGTCCTGCTCGGCTCCCCGATGATCCTGCGCCGGCAACCGGGACCCCCGCTCCCGCCGGTGATCCTCTACGTCGAGGACACGCTCGGCGCCGGCCACCTCTCGCTGCACGGTTACGGTCCGACCACCGATCCGTTCCTGGTCGAACTCGCGGCCCAGGGCGTGACCGTCGAACGCGCGCGCGCGCCGTCGCCGTGGACGCGCCCATCCATGAGTTCGCTGCTGACCGGGCGCACGCCCCTGGGCCACGGCAATCGCAGCCACCGCCGCCGCGTCCCGGACGCGCTGGCCACCCTGCCCGAGGTGCTGGCCGACGCGGGCTGGATCACCGTGTCGCTCGTCACCAACTACCACGCGGGCCGCTGGGCCGGCCTGCACCAGGGCTTCGACCTGCACCACGAGCCCGAGGCCTTCGGGCTGCCCCTGCCCGGCGACACGCGCACCGCCGGGAGGATCCACGCGCGGCTGCTCGAACTGCTCGACGCCCACGAGGGACTGCCGCTGTTCGTGCTGGCCCACGCCCTGGACCCGCACGCGCCGTATCAACCGGGGAGCGATGACCTGTTCGCGATGGTCCGCGATCCCGCGGGCCGGCCACGGCCGCCGGCGGGGCACGCCGATCCCGACCGGTTCCGCGAGGCGACCCTTGGCTACGACGCGGAGATCGCCGGTGTCGACGGTTGGCTGCGCGCACTCGACGGCGAACTCGCACGCCGCGGGATGGCCGACGAGACCCTGCTCGTGTTCACCTCCGACCATGGCGAGGCCTTCGGCGAGTACGGCCGCTGGGGCCACCATCAGTCCCTGCGTGACACCGAACTCTGGGTGCCCCTGGTGCTGCGCTGGCCCGGACGTCTGCCCGCCGGTCGTCGCCTCGACCTGCCCTTCAGCCTGACCGACCTGGCTCCGACCCTGCTCGGCCTGCTCGGGCAGCCCGTCCCCGCTGCGTGGGAGGGACACGACCTCTCGGCACGGTTCACGGCGCGCGGACCGGACCCCGACGGAACGGAGCCGAGCGCGGCGCGGCACAGCCGCCCGATCTTCCTCGACGCGCTCTACAACCCCGACCAGGACCAGCACGGCGAGGAGTCGGGCGTGATCCAGGGCGGCTTCAAGCTGCTCGCCCGGCTCGAGGACGACGCACTCCGCCCCGCTGCGCTCTACGACCTGGCCACCGACCCCGGTGAGATCCACGACCTGCTGGGCGACGCGGGCCAGGCCACCCGCGTGGCCGGCCTGCTCGATCTGCTGCGCCAGGCGCGCGCGGGGAGCCCGGCGATCCAGGACGGCGACGCGGCCGGCCTGGACCCGGCGCTGGCCGAGTGGATGCGACAGATGGGTTACCTGCGCTGAGGCCTCTGGCGCCCCGGACTCCCGAGTGGCCGGATTCGGCGTCTGCCGCTAGGCTCGACCTCGGGTCCCTGGCGGGGTCTCACGAGCAGCACCGACCGGGCGCGAGCACGCCGGTCGAGCCACGGGGGAGGCCTCGGATGACACGGCGGAAGATCCTGCTGAGCATGCTCCTGCTCGGAACCTCGGCCGCGAGCCAGGCCGAGCACCCCCTGTTCGACAACCCGATCCTGGCCCCCGCCGCCGGGACCGTCGTGCGCGCGGTCGACCTGGATGGCGACGGCGCGCTCGACGTCGTGGCCCTCGTCGACAGCGACACGGTGGGGACCTGGCTCAACACGGGACTGGGCCAGCTGCTCCGCCACGGCGACGTGGACTCGGACTTGTCCGTCGCGGACTTCGAGCTCGGCGACGTCACCGGCGACGGCCACACCGACCTCGTCACCCTCTGCCTGTTCCCGTTCATCGGCCCGCAGGAGCTGCGCGTGTCCGCCGGGAACGGCGAAGGCGACTTCGCGCCGGCCGCCGCCGTTGCGCTACCGGAGATTCCGGGGGACGTCGCGCTGACCGACCTCGACGGGGACGGCGCGCTCGACGCCGTGGTGACGCTACCCGCTGTCGGACAGGTCGGCGTCCTGCTCGGCGACGGACTGGGAGGCCTGCTCCCGGCCGTCACGCTCGCGGTCGGACTGGACCCCAGGGACCTCGCCCTCGGCGACGTGGATGCCGACGGCCTCGCCGACCTCGTCGTGGCCACGTCGGGCGAGACCGCCCTGCAACTCCTGCTCGGCGACGGCGCCGGCGGGTTCGGCCCGCCCGCATCGATCCCGGTCGGCGCCGCGCCGGAACTCGTGCGCCTCGCGGATCTGGATCTCGACGGGCAACCGGACCTGCTCGTCGCGCGCGCCGGCGTGCCGGCGCTCGAGCTCCTGCTCGCCGCCGGGCCCGGCAGCTTCGCGGCGCCGGTGCCCCACCCACTCCCCCTGGCCGCCTTCGACGTGGCGGTGGGCGACCTCGACGCCGACGGGCTGCCGGACCTCGCCGTCGGCGCCGCCCATGCCCTGGTGGTCTTGCCGGCCCTCGGTGGCGGACTGTTCGCGCCCTACCAGCTCGTGCCTTCGACCCACGACGCCTACGGCGTGGCCCTGGCCGACCTCGGCCTGGATGGGCGCGTCGATCTGCTGGCCGGCGTAGGCTTCGACGGCCAGCTCGTGATCCACACCGGCGACGGCCTCGGGGGCTTCGTCGAACCGCTGTCCGTCACCTCCGACCTGGGCGCCGAACGCACGGCAGCGGACCTGGACGGCGACGGGGACGTCGATCTCGTGGTCCGCATCGGTGGTGCCGGCGGTCTCGACACCGTGAACATCGTGCTCAACGACGGCGCCGGCAACTTCTCCCCGGGCGCGTCGGTCCCGGCCGGCGCGGCGCTGCTCGGCCGGCCCGCTCTCGCCGACCTCGACCTCGACGGACAGCTGGACGTGCTGCTCCCCGTGCCGGGCCTCGGCGAGCTGCTCGTCGTTCCCGGTGACGGCCAGGGGGGCCTGGCCACTCCGCTCGCCTTCCCGGCGGGACAGCTGCCCATCTCGGTCCAGGCCGGCGACCTCGATGGCGACGGCTGGATCGATGCGGTGGTCGGCACGTCGGCCAACTTCTCGCTGCGCGTGCTGCTCAACGACGGTGCGGGCGGACTCGTGCAGGACAGCTGGTACCCGCTCGGGCCGGGGGTCTTCCCGCGCCTCGCGGACCTCGACGAAGACGGCGCCCTCGACGTGGCCGCGTGGCGTGCGAACAGCCTGCACGTGTTCCTCGGGGACGGCACCGGCGGCCTCACCGAGATCGAGAGCCACCCCGAACTCGCCGTCGACGATCGCGCGGTGGCCCTGGCCGACATCGACCAGGACGGCCACGTGGATGCCCTCTCCGGGTGGTGGCCGACCGGCCTGGTGATCCGCTTCGGCGACGGCAGCGGGCACTTCACCACGTCGGAGAGCTGGTCGATCCCGGGCGGCAGCGGGGACATCGAGCTGGCCGACATGGACGACGACGGTCGGCTCGACGTGGTCGCCGAGACGGCAGCGACGGCGGAGGGCTTCGCGATCCTCCACGGCACCGGCACCCGGGCCGGCCAGGCGCCGCGCCTCTACGACGCGCCGGTGACGCGGCGACCGACCGCGGCCGACTTCGACGGCGACGGCCGGACCGACCTGCTGCTCGGCACGACACCGGAGATCCCACAGCTCCTGATCCAGCGGACGCCCGGACCCTGGGAGGACCTGGGCCAGTCGCTGGCCGGCCTCTCCGGCGCGCCGCGGCTGGTGGGCAGTGGCAGCCTGATCGGCGACAGCCCGCTCACACTGACCTTCAGCGACGCGGCGCCGGGGAGCCTGTCCCTGTTCGCGGCCTCCACGGCGTTGCTCGGGGCGCCCTTCAAGGGCGGCGTCTTCGTCCCGGATCCCGGCGCCGCGGGCGTCCTGGTGACGGTGCCGACGGGCTCCGGCGGCGGCTACGTGATCGAGGGGCTGTGGCCCGCCGCGGCCCCGAGCGGCTTCGCGGCCTGGGTGCAGGTCTGGGTCCTCGACCCCGAGGGCCCGCTGGGGTTCACGGCGAGCAACGCCGTGAAGGGCACCACGCCCTAGTCCGGACTCGTGTCGGTCGGACCCTTGGCCCGCCGGGCCCCGCCCCTTAACCTGTGTGATTCGTCGCTGGGCACCAAGATCCGGTCCCGCGACCCACGGCGCCGCTTCAGCTGGCTCCGCCCGCCCCTCCCTGCCCCGAAGCCGCCCCCTCGAATGAAGCCCATCGCGATCACCGAACTCCGAGGCGACGGCATCGGTCCCGAGCTGGCCGAGTCGATCCACACCATCGCCGAGTCGCTGCCGCTCGACTTCGAGTTCCATCCGGTGGACTGGAGCCTGGAGACGCGCGAGGCCCGGGGCGATCTGGCCATCGAGGAAGCCGCCGAGTCCATGGAGCACACGCGGCTCGCGCTCAAGTACCCGACCGTGACAAGGTCGCGCAGCCCCAACGCGCTGATCCGGCGCCGCTGCGGCTTCAGCGTGATCTACCGGCCGGCGATCTCGATCCCGGGCATCGACAGCAACTTCAAGGAGGACGTGAACCTCCACATCGTGCGCGTGGCGACGGGCGGGACCTACGACGACCCGGGCATGCTCGTCGGACGCGACAGCGCGGTCTCGATCCGGATGGTCGAGCGCGAGCCCGTGGCGCAAGCCGCCACCTTCGCGTTCGAGCTGGCGCGCAAGAAGCACCTGCACGTCACCAGCGCGTCGAAGTACACGATCCAGAAGGCCACCGACGGCCTGTTCGAGAAGGTCGTCGACGACGTCAAGGCCGGCTACCCCGACGTGCCGCACAAGCGCGAGCTGTTCGACGCGCTGCTGGCCAAGGTGATCCTGCACCCCGAGGACTTCCAGATCGTGCTCGTGCTCAACGAGTACGGGGACTTCCTGTCCGACATGGCCGGCGGACTCGTCGGCAGCCTGGGCACGGGCGCGTCGGGCAACTTCGCGTTCGACGTGGTGCGCAACATCAAGGTGGCCATGTTCGACCCGGCGGGCGGCACCGCGCCCGACATCGCGGGCAAGAACCTGTGCAACCCGACGGCGATGCTGCTGGCCTTCGGCATGCTGCTCGACCACCTCGACGAGTACCCGATCGGACACGCGCTGCGCCTGTCGATCCTGGGCGCGATCAAGGACGGCGAGTGCACCCGGGACCTGGCCGGCAAGCTGAGCACGACCGAGTTCACCGACGTCGTGGCCCAGCGGCT
Source organism: Planctomycetota bacterium (assembly GCA_029259725.1). Classification (GTDB taxonomy): domain Bacteria; phylum Planctomycetota; class B15-G4; order B15-G4; family B15-G4; genus JAJDER01. The sequence goes on along the minus strand of JAJDER010000115.1, from coordinate 4,910 downwards.
GCCGGACTTCCTGCCCAAGGTGGGCACCGCGCGGGTCTGAATCCCGCGCGCGCTACCGCGTCACGGCGTCACGGCGCTACGGCGTCACGGCGCAGAGGCCTTGGGTCGCCGAGAGGCCCTTCACCGCGGCGCCGTCGGTGGTCCAGGACTGGAACACCAGCGACACGCCGGCGGGAACCCCGGCCGGCAGGGCCGCGGGGAGCGAGAGCGCGCCGCTGCCGTCGGTGGGCAGGCCGGCGAGGACGAGGTCCGGCACCGGCACGAGCGTGCCGCCCTTGAAGGGCACCGAAGCGACGGAGAAGCCGACCACGAGCGCCGTGCTGCTGTTCTCGAGGGCGCCGCTGAGGTCGAGCGTGAACGGCGCCAGTGCCACCAGCGTGCCGGTGCCACTCAGCGTGGGCACGCCGTGCGTTCCGGCCAGGCCCGGACCGATCTCGGTGAAGACGCCGGGCGTGTCCGTGCGCGTGAAGGTGAAGGTGCCCAGCTTGGTGCCGTTGTCGAAGGGTGAACTGGTGAGCAGGGTGATGGGATTCGCGGGATCGGTGTCCTGGTCCGGCGAGGTGTAGTTGGCGCCGCTGTCGGTGCCGGCGTCCCAGGCGAAGAGGTCCACGCTCACGCTGTCGACCCAGTCGCCGCCGTCCAGCAGGCTGAGACCGGACACGCCCAGGAACCAGTCGGGGCTCGGCGCGATCATGGTCACCACGCTGACCAGCGGGTGGTCGAGGGTGGCCGTGAAGGACGCGGTGGCGCCGCCGGGCGAGAGGCCCACGCCGCCACCGAGGATCACCTGCCCCGCGCTGCCGGTGTTGACCGCGGCGTTGACCTCGTTGGAGAGGGCGCTGGTCGAGCCCAACTCGGCCATCTGCTCGATGCCGGTGGTGGCCAGGGCGCCGGGGGCCCAGAAGCCGGACGAGGCGTCGTGCGTGCCGCCGACCAAGGGCGAGAAGTGCGGAGCGGGCGGGAAGCCGACCGGATGGGTGGCCGCGCTCCAGGTGGCCTCGAAGTCCAGCTGGTACGAGGCGCTGGCCGTGGCGCCGTCGGGCCTCGGCGCCAGAGCGGCGGCGGTCACCGGCGAGACCAGGACGGACAGGAGCAGGGCGGCGACGACGGTGGGCAGGGCGCGCATCGGGTGCATCCTAAGGGCGATCGGGGCGGGACTTCGGATCGGCTCCCCGATGCTACCGCCGATCCGCGGTCACACCGGTCTTGCGCTTCAGGCTGCGGGGATCCGGGCTCAGGGCCTGTCCAGGGCGACAGCTCGCCCTTCGGCCGCCGACAGGTACGCCGAGTACACGATCCGGACGACCTCGGCGCCCAGCGCTCCGTCGCAGCCGATGGCGGCGGCGAACTCGTGGTCGCCCGTGCCCAGGACCTCGGCGAAGACCTGGAGCATGGCCTGCTGCCCCGAGCTGTCGTCCTCGTCGGGAAGGGGCGTGTTCCAGCCGGCCTGGCCGGAGGCCTTCTCCATCAGGACGGCCGTGCCGAAGGTGCCGTCCCCCGGCGCGTGGGCGCGCAGCTGGTCGTGCGGACTGAGCGAGCACTCCAGGTGGCTGTTGCTGGAGAGCAGCGACAGACGGCTCTCCATGCCGCCCAGCGACAGGTCGCTGCCGTGGGCCACGCCGACGCTGCCGTCCTCGAAGTGCATGCTCACGTTCCCGAAGCTCTCCACCCCGCGCCCACCCGTGGCGACGGCGGTGTTGGACGACGTGAGCCCGGCGTGGCGACTGGGATCGGCCACGTTGCCGGTGACCGACACGACGCGAACCGGCCGCCCGTCACGCCGCATCCCCTCGAGTCGCTTGAGCCACAGCATGGCTCCGATCGGGTGGGCACCCAACCGCAGCAGGGCCCCGCCGCCGGTGTGGTTCCACTGCTTGCTGAACGCGGAGTGGCTGCCGCGATGCGCCTCGTGACCGCGCATCTCGAGCAGCACGCCGTCGCTCGACGCGAGCAGTTCGTAGGCGCGGCGGATGGCCGGCGCGAAGAGCCAGTTCTCGCCGTACAGCAGCGGGACCTTGCCGGCCTTGCACGCGGCCACCATGGCCTCGGCGTCGGCCAGGGCGAGTTGCAGCATGACCGCGCGGTCCGTCGCGGCGACGGCATCGGGGTCGAGCGTCGTCGGGTCGCCTGGGTGATCCTGCCCCACGTAGGCCGTCAACGGCTTGGTGCAGAGGACCGCCTTGCCGGCGGCCGCCGCGGCCTCGGTGAACGGTCGGTGCAGGTGGTTGGGCACGCACAGGTCGACGACGTCGACGTCGCGATCCGCGAGCACCGCGTCCAGGTCGCTCACCGCCCTGCCGATGCCGAACTCCACCGCGAAGACCTCGCCCGCGGGGGCGCCGCGCGTGACCACGGCGGAAAGCTCGACGTCCACGCCGTAGACGCGACGCCAGCAACGCGCGCGGGTGCGCGCCAGGAAACCCGCCCCCACCAGGGCCACGTTCAGCTTCGGTCGCGCGTTCACGCGTTGCCTCCCAGCAGCAGTCCCAGGTACCCCGGCCCCTTGGTGACGAGATACCAGATCAGGAAGGTCGAGAGGACCACGACGGCCAACACCATCGCTCCCAGCCAGAGCACGCCGCGTCCACCGGTCGGTCGATCCTCGCCCAGGTACGCGGCGCTGCGCTGCAGCTTCACGAAGCCCAGGTAGGCCAGGGGCAGCATCAGGCCGCTGATGATGCTGGTCGGGACGGCAACCCAGATCGACAGCGCGCTCCACCACACGCAGCCGAGCACGCCGGGGACGGGCAGCAGCAACGCCAGGCGATAGCGTCGACTCCCGAAGTCCCAGCCGAACATCTCGCTGCATGCGAACGCGGCGCAGACCATGTGCAGCGTGATCGTGCTGAGCACCATGCCGAGCACGCCCAGGTTGAAGACCACGCGGCCCCAGGCCGGGCCGACCAGGCCGGCCAGCGTGCGCGCGGCGTCCACCGGCGCCAGTCGGCTCCCGGCGAACTCCGGGTCGAGATGGATCGTGTTGGCCGTGGCGATGATCATCAGCCCCGTCGCCAGCACGTAGGGCACGAGCATGCCCGCCAGCAGGTCGAAGCGCGCCAGGCGCCGGTGCTGCCGCCCCCACCCGCGCGCCAGCAGCGAGTAGGGGTAGAGGAAGACCATGTTCACGACCACCGCGGCGGCGAGGCCGGAGATGACCAGGCCGAGCCCCGACACGTCGCCGCGGTCTTCCGGAATGCTGAACGAGAACAACCCCGCGAAGAGCGCGCCGACGTCGCCCACGCCGGTGCGGGCCACGACCAGGGCGAAGCAGGCGACGATGCCCCACACGAGCAGCTTGAGCACGCGGTCGAAACGCGCGCGCCAGCGCGACTCGCTGGCGAACATCTGCGACGTCACCACGGCCCAGACCAGGATCGACCCACCGGCCGCCATGCGCGGGATGGACACGCCGGCCACGTCGCCGATGTCGACCACCAGCGCCGAGGCCAGGGCGTACTGGGAGAAGTGCCAGATGATCGACGCGAGCAGGGCGCCGATCGCCCAGCCGTAGGCGAAGAGCGGGCCGGCGTGGGTGCGCATGGCCGCGAACGGGCGCTGCCCCGTGGACAGGGTCTGGTGCGCCACGGCCGAGAGCACGAAGAAGCCCAGCAGCATGGCCGTCCACGGCACCCACAACAGCTCGTAGCCGAAGGCGGCGCCGGCCAGCAGGCTGGTCGAGGCCGAGCCGCCACCCAGGGTCAGCGCCGCCTGGAGGTACCCCGGCCCGCCGCGTCGCAGGTAGCCGGCCCAGCGCGCGGGCGCTGCGCGCCTCTCGACCCGGGCCAACCACTCCGCCTCGGCGGCGAGCGCGGCCGGGTCGGGCGGCGTGACCATGGGCAGGCCGCGGTGGTCGGGACGATGGGCGTCGCTCATCAGCACCTCGGAGACGCGCACGGACAGCGCGCACGGCGTAGGATCTTGGCCCCATCCGCCCGTGCGATCCACCCCCATGTCCCTGCGCGCCGTCCTGCTCGCCGCCGGTTTCGCCACCCGGCTGTATCCGCTCACGCGTGACCGGCCCAAGCCGTTGCTGGAGGTCGGCGGCGTGCCGCTGCTCACGCGGCTGCTGCGACAGATCGAGGCCACGGGCGATGTGTCGGACGTCACCGTCGTGACCAACGGGCGCTTCGAGGCGGAGTTCGCCACCTGGCACGCGACCCTGGAGACCTCACTGCCCGTGCGCCTGGTGAGCGACGGTGTGCGCGACGAGCGCTGCAACCTGGGCGCCATCGCCGACCTCGCGCTCGCGCTCCGCAGCATGGGCGCCGCCGACGACGCGCTCCCCGACGGCTACCTGGTGGCCGCGGGCGACAACCTGCTCGACGAGCCCCTCGACCGCTTCACCGGCCACTACCTCGCGCGCCGACGCCCGCTGCTGCTGGTGCGCGACATCCCCGCCCCGATCCCGCCCGCCACCTACAACGAGGTCGAGCTCGACGACGACGGCCGTGTGCTCGCCATGCGCGAGAAGCCTCTGCACCCGTCGACGCCCAAGGCCTCCATCGGCGTGTACCTGCTTCCGGCCGAGCTGCCCGCGCTGGTCGACCGCTACCTCGCGGAGGGCGGCGCGCCGGATGCGCCCGGTCACCTGATGGTCTGGCTCGTGCGGCGCGGCGAGGTCGAAGCGCTGCCCCTCACCGGGCGCTGGTTCGACATCGGCAACGCCGAGCAGTTCGCGCAGGCCCGCGCGGCGTTCGGCGGCACGGCCGACGGCCCGGCCGGCAACACCGACGACACGGCCGACGACTAGTTCGGCGGGCCGGGCGCGATCTCGCCCTGGGGCGGGTCCGGAATCGCCGTGGCGCCCTCGCAGCGATCGGGCACGCCGTTCCCGTTCAGGTCCGGGACCAGGGCCAGGGCGATCGCGAACGCGTCGGCCATGCCATCGCCGTCGCAATCGTTCTCGCAGC
>JAJDER010000114.1 GCA_029259725.1 Planctomycetota bacterium | reverse complement strand
GGAAGCTAATCCGTGCATTTCAAACCCTGGTAAGGTTCTGCGCGTTGCTTCGAATTAAACCACATGCTCCACCGCTTGTGTGAGCCCCCGTCAATTCCTTTGAGTTTCAACCTTGCGGCCGTACTCCCCAGGCGGGGCACTTATCACATTAGCTTCGGCAGCGAGGGCATCGACCCCCACTGCCTAGTGCCCATCGTTTACAGCTAGGACTACCAGGGTATCTAATCCTGTTTGCTCCCCTAGCTTTCGCGCCTCAGCGTCAGTAGCAGTCCAGTGACTCGCCTTCGCCTCTGGTGTTCCTCAGGATATCTACGCATTTCACCGCTACACCCTGAGTTCCAGTCACCCCTCCTGCACTCAAGCTTGGTAGTATTGGGGGCAGTTCCGGAGTTGAGCTCCGGGCTTTCACCTCCAACTGACCAAGCCGCCTACGCGCTCTTTATGCCCAGTAAATCCGAATAACGCTAGCCACCTTCGTCTTACCGCGGCTGCTGGCACGAAGTTAGCCGTGACTTCCTCTCATGCCTTCGTCAGCTACAGGTAAACCTGTAGGTTTCTTAACATGTGACAGGAGTTTACGACCCGAGGGCCTTCATCCTCCACGCGGCGTCGCTCCGTCAGGCTTTCGCCCATTGCGGAAGATTCTCGACTGCAGCCTCCCGTAGGAGTCAGGACAGTGTCTCAGTTCCCATGTGGCCGGCCAACCTCTCAGTCCGGCTACCCGTCATCGCCTTGGTGAGCCGTTACCTCACCAACAAGCTGATAGGACTTGGACTCCTCCTCGAGCGGAATCACCATTTACCGATCCGGCTTATCCGGTCGGGCCATCGGGTATTAGCAGTCCTTTCGAACTGTTATCCCCGTCTCGAGGGTAGATCTTCCAAGCATTACTCACCCTTACGCCACTCTACTCGCAGATCCGAAGACCTACTTTCGCGTTCGACTTGCATGCCTAATCCACGCCGCCAGCGTTCATTCTGAGCCAGGATCAAACCCTTCATGATGAAAAGTTCATCCTGCATATCGGCACCAGCCGGGAACATGTCCCGACCTCGGCCGTGTTGCGAATCGAGCGGGGTCCCGCCGCATGGCGGGCCCGTTGCTCACACGCGCTCAAACAAGCTTGCTACCGGATTTTCAAAGACCACGTGGCCAGCCAAGCCGTCAGAGCGTGTCGCCGTGTGGCGCCAGACTCCCGTTCCCCCGTGGATCGGCGGGCTTGCGACCCGTGAGTCCGTCCGCGGAGGAGGCTTTTTTCGCCTCAAGTGCGAGCCGGAGATATTACCTATCTGGGCCTGCTGCTCAAGGCCCTACCTCCTGGAAATCCGGCCCTGAGGCACCTTTTTCCTGCCCCTGCCCGGCCGGCCCGGCAGGGGGGCTCGCACCACGCCCGGGAGCGGGTCGGAAACCCTTGTAGGCATAGGGTTTCGGGCTTGGCCGCCCCACCCTCCGGGGGTGGAGGGCCGAGCCGGCCGGTCGGGTCGACTCGCCACGGGTCGGTCGGGGCCCTGGCCCAGCCCCACCTCGACGGGGCCGGGAGGCGCGTGCATCGCGCCGCGTGCCCCAGCGCGTCCGCGGGGCCGGCCGCGGAAGCCGGGCAGCCTGGCGAACGTGGTCAGAGGATCTCGACCGAGCAGCCCCGGGGGACGTACTCGAAGAGCTCCTCGACCTCGGCATTCCGCATCCGCACGCAGCCCATGGACTCATCCCCGCCGATCGAGTCGGGCGCGGCCGTGCCGTGGATTCCGTAGCCACTCGCGCCCGGCCGGTCCTCGAAACCCAGCCACCGCGTCCCCAGGACGTTCTCGGGGTCGCCGAACGGCACCATCCGTCCGTTCTTGAACCAGGCCGGATTCTCCTGCTTCACCTCGATGGAGAACGGCCCGGCAGGCGTCCGCCCCTCGCGCCCAAGCCCCACGCGGTAGGCACACAGCGCCTGATCCCCCAGATACGCCACCAGACCATGCTGCTGCCGGTCGACCTCGATGGTCAGCCCGGCCTCGGGGACCTGGATCCGCTGCCCGACCACCAGCCCCGAGGTCGCCATCCCGTTCACCAGTCTCAGGAGGCCGACTTCGTGGGTCACCCCGAACTCGCGCGGGAAGGTCTTCGTGCACAGCGCCCACAGGCTGTCCCCAGGCTCGACGACATACTCGGTCCGGGAGACCAGCGCGAGCAGCGAGGCACCGGGATCGCGGTTGAGGTCCCGGAGCATCTCCCCGGCCTGCTCGTACTCGGGGCCGTTGACCACACGAGCCTTGAGCGCGGCACTCACCAGTCGCCGCCGCTCGGCGGGATCGTCGCTCAGCGGCGCGAGCAGGAAACCGGCCCGCGCCACGTCCTCCGCCGAGCCGGCCTCGGTGATCGTTCGGCGGAGGAGCCTCTCGGCCTCGTCGGTTTCCCCGGCGCTGCGGAGTTCGACCGCGCGCTCGAACACAGCCTGCAAGCTGGGGAGCGCCGGGTCGTTGCGCCTCAGGACCGTGGGCGGCTGGGACTCCGAGACCGGGCTCGAAGCCCCGCCCTGGAATCCCGCCTCGGCCACGGGCGAGGGGCGCTCCCCGACCGTTTCCTCCGCTGTCCGCAGGCCGTCTCCGCCCGGAACGACCGAGGTGGCCGTCGCCCCGCGCGACTGGAACTCGAGGAACAGCCAAAGTGCTGCGACGCCGATCACCACGGCGCCACTCCAGACCTTCATCGTCATCTTGCCCAACCCCACAACACCGCCGAGTCGCGGGCGTCCCGAGGCCGCCCGAGCCCTCATCGTAGAACCTGCGGGCGCCCGTTCCAGTACGGAGAAACAGGCTCACGAGCAATCCGCGCGGCCGTCCCCGCGCACGGACGAGCGTGGAGGGGCCCGGATCAGGCGACACGCGCGGCGGCGCCCTTGCGGGCCACGGGGTGTGCGCCGCGCCAAGCGAACGCCTGCGCCGGGAACGCCCGTGCCACGGACGAACCACTCGCGGCGTCCCCACATCGCGTCAAGCGACCGAGCCGGCCCCCCGGCCAAAAGATCCCTGATGCCCGGTATGTATCAGGTGGGAACCTGACAGCCACTCCGACCTTCCCGCAGCGTGGCGGGCATGCTCATCGCGACTGGAACTCAGTCCCCTCATCAGGAAACTAGGCTCAGGAGTCTTTTTGATTCTCCAGGGGACCGACACGGCACGGACTCGACTCTATCAGTCGAGCGTGCGCGGTCAACGCCGATTGCGACGGCCTCGCGCGAAGACTTGCGCGGCCACCAAACGGGTCTTGACGATTCCGGCGCGGCGTGCTTCGCGATCCGCGACGCAGGGCCCGGCACGTCAGCGCAGGCGGGCGCCCAACTGCTCGACGGTGCGCACGATCTTGTCGCGCGCCTTGTTCACCTCGCTGTCCTTGAGCGTGCGATCGCCCGCCTGGAACACGAGGTGGAACGCGACCGACCGCTCGGTCTCCTCGAGCGGCTTGCCGCGATACACGTCGAACGGCTGCACCTCGACGAGCGTCTTCGGGCCGCCCGCTCGCATGGCCGCCTCGATCTCCGCGGTGGTCAGCTCGTACGGCGCGATGAACGCGAGGTCCATGCGTGCCGGCGGGAAGCGACTCACGGGTCGGTAGGCCGGCGGCACGACGGGACACGCCTCCAGGGCCGCGAGATCCAGCACGAGCAGCGCCGCCTGCCCGGTCACGTCGAGTGCCGCGAGCGTCTGCGGGGCGATGGCCCCGATGCGCCCCACGACCTGGTCGCCGAGCAGGACCGACGCCGTGCGCCGCGGATGCAACCAGGGCTCGGTGGGTGACGGGCTCCCGGTGACGTAGCGACAGGCCCCCCGCGCCAGCACGGCCAGGGCGTCGTCGGCCGTCCCGCGCAACTCGCGCACGAGCTCGCGCGAGTCCACGGTGGCCGCGGTCGCCCGCAGGACGACGAGTTCGCGCGACTCGCTCACGTCGCCCTGCGCGTCCAGGTGGTAGCCCCGGCCCAGCTCGAAGACGCGCACGTCGGCGTCGGCGCGCAGCCAGACCTCGAGTCGCGCGATCACGCCGGGCACGACCGCCGGGCGTAGGGCCGAGGCGCCCTTCTGCAGCGGATTGCGCAGCCGGGCCAGGGCGATGTCCGCGGGGAACCCGAGCCGGCCGAGCACGCCGTCCGGCACCATCGAGTAGCCGACCACCTCCATGTAGGCGTCGCTCCCCGCGAGTCGGTCGCGCAGCGCGTCCTCGGTCACCGCGAGGCTGTCCTTGCCGGACAGTCGCAACGGCCCGGTCGGGTCGGGGGTCGGGATCACGTCGTAGCCCACCAGGCGCCCGACCTCTTCGACGAGATCCTCGGGGATGGAGACGTCCCGCGTCGCGCGCCAGCTCGGCACGGCCACCTCGAATCCGGAGGACCCCGTGGACGTCACGCCGAAACCGATCGAAGCGAGCGTCGCGGCGATGGTCTCGTCCGCGACGTCCGTCCCCAGTCGCGCCCGGACCATGTCTCCGTCGAGGGCCACCCGCGTCTCCGGCGCCGCCGCCGCGCCGGCCACGCGGAAGGTGGTCTCGACCCGTGCCTCCGGGCTGATCCGCCTCAGCAGGTGGGCGTAGCGGCGCACGGCCTCCTCGACCAGCGCCGGGTCCAGGCACTTCTCGAACCGCGCCAGGGCTTCGGTCCGCAGACCGAGCCGACTCGAGGACCGGCGCACGCCCGGCCCGTCGAACGAGGCCGACTCCAGGAACACCCGGCGCGTCGCGCCGGAGACCTCGGCAGCCGCACTGCCCATGATGCCGGCCAGGGCCACGCCCTGCTCCCCATCGGCGATGACCAGATCCTCGCGCTGCAGCTTGCGCGTCTCGTCATCAAGGGTCACCAACGTCTCGCCCGCCTCGGCGCGGCGCACCACGATCGCGTCCCCACCGAGCAGGTCCCGGTCGAAGGGATGGGTGGGCTGCCCGAGCTCCAGCATGACGTAGTTGCTCAGGTCGACGAGGTGGTCGATCGGGCGCATGCCGCAGGCTGCGAGCCGGAAGCGCATCCAGTCGGGCGCGGCGTGCGGCTGATCCTCGAGGCACAGGCCGGCATACAGCGGGCACCCCGCAGGATCCTCCAGCGTGATGCTCGGACCGTGATCCCCGGCGACGAGGTCGTCGGCCAGGGCGAGGGGCAGCAACTCACGCCCGAACACCGCCGCCAGCTCCCGGGCGAACCCGCGGTGCCCCCACAGGTCCGGCCGGTGCGTGACGCTCTTGTTGTCGACCTCGAAGATCACGTCGGCGTAGCCCGGCACGTCAGCCAGCGGCGTGCCGGGTGCCAGCCCCGGATCGAGGACCAGGATGCCGTCGTGCTCGGGGCCGAGACCGAGCTCGTCCTCGGCGCAGATCATGCCCTCGCTCGGCTCGCCGCGGATCTTGGCCTTCCTCAGCTTGACGCCGTTGGGCAGTCGGGTGCCGACCGGCGCGTAGAAGATCTTCTGCCCGACGGCCACGTTCGGCGCGCCGCAGACCACGCGCGCGGGCTCGTCACCCCCCCACGCCACCTTGCAGACGCTCAGCGTGTCCGCGTTCGGGTGCTTCTCGCAGCTCGACACCTCGCCCACCATCACGCCCTCGAGCGCAGCCGCCTGGTCGTGGATGCCCTCGACGAGGGCCGTGCGCATGGTCATCGCCTCGCCCACCTCTGCGGGCGTCAGCCCGGAGAGGTCCACGTGGTCGGCCAGCCAGTTGAAGGACAGGTACATCGCGCGTCTCCGCCGGGCACCGGGGCCCGGGCCGCGGGTGTTTCAGAACTGCCGCAGGAAGCGCGGGTCCCCGCTCATCATCCAGCGAATGTCATCGATGCCGTAGCGCATCATCACGACGCGGTCGAGACCGATCCCGAAGGCGAACCCCGACGCTTCCTCGGGATCCACGCCGCCGGCGCGAAGCACGTGGGGATGGACCAGGCCACAGCCCATGAGTTCGATCCACTCTCCACCCGGATCGTCGGCGCGACGCATGTCCAGCTCGAAACCGGGCTCGACGAAGGGGAAGTAGCTGGGCCGCAGCCGGATCTCCACGGCGGCCCCGAAGAGCCGCGACAGGAACATGGCCAGCACGCCCTTCATGTCGGCCACCGAGACGCCGCGGTCGATCATCAGCCCCTCCACCTGGTGGAAGGTGTGCTCGTGGGTCGCATCCTGCTGCTCGTTGCGGAACACGCGGCCCGGCGCGATCACGCGGATGGGCAGCCGTCCTTCCCGCTCCTGCATCGCCCGCAACTGGACGCACGAGGTGTGCGTCCGCAGCACCTGCCCGGACTCGAGCCAGAACGTGTCCTGCATGTCCCTGGCCGGATGGTGCGCCGGGATGTTGAGCATGTCGAAGTTGTAGGCCTCGCTCTCGACCTCCGGGCCGTCCTCGATGTCGAAGCCGAGCCCCGTGAAGATCCGCTCCACCTCGCGCCGGACGAGCGTGATCGGGTGCAGGTGCCCGCGGACGCTGGGCGGGGCCGGCTCCGACGGGTCGAACCGCACGTCGCCGAGTTCGGCCCGCAAGGCAACCTCGGCGAACTCGCCACGCCGCTCCTCCAACGCTTCGGCCAGGGCCTGCTTGGCGGCGTTGACGGCCTGGCCGAAGGGGCCCCGCTCCTCGGGCGGCAGGTCGCCGATACCACGCATCAGCGTGGACAACTCCCCCTTGCGCCCGAGCAGGGTCTGCTCGACCTGCTCCAGCGCCGCCGCGTCCTCGACGGCGGCGATGCGGGCCAGCGCCTCGGCGCTGAGGGCGGCCAGTCGTGCCTTCATGACGCCCCTCGCCTCAGGCGGCGACGGCGGCGTTCTTCACCTGGGCCACGATGCCGGCAAACGTCTCCGGCTCGCGCGCGGCGAGATCCGCGAGGACCTTCCGGTCGAGCTCGATGCCCGCCTGCTTCAGGCCGTGCATGAAGGTGCTGTAGTTCATGCCCTCGGCGCGGACGGCGCCGTTGATCCGCATGATCCAGAGCTTGCGCAGGTCGCGGCGCTTCGTGCGTCGGTGAGCGTAGGCGTAGTTCCCCGCGCGAAGCAGGGTGGACTTGGCCGAGCGGAAGGTCTTGCTGCGCGCGCCGCGGAAGCCGCGGGCACGCTTGAGGAGCTTCTTGACCCGCTTGTGGCGAGCAACGGCGGACTTGGCGCGAACCATCTTTCCTGACTCCTGTCGGCTCGAGCCTTACCGGCGACCGGCCGGGGCGATGAGCTGCTTCATGGTCTTGGCAAGACCACCGACGACCAGTGCCACCCCGCGCACGGTGCGACGACGCTTGCCCGACTTGTGGGCCTTGTAGTGCCGGCCGAACGGCTTGCGACGAAGGACCTTGCCGGTCTTCGTGATCTTCATCCGCTTGCTGACGGACTTCTTGGTCTTGAGCTTGGGCATCGGTCTGTCTGGGTTGGCTTGTCGGGGTGCGAGCGCGGGGGCGCGCTCACTTGGTGAGCGGGTTGAGGATCATGATGAGCCGGTTGCCCTCGCGGGACGGCTCACGTTCCACCTTGGAACAGTCGGCGAGTTGTTCCTTGATGCTTTCCATCACGGTGAATCCTCGGTCGCGGAAGTGATGTTCGCGGCCTCGGAAGAGCATGTTCACCTGCACCTTGTCACCGGCACCGAGGAACTCCCGCGCCTTGCGCAGCTTGGTCTCGAGATCGTGGACATCGATCTTCGGCCGCACGCGGACTTCCTTGATGACGACGTGGTGCTGCTTCTTCTTGGCGTCGTGCTCCTTCTTCTTGGCCAGGTACTTGAACTTGCCGTAGTCGAGGATCTTGCAGACCGGCGGGCTGGCTTCAGGCGCGACTTCGACCAGGTCGAGGCCCTGCTCCTTCGCCATGGCGATGGCGTTCTCGGTGTCGACGACACCTGCCTGTTCACCCTCAGCATCGATGAGCCGGACCTGTCGGACCCGGATCGCTTCGTTGATGCGGTGCTTCTCCTTCGGCGGGGGACCCGCGTAGCGACGACCTCGAATGCGCAATCAGCTTCCTCGGAGTTCCCTGTGTGATCTCGGGGCCGCGAAGGACCCTCAGGATCGGTTCTGGATTTCAGTGTGGAGTCGAGCGACGAAGTCCTCGACGGGCACCGCCCCGAGGTCTCCTTGGTCCCGAGACCTCACGGAAACGGTGGTATCCACAATTTCGCGGGGGCCCAGTATGGCCACGTAGGGCACTTTTTCAAGGCGTGCGCGCTTGATTTTGGGCCCGATCGGCTCATTGGCGAAGTCCCGGGTGACGCGGACGCCCTCGGATTCGAGCCGGGAGGCCAGCGCCTGGCCGGCGTCGAGCTGGTCGTCGGTGATCGGCGCCACCACGACCTGGACCGGCGCCAGCCAGGTGGGGAAGGCGCCCCCGGTGTGCTCGATGTAGACCCCCATCAGCCGTTCGAGACTGCCGAAGGGCGCCCGATGGATCATGATCGGCCGCTGGTGCGTGCCGGCATTGTCCATGTACTTCAAGTCGAAGCGCTCGGGCAGGTTGTAGTCGACCTGGGCGGTCCCCAGCTGCCACTCCCGGTCCAGGGCGTCGGTCACCACGAAGTCCAACTTGGGGCCATAGAAGGCCGCCTCGCCCGACTCCACGGTGTACTCCAGGCCCATGGCGTCGCAGGCGGCCATGATGTCGTCCTGGGCCCGCCGCCAGTTCTCGGGCTCCCCGACCCACTTGCCCTCGGGGTCGTCGTCCCGGGTCCCGACCCGCGCCTGGACGTCATCGAGCCCGAGCGTGGTGAGCACCAGCTGCACCAGCTCCACGACGGCCTTGAACTCCTCCTGGAGCTGCCCGGGGGTCACGAACAGGTGGGCGTCGTCCACGGTGAAGCCGCGCACGCGCTTGAGGCCGCCCAGCTCGCCGCTCTGCTCGTGACGGTACACCGTCCCGAACTCGGCCAGGCGCAGGGGCAGGTCGCGGTAGCTGCGCAGCTCCGACTTGTAGATCTCGATGTGGTGCGGGCAGTTCATCGGCTTGAGCGCGTACTGCCCGCCGTCGGCCTCCTCCATGAGCGGAAACATGGACTCGCCGTAGTTCTGCCAGTGCCCGCTGGTCTTGTAGAGGTCCAAGCGCCCGATGTGCGGAGTCGAGACGACCTGGTACCCGCGCCGACGCTGCTCGCCCTTGAGGAATTCCACCAGGGTCTCGAGCACCTGGGCGCCTCGAGGCAACCAGAGCGGCAGCCCCGGCCCGACGGCGTCCGTGAACTGGAACAGCTTGAGCTGCTTGCCCACCTTGCGGTGATCGCGCTTCTTGGCCTCTTCCAGGTTGGCGAGGTGCCTGTTGAGCGCTTTCTTGTCCGCGAAGCAGGCCGCGTAGACGCGCTGCATCATCGGATTGGCCGAGTCGCCCCGCCAATAGGCGCCGGCGATGCTCAGCAGCTTGAGATGCAGCCGCGACAGCGCCCCGGTGGACGGCACGTGCGGGCCCAGACACAGGTCCACGAAGGCCTCACGCCCGTCCGGAGCCTCGTTGCTGTAGAAGCTGATCACCTCGTCGTCGGGCAGGCTCTCGATCAGGTCGCACTTGTAGCGATCCTCTCGGCCGCTCCAGGTGGCCAGGGCATGCTCACGGGTCACCTCGTCGCGCACGAAGCGCTGATCCGCGGCGATGATCTCCGCCATGCGCGCCTCGATCGCCGCGAGGTCCTCCTCGCGCAGGCGCCTGCCGTCCACGAAGTCGAAGTCGTAGTAGAAGCCGTGCTTGATCGTCGGGCCGATGCCCAGCCGCACGTTCTCGCCGCCGAACAGGTCCATGACCGCCTGGGCCATGACGTGCGCGGCGCTGTGTCGCAGCATGTCCAGGCCGGCGTCGGTGTCGGCCTTGACGATCGAGATCGTGGCGCCCTCGTCCAGGGGGCGGCTCAGGTCACGCAGCTGGCCGTCGACCTCCACGGCCAGGGCCACCTTGGCCAGGCCGGGTCCGATGTCCGCAGCCAGGTCGGCACCGCTGGCCCCGTCGGGCAGCCGGCGCTCGGAACCGTCGGGCAACTTGACCGTGAGGCTCACGACGAGACCTCCAGCGCGCTGTCCGCGCCCGCGTCGGACGCACCGCCTGGCGCGGCTCCCTCCGCCCGGGCCAGCCTGGCGCGCGCCGCGGGACTCAGCTCCATGCCGGCCTCGGCCAGCTGGTCGTCCGGGACCGTGGTGGGCGCGCCGGTCATCAGGCACGCCGCCGTGGCCGTCTTGGGGAAGGCGATGACCTCGCGGATCGACTCCTCCCCCGCCAGCAGCATGACCAGCCGGTCCAGGCCCACGGCGAACCCCGCGTGGGGCGGCGTGCCGTAGCGGAACGCCTCGAGCACGAAGCCGAAGCGCGCCTGGATCTCGTCGTCGGGCAGGCCGATGGCGGAGAAGACACGCTCCTGCTGGGCGCTGTCGTGGATGCGCACCGAGCCCGAGCCCAGCTCGGTCCCGTTCAACACGAGGTCGTAGCTGCGCGCGAGCAGGCCGGCGGGGTCCTGTTCCAGTTGCCCCTCGTACTCCTCCTTCGGCATGCAGAAGGGGTGGTGCGCGGGTGACAGCTGGCCGGTCTCCTCGTCCCGGTCGAACATCGGGAACTCGATGATCCACAGGAAGTCGAGCCGCCGCGTGTCGATCAGGTCGAGCGCCTTGCCGACCGCCAGGCGCACCGCGGACAGGGCCTGGGCCGACCTGCCGAAGCTGTCGGCGACCGCCAGCAGCAGGTCGCCCTCGCCGGCGCCGGTGGCGGCCACCAACGCGGCGGCCTCCGCCGGCGACAGGAACTTGCTGCAGCCGCCCTCGAGCACGATCGAGCCCTCGGCACCGTCGCCCACGGCGGTGACCTTGTTCCAGGCCAGGCCCTTGGCGCCGTGGTCCTTGGCGACGTCTTCCAGGCCACTGATCTGCTTGCGCGAGAAGCTCGCGCCGCCGGGCACGGCCAGCATGCGCACGGTGCCGCCGTTCTTCACGGTGCCGCTGAAGACGCCGAACTCGCTGTCCTTCACGAGCTGACCCACGGTCTTCAGTTCCACGGCGAACCGGGTGTCCGGCTTGTCGGTCCCGAAGCGCTCCATGGCCTCGGTCCAGGTCATGATCGGCAGCGGCAGGGTGGGCTTGCGGTCCGGAGCCACGGCCTCGACGGCCCCGGCCACGACCTCGCTGACCACGTCCCAGACGATCTGCTCGTCGACGAAGGACATCTCCAGGTCGAGCTGCGTGAACTCGGGCTGGCGGTCCGCGCGCAGGTCCTCGTCGCGGAAGCACCTCACGATCTGGAAGTACTTGTCGGCCCCCGAGACCATCAGGATCTGCTTGAAGATCTGCGGGCTCTGGGGCAGGGCGAAGAGCTTCCCCGGGTGCACCCGGGACGGCACCAGGTAGTCGCGCGCGCCCTCGGGGGTGGCCTTGGTCAGGATCGGCGTCTCGATCTCCAGGAAGCCGCGCCGATCCAGCTCGTTGCGCAGGGCCAGGAAGAGCTTGTGGCGCAGGCCCAGGGCGCGCTGGCTGCGCTGCCGCCGCAGGTCCAGGTAGCGGTATTGCAGGCGCAGCTCATCGCTCACACCCTCGGCCGCCATCTCGAACGGCGGCGTCGCGGCGACCGAGAGCACCTCGAGGTCCTCGGCCAGGACCTCCACCTCGCCCGTGGCGCGCTCGCGGTTGATCATCCCGTCCGGGCGCGTCCGCACGGTCCCGGTGACATGGATGACCGACTCCGACTTGAGCGACCCGGCCGTCGCACGCAGCGCGTCGGCCACCTCCTCGTCGAAGGCGACCTGCGTGATGCCGTAGCGGTCGCGCAGATCCACGAACACCAGGGCGCCCAGGTCGCGACGGGAATCGACCCAGCCGGACAGGCGCACGCGGGTTCCGACATCGGCGGCCCGGAGGTCGCCGCAACTGTGGGTTCGCTTGCCTTGGGACACCATGGGGCGAGGATTCTACGGCTGCGCCCCCCCGGCCCGCCACCACGGTCCGGCGATCCGGGCACGCGTCCTCAACTCGCCCCCCTCCGGGACCGAAGCATCTTCCCAGCGAGGACACGGGACGGATTCGTCCCGATGAGTAGGACCCACGATGAACACCCGCGCCCGGGGCACGGACGGGCGGCTGGTTTCAGCCTGGTCGAGCTTCTGGTCGCCACGGCGCTGGGGTCGTTGCTGATGACGGCCCTCGTCCTGGCTGCCGATCTGTTCGGCCAGCAGGTGGAAGCCGTCCACGAAGAGACCGACCACAGCCTGGAGGAGGCGCTCTTCAGCGTCACCGAGGCCGTGCGACATGGCTGGACCGTGGAACGCGAGGCTCTCGACCAGCTCGCGGTCCACGATCCGTACGGCCGCACCACGCGGTTCCTGCTCGACGCCGGCAGCCTGCAGGTGCAGCGCCCGTCGGGCGCCTCGGGCGCGCTGCTGACCGGGGTCGCGGACCTCGCCTTCGGCATCGACACCATGCCGCGCTACCGCGAGGACGACCCGGTCACCCTGGGCGGAACGCTGTGGAGCAGCCAGGGCACCAGCGTACCGGGCACGGGCGGCGCGCTCTCGATCCACACCCTGGACCAGCCCGGCGCGGCCGTCTCGCTGGGCTTCACGCTCGACACCGACGCGCCCTCCTCGGTGCAGACCGTCACCGGCGTCGACGAGCAGCTGCTCGAGGCCACGCCCGCCGAGCTGTTCATGGTCCTCTCCCGCGTGGACGCCACCGGGCCGGCCTTCTGCCACGTCCACGCGGTCCACGTCGACCCGCACACGTGTTTCTTCGAGGCCCCCACGGTCCGCTTCGCGCTGCACGAGGCCCGAGCACCCGGGGACCCGCGGCCCGATGGCCCGGCCCTGGCCAGCTTCGTGCTCGGAACCTCATCGCTGCCCACCGACGCCCACCAGTGGATCGACACGGTCTCCGGCCAGCCGGTGGTGCCCCCCGCCGGCCCTGACCTCGCGTGGTGGGAGAGCCACCCGGAAGTCCAGCTCGCGGTCGCCTCCCAGGCGAGCGCCTCGACCCTGGTCGACCTCTCGGCGCTCGCCTCGGGCGTGGAACCGGGCCGCGCCTACGCCGTCGTCGTGACCAACCTCGGCCACGATCTGATCCGGCTGCAGTCCCGCGCGCTCCCCGCCGCCGAGCCCACCACCGTCGCCACGCGGAGTGCCGACGGTGAGCCCTTCTCCGCCGCGGCGCTGATCGTTCCGCGCACCCTCGCCGGCGACCGCACCTTCACCCAGACGCTGAGCGTGGATGTCGTCACCCGGGTGAACGTGAGCATGACCACCGAGACCGGCCAGGCCATCACCGGATCCGCATCGGTGATCGGCCAGACCACCGTCACCGACCCGTGGCTCGGCGCCGTGCCGGGCCAGGTTCCCGACCTCCAGCTGGAGAGCGCACCATGAAGGGGAAGACATCCGGCGAGCCGCACGCGAAGCGGCCGCGCCGATCCGCCACCGACCAGGCCGCCACCCTGATCGATGTCCTCGTGGCCACCATGATCCTCGGCATCGCGCTGATCAGCGTCACCGAGAGCACCAGCCGCACGGTCGAACTCAAGGCGACTCTCGAGCAGGACCCGACGACCGCGTACGTCCTGGCGAAGGAGATCTTCGAGCTGGCCCAGACCCTGCCCAAGCAGCCCAGCGGAGTGACCGCGGCCACCTCGCCGACCCAGGTGGAAGCGCTCGACTCCCTGGCCGGGGCCGAGTTCAGCCCACCCCTGCTCGCCAACGGCTCGGTCGACTCGGCCCACACCGGCTGGACGCAGGTCGTCGACCTGGCCCTGTACGACCTCGACGACCTCGGGACGCCCACCGGAGAGGACGCCACCGCGAAGGTCGGGGCCCACCAGGCGCGGCTCTACCAGCTCCGCGTCGCCGTTCTCCAGGGCACCGAGGAGGTCGGTGTCTACCGCTGGTGGCTCACCCCGTGATGAACGCAGACAGAAGGAGCAACCCGATGACGGACACCAACCCGCGCAACGAACAGGGCTTCGTCACGCTCGCCGTGCTGCTGCTGGTGACGCTCATGGGCGCTCTCGGCGTGACCCTGGCCGGACATCTGATCGTCGATCACCAGAGTTCGCGGGTGGCGCCCCACGCCGTCGCGGCTCGCGAAGCCGTGCAGTCCGGCGTGACCTTCGCGCAGCAGGCGCTGGCGGCGGGCAAGGTGACCGACGGCGGGACCAAGGCCGTGGCCATCGGCCCGGCGTCGGCGCAGGTGACCATCGCCGACGTCGCCGACGGACATCACGGCATCCTGTCGCGCTCGTTGGACAGCGCCAAGATCGGCTCCACGGTGCTCGTCGAGACGTCCCACGTCGCCGCCGCGCTCGGGGGACACCCGGACCTGCTGCCCAAGATCGACCATGACCGGCTGGTCGAGTGCATGAACGATCCCAGCATCCAGAAGCACTGGTACAGCGGCATGTCCTGGGTGACCGACACCGAGCTGGAGGGCATCGTGATCGTGGAGAACACCTCGGCCCTGTTCCTCGACGATGTCGTGGTCAAGGGCGTGATCATCTCCGAGGACGTGATCAGCGGCGACCCGATCGCCGACTACACGGCCTACGACACGCCCTGCCTGCTCGTCGATGGGCACACCAAGATCGTGCCCGGGGACTTCCTGCCGGGCGTCTCGATCGTCATGCCCGACGGCATCTTCACCACCTGGTCCGACGCCGAGACGGTGCAACTCGACGGGGACGTCGTGGCGCACGAGATGACCATGGGCGTGCCCACCTTCGTGAACGGCAACATCGCGACGGTCGCGCCGTGCCCGGACCAGCACCTCGAACAGCCCGGTCAGGGGCGCGGGCCGGTGCCGTGGGCCGAGGACCTCGATCTCGGCGCCAGCTTCGACCTGGCCTACCTGGCCTACCTTCCCCACGTCCCGCAGGTGTCCGGGCTCTCCAACATCACCGGCTACTTCGAGGCCGCCGGCCTCGAGGAAGACCTGCCTGACGACCTCGAGGACGCGCCGTGATGACGACGCGCAGGCGCTGTCGACGTGGCGCGGGCGTGACCCTGATCGAGTTGCTCATGGTGGTCGCGATCCTCGGCTTGATCGGGGGCATGGCCTCGATCGTGGCCCCCGCCACGGCGTCCCACGACCTCGAACTGGTCGAGACCCAGGTGCGGGACGCGATCCAGCAGGCCCGGGCGCTGGCGCGCAGCCAGCGTCTCGCCCACGGCGTGGTCTTCGACACGGCCACCGAGCGTTTCGCCGTGGTCGATGAGTACGGCGACGCCGCCATCCACCCGCTCACCAAGGGACGCTACGAGGTCGCCTTCACGGGGCCGGGTCAGCCGACGGGGATCGACCTGGCCTCGGCGGACTTCGGTCCGGCCGGCACCACGGCGCTGTTCGACGGGCAGGGTGAACCGCTCGAGGGGGGCACGCTCGTCGTGCGCAAGCAGGACGCCGTGCTGACGCTGTCCCTGGATGCCGCGACGGGCCTGGTGCAGACGCTGTAGACCCCCGACCGCGGGGCGGTCAGGGCGTGGTGCCACGCAAGGCGTTGCTCAGGCCCACGTCCTGCACCGCCCCGGTGTCGTGCAGGGCGGCCTGGAACCAGACCGAGACACCAGCCGGCAGGCCGACCGGCCAGTCGAAGGGCAGGGTCACCGCACCCTCACCGTCGGTCAGCAGGTCCACCTGGAACGACACCGGCACCGGGTGCAGCGTGCCGCCCTTGAAGGGCGTCGGCGTGGAGGCGATCGAGACCAGCACGCTGATCGGCGCGAAGGCCTCGGCCCCACCCAGGAGCAGCGCCCCGGAAGTGCCTCCCGAGAGCGAACCGGTGCCGAGCAGCCAGGCGTGGCTGTCCCCGGCCAGGGTGTCGCCCAGGTCGTCCCACGCGGGGCTGCCCTTGAGAAACGCCTGGGTGGCGGACACAGCGGTGTTGCCGCCCGGATCCACCGCGCGCACGCGGTACCGGATGGCGCCTGCGATCTCGGCGGGGAGTACCGCGCGGAACTGCTGGCCGCCCTGCGGCCGCATGGGCACTTCCAACTCGGGACCCAGGTCCACGCGGTAGAGCAGGGTGGTGGCCGTGGCATCGACGACATACCACGGCGCGTTGTCGGTGAGCCGCGCATGGATCACGGTGGCCTGCAAGGGAACCGGCTGCCCGAGTGGCGACACGACCACCACGCGCGGGGCATGGACGTCCGGCACGCCCAGGCTGTTGAGCATCAGGCGCGTCGGCTCGCTCCCGTGGTTGCCCACCAGGACGTCCGGATCGCCGTCCCCGTCGACGTCGGCGACATGGCTGTCCCAGGAGATGTTCTGGTTGCCGACGGCGGGGAACTCGGGCCAGGGCGCCGCGCTGCCGCCCGCGGTGGTGCCGGTGCGGTGGAACAGGCCCGGTCCCGGCGCGACGCCCTGGGCCAGTCCGCTGAGGAAGAGCGGGTTGACGCCGACGAAGTTGGCCGTGGTGGCGTCGAGGTCGCCGTCCCCGTCGTAGTCGAGCAGGTCGGCGTCCACGTCGATCGCGCCGGTCTGGCCCAGGACCCACTGGGCGCGCTCGAAGCGGATCGCGCCGGCTTCCGAGGTGTTCTCCAGCACGTACTCGCTGCTGGTGACGTAGTTGACGGCCCAGATGTCGAAGTCGTCGTCGCCGTCCAGGTCGCCGGTCTCGAAGGCGTAGTTGTTGTTGTTGGCCATGGTGGCGCCGGTGTCGAGCAGCGCGCTCTGGGTCACGTCGGTGAACGGGCTCGACCCCAGCGGCGCGTACAGGTTGTTGGCGAAGATGCGCGCCTGGGAGTCACGGCTCGAGATCGCCACGTCGATGTCGAAGTCGCCGTCGAAGTCGGCCAGCTCGACATCCAACGTGTGCAGCCGAACGTCGGCGCCCGGGTCGGCCCAGGGCCACAGCTCGTTGAAGACCCCGCCGCCATCGTTGAGGAAGATGCGCGAGTCGCGCGTGCCGAGCAGGTTGGGTCCGTAGCTGCTCAGGAACAGATCGGGGGCGCCGTCGTCGTCGAAGTCCGCGAAGTCGCAGTCGCAGGACCACTCGGCGAAGGGCCCCACGTCGGCCTGGGTGACCTGGTCCAGCGTGGGCACGGAGATCAGCTGGCCCCAGCGCTGGTCGCTCTCCTCCACGAAGAAACCCGTGGCGCCCCCCTGCAGTCCGCCCTGGTTGGTCCAGAAGCGGCTGGGCTGGCCGAAGAACGGACCGGGGCTCGAGTTCGCGATGAAGACGTCGAGGTCCCCGTCGAGGTCGTAGTCGACCAGCTCCACGTCCCGCGACAGGTCGACGGCCAGCGCGGCGAAGCGCAGCGCGGTCTCGTCCACGAAGTCCCCTTGCACGCCTCCCTGCAGCCCGCCCTGGTTGATGAAGATGCGGTTCTGCTCGTTGCCGGAGTTGCCCCCGTTCGCGAAGACCAGGTCGAGGTCTCCGTCCCCGTCGAGGTCACCGCTGGCGATGTTGTCGACGTGGTCGCTCCCGAGCGGCGCGGCCGAGAGCGGGAAGTTGGGCCCGGGCTGCAGGTCGGTCAGCTGGCCCGTGGCGAGAGGGCTGAGGAGGAGGGCGAGGCCCACCACTCGACGGAGGGGCATGCTCGGGGTCCGTGGCGTCGACAAGGTGTGGGATCAAGGCAGGACGTGGAGCGCGTCCCCACGGCCAAGACCGCACCCCAGGGTATCCCGTCACGCGCGGCGCGGTGCTGTCGACCGTTCCTGCCGGCCCGCCGACGTCGGCGCACGGCCCGGTTCGGGCCGCTCGAGGTCAGGCGCGTCAGGCGCGTCAGGCGCGTCAAGCGCCGGCGTAGCGCAGGCGGACCACGGCACGGCCCAGGGCGGCTTCCGCACGAGCCCGATCGATCTCCTCGCCCGGCGTCCGCAGGCGCGCCTCGGCGCGCTCCCGGGCTGCCCGGGCCCGCGCGACATCGATCGTGGCCGTGTCATCGGCGAAGTCCACGAGCATCAGGACCTTGTTGTCCAGGATCTCGACGAAGCCGTCCCCGCTGACGAGGTCGAAGCGGGCACGGCTGTCGGCGCCCCCCCGCGACTTCGCGTCCCGGAGGCGCGTCCGCCCCACCTCGAGCGACGACATCAACGCGGCGTGTCGCGGAAGCACGCCCATGGAGCCGTCCACGCCGGGCACGGTGATGGCCTTGGCCGTGCCGGCCCAGATCAGGCCGTCGGGGCTGCGGATCTCGACCCACAACGCCTGGCCCGCGCTGACCTCGTTCGGTACGGCCGTGTCCTTCGCCATCGTGATCGTTCTCCGGGTCGAGCCTGGCGGTTCAGCCCTTCTGCTTCATCTTCGCGGCGGTCTCGATCACCTGGTCGATGCCACCCTGCATGTAGAAGGCCTGCTCGGGGATGTCGTCATGGAGACCGTCGCAGATCTCGGTGAACGAGCGCACGGTGTCCTCGCGCTTGACGTACTCGCCGGGGCGGCCCGTGAACTGCTCGGCCACGGCGAAGGGCTGGGACAGGAAGCGCTGCATCTTGCGGGCGCGGTTCACCAGCTGCCGGTCGTCCTCGGACAGCTCGTCCATGCCCAGGATGGCGATGATGTCCTTGAGTTCGTTGTAGCGCTGCAGGATCTCCTGGGCGCGGCGCGCGACGGCGTAGTGCTCCTCACCGACGATGCGCGGATCGAGCATGCGCGAGGTCGAGAGCAGCGGGTCCACGGCCGGGTAGATGCCGAGCTCGGCGATCGAACGCTCGAGGCGGATGGTGCTGTCGAGGTGCGCGAAGGTCGCCACCGGCGCCGGGTCGGTGTAGTCGTCGGCCGGCACGTACACCGCCTGCATCGACGTGACCGAACCGCGGTCGGTGGACGTGATGCGCTCCTGGAGCGCGCCCATCTCGGAGGCCATGGTGGGCTGGTAGCCCACGGCCGACGGCATGCGCCCGAGCAGCGCCGATACCTCGGAACCCGCCTGCACGAACCGGAAGATGTTGTCGACGAAGAGCAGCACGTCCTTGCCGTGCTCGTCGCGCATGTACTCGCACATGGTCAGCGCGGACAGGGCGACGCGGAGACGCGCTCCGGGCGGCTCGTTCATCTGGCCGAACACCAGCATGGTGTTCTTGAGCACGCCGGACTCCTCCATCTCCAGATAGAGGTCGTTGCCCTCGCGCGTGCGCTCGCCCACGCCGGCGAAGGCGCTGTAGCCGTCGTGGTGCGTGGCGATGGCGGCGATCAGCTCCTGGATCAGCACCGTCTTGCCCACGCCCGCCCCACCGAAGAGGCCGATCTTGCCGCCCTTCGCGAAGGGGCAGAGCAGGTCGATGACCTTGATGCCGGTCTCGAAGACCTCGGTCACCGGCTGCTGGTTCTCGTACTTCGGCGCCGAGGCGTGGATCGGGCGGGTCTCGCCGGTCACGTCGCCCTTGCCGTCGATCGGCTTCCCCAGCAGGCTGAACATGCGCCCCAGCGCCTGCTCCCCCACGGGCACGCGGATCGGCGAGCCGGTGTCGACCGCGGCCATGCCGCGCACCAGACCGTCGGTGGTCGACATGGCGATGCAGCGGGCCACGTCGTCACCCAGGTGCTGGGCGACCTCGATCGTGAGGTCGATCGACTTCGACGCGTCCGTGATCGTGATGGCGTTGTAGATCTCGGGCAGTTCGTTGGTGGGGAACTTCACGTCCACCACGGGCCCGACGACTTCGAGAACGCTTCCGGTCGCCACGGGAACTCTCCTGTTTGCTCGGTGTGTGTCGTTACTTGAGGGCTTCGGCGCCAGCACTCACCTCGAGCAACTCCGAGGTGATGGACTCCTGGCGGGCCCGGTTGTACTCGCGCGTCAGCGCGTTGATCATGTCGTCCGCGGCGTCGGTGGCCTGCTTCATGGCGTTCCGGCGCGCGGTGAATTCGGAGGCGAGGGACTCGAGGATCGCGGAGTAGACACGCATCTCGAGGAACTTCGGCAGCAGGTCCTTGAGCAGCGACTCGGGGTCCGGCTCGATGATGAAGTCGGCGTTCCCCGGCTCCTGCGCCCCGTCGTCCTGGCCGGCAGCCTCACCGGTCTCCAGCAGCGAGTCGCGCTCGATGGGCAGCAGGCGCACGGTGGCGGTGCGCTGCCTCCCGGCCGAGATGAACGCCGTGTACACCACGCGCAGCTCGTCGGTCTCGCCGTCGAGGAAGGACTTCACCAGGCCGCGGGTGATGTTGCGCACGCGGATGAAGTCGAGCTTCTCGACCACGTCCTCGTAGGCCGCCTCGACCGGCACGCCCTTGGCGCGCAGCATGCGGTCGCCCTTGCTTCCGAGCACGTGGAAGACCTGCTCGTTGCCGCTCCCGGCCACGACCTCCTGGACCTTGCGGACCAGGTTGGCGTTGTAGCTGCCGCACAGTCCCTTGTCGGCGCCGACGACCAGGTTCATGGTCCGGGTCAGCTCGCGCTTGCCCAGCAGGGGCGACAGGTCGTCGCGCACCGACGCGGACAGGCGCGCCACCATCTCCTGGATCTTGCGGCTGTACGGACCCGCGGATTCGGCGCGCCCCTGAAGCCGCTTGAGCTTCTGGGTCGCGACCATCTCCATCGCTCGCGTGATCTTCTGGATGTTCTTCACACCCGTGATGCGCGCGGCGAGTTCCTTGGTTCCCTTGGCCATGTCGGTGTCCTTGGTGTCGCTCGGTCGTCCGGGGTCAGGCCTGGATCAGGCGGGCACCTGGAAGGTCGACTTGTAGGCGGCGATGGCGTCGTCGAGGCGCTGCTTGATCGCGTCCTCGAGCTTGCCGGAGCTGGCCAGCTCCTCGAGCAGCTCCTTGTGGGTCGAGGTCATGTGCGCGATGAGGCCCTGCTCGAAGGCACGCACGGCGGAGACCGGCATGTCGTCGAGGTAGCCGCCCGTGCCGGCGAGCACGGCGACGATCTGCTCCAGCACGGAGAGCGGCGCGTACTGGCCCTGCTTGAGCAGCTCCACCAGGCGCTCACCGCGGGTGAGCTGCGCCTGGGTGGCCGCGTCGAGGTCGGAGCCGAACTGCGCGAAGGCCGCCAGCTCACGGTACTGGGCCAGCTCGATGCGCAGGCCGCCAGCCACCTTCTTCATGGCCGGGATCTGCGCGGCGCCACCCACGCGCGAGACCGAGATGCCGACGTTCACCGCCGGGCGCACGCCCGAGTTGAACAGGTCGGTCTCGAGGAAGATCTGGCCGTCGGTGATCGAGATCACGTTGGTCGGGATGTAGGCCGACACGTCGGCGCCCTGGGTCTCCACGATCGGAAGCGCGGTCAGGCTGCCGCCGCCGGCCTCGTACAGGTGCGGGCTGAACTCGTGCGCGGTCCGCGACAGCTTCGCGGCACGCTCGAGCAGACGGCTGTGGAGGTTGAAGACGTCGCCCGGGAACGCCTCGCGGCCCGGCGGGCGGCGCAGCAGCAGCGAGACCTGACGCCAGGCGACGGCGTGCTTGTAGAGATCGTCGTAGATGATCAGCACGTGCTTGCCGCGGTTGCGGAAGAACTCACCCATGGCGCAGCCGGAGAAGGGCGCGATGTACTGCATCGAGGCCTGGTCCGACGCCGCGGCCGACACGATCGTCGTGTACTCCATGGCGCCGGCCTTCTCGAGCTCGGCCGCCACGGCCTTCACCGTCGACTGCTTCTGGCCGATGGCGACGTAGATGCAGATCACGTCGCCACCCTTCTGGTTGATGATCGCGTCGGTGCAGATCGCGGTCTTGCCGGTCTGGCGGTCGCCGATGATCAGCTCACGCTGGCCGCGGCCGATGGGGATCATGGCGTCGATGGCCTTGATGCCCGTCTGCAGCGGCTGCTTGACCGGCTCGCGCTCGAGCACGGACGGGGCCGGCCCTTCGATCGGGCGACGCTGCTTGAAGGCGATCGGGCCCTTGCCGTCGATCGGGTCGCCGAGGGCGTTGACCACGCGGCCGAGCATCTCGTCGCCCACCGGCACCGAGATGATCTCGCCGGTCGACTTGACCACGTCGCCTTCCTTGATCAGCTGGTCGCTGCCGAGCAGCACGGCGCCGATGTTGTCCTGCTCGAGGTTCAGCGCGATGCCGCGCACGCCGCCGGGGAACTCCAGCAGCTCGCTCATCATGCAGTCGTCGAGACCGTGCAGGCGCGCGACACCGTCGCCCACGGAGATGACCGTGCCGACGCTCTCCATCTTCAACGTGGAGTCGTAGTTCTCGATCTCCTTCTTGAGGATGGCGGTGACTTCGGAGGGCTGCAGCTTCATGGCTCTGTCCCGGGGTTCTGTGTTCAGTCGACGGAACCGATCGCGCCGAGCGGGGCGCGGATCAGGCTCTCACCGAGCGACTCGAGGCGACGACGGAGACTGCCGTCGATCATCTTCGAGCCGAGGAGGATGCGGACCCCACCGAGCAGGTCGGGATCGACCGCTTCGGTGAGGCTGATGGTCTTGCCGGTGATCGTGCCGAGCTGTCGGAGCAGTCGGGCACGGGTCTCGTCGTCGAGCGGCACGGCGGAGGTCACCTGCGCGACCTGTCGCCCTTCCGTCTCCATGACGATGTGGTTCCACGCGTGGGCGAGTTCGCCCACGGCGCCGGCGCGACCGCGGTCGGCCAGCAACAGCACGGTGCGGCGGGCGAGGTCGTCGACATCGTCCCCCAGCACGCCGAGCAGCATGCGCTTCTTGGAGTCGCGCGTGAGTTGCGGGCTGTGCAG
The DNA here is from genome assembly GCA_029259725.1 of Planctomycetota bacterium. Taxonomy (GTDB): domain Bacteria; phylum Planctomycetota; class B15-G4; order B15-G4; family B15-G4; genus JAJDER01. The sequence continues at coordinate 23,719 of JAJDER010000114.1, read as the reverse complement.
GTGGCCGGCCAGCTCGGGGTTCTCTTCGATCGTCTCGGCCAGCGCCGAGAGGCTCCGGCCCACCGCAGCCACGTCACCGGCCGCCACGGCCAGCTCGTGCAGGGCGCGCGCGTAACGATCGAGGACCAGGCTGCTGGCGGTCATCGCTCTCAGGCTCCGGTGTCGACCGAGGCGAGTTCGCTGACGACCTCGCCGGCGAGCCGACGCTGGTCATCGTCGTCCACGGACCGACCGACGACCTTGCCGGCGATGGCCAGTCCGAGGGTCACCGCCTCGCGACGGATGTCCTCGATGGCCTGGGTCCGCGCCAGCTCGATGTCGCGCTGTGCCTTCTCGGTGACACCGCGGGCGTCGACCTGGGCCTTCGCCAGGATGTCGGCGCGCAGGGACTCGGCGTCCGTGCGGCCCTTCTCGCGCAGTCCCGCGACCTCCTGCTCGACGTGCGCCACGCGCTGGGTGTAGTCGTCGAGCATGGCCTGGGCCTTGCCGCGATCCTCCTCGGCCTGCCGGATGGCGTCTTCGATGCGCGACTCGCGCGACTCGACGGCCTCGAGGATCGGACCCCAGGCGAACTTCCACAGCACGAACAGCAGGCCGAGGAAGGTGATCAGGGTCAGCGCGGCCGCTGCGGGATCGATGTGCAGCGGGTTGAAGCCGCCTTCGGCGGCCGCGAGCACGAGCGAGGTGGTCATGATGACGACGCTCCGGGGAGGGTCGGCGGACGCGATCCCGCGAGGACCCGGCCGGAGGGCCAGACACCCGCGAACACCGGTCCGCAGCGAAGAGGGTCCGACCGCTCAGGGCCGGATTGCTGCGCCGGACGGCGACGGTCCCGGGGACCGGTCACGCCGCCGTCCGGCGGGGCTCGACAGCGATCCCGCCGATCAGGCGACCGGGGGCGCGGTGTTGAGGGCGAGCAGCAGGCACACGACGACGGCAAAGAGGGTCACACCCTCGATGAACGCCGCGGTGATGATCATGCCGCCCTTGATGTCGTTGGCCGCTTCCGGCTGGCGAGCAATGCTCTCCATCGCAGCCGCAGCAAGGCGGCCAATGCCGCCGCCGCCGCCGACGATCGCAAGGCCGGCTCCCAAGCCAGCGCCGAGACCAACGAGGCCGATGCCTTCCATCGGAATCTCCAACTCGATCTGTGAGGGACGACCCGTTCGGCCGCGCCTCGGGGGAAAACTGTCTAGTGCTCCGGGTGCAGCGATGCGCCCACGAACACGATGGTCAGGTAGGTGAAGATGTAGGCCTGCACGAACGCGACGAACAACTCGAGACAAGCGATCGCGATCGAGAGCAGGATCACGGGCGCGGCCACTCCGGCAGCGGCGCCCGTCGACATCGCGGCACCCGCCAGCTGCACGAGGCCGAAGAGCCCGAGCAAGACCAGGTGTCCCGCGGTGAGGTTCGCAAAGAGACGAATGGTGAGGGCGACGGGCTTGATCAGCACACCGGCGCTCTCGACGACCACCATCAGCGGCACCAGGAACACCGGCACGTGAGGCACGAAGTTGGCCAGGTGCTTGACCGGCCCGTACTGCTTCATGCCCGCGAGGTGGATCACCAGGAAGCTGGTCAGCGCCAGCGCTCCGGTGACCGCGAGGTTCGCGGTCGCCGTCCCGAGCAGCCCGGTGTGGAGCGGATCCGGCACCAACCCGAAGACGTTCAGGAACAGGATGAAGAAGAACTGGGTCAGGAAGATCGGCGCCAGCTTGCGGCCCTGGTCCTTCCCGATCACCGGGTAGACCATCTCGTTGCACACGAACACGATGATCGACTCGACCACGCCGTAGACCGAGCCGCGCGGCGGACCGGAACCCAGGCTCTTGGCCTTCCGCGCCGTGAGCACCATGGCCAGGATCAGCAGGCCGCCGGCGATCCACTGCACGGTGATGATGTTGTAGATCAGCACGCCGAAGCCGCCGCCGTACTCCGCGACGCGGTCCGCGGTGAGCGCGCTCGACTCGCCGTAGGCCACGCCGTGGCCGTGGGCATCGAGGATCGTCTCGCCGTCCACGTCGGTCTTGTAGGGCGAGACCTTGCCGAAGCCATGCTCCCCACCGAACCAGAACGCGGTCACGGCGTGCGGCGTCAGGTGGCTGAACAGGCCGCTGAAGATGCTCGGCGCGGAGGCCTCGGCCTTGTGCTCGACGTCTCCGACGACGTGGGCGACCTGGGACTCCAGCTCCTGCAGCGCCTGCTCACCCGCCTGCAGCGCGGGCTTTGCGTCCTGCACCGAAGCGACCGGATCGACGCCGACGGGCGCCGCGATCAGCACACCGAGGACGAGGGCGAGCGGGGCGAGGATCACGCGGCACTCCTTCCAGGCAGGCGCCCGAGGGACAGCGGGAGTTCGACGGCGGTCAGCAGGAAGTAGCCGAGGAAGTAGGTCACGATGAACGCAACCATCGGCGGCTCGGGCACGGCCTTCCAGAAGGCGAGCACGGCCAGCACGGTCAACACCAGGCGGCCCAGGCTGCCGGCCAGGAAGCCACTCAGGAAGCGGTTCCGGTCCGCGCTCCCGACCGTGCGGCTCATGAGCAGGTAGCTGGGCACCATCACCAGCACGGCGGCCGCCCAGCCCCAGGTGATGCCGAGGGCCTGGGTCTCCTCGCTGAAGGGCGCGAGCCACAGCAGGGCCCCCGGCACCAGCAGCGACGCGCCGCAGGTCGCGAGAGCGAAGCCCTTGTCAGCGCGGTTCACTTGAGCCGGTTTCCGCCGGGTCCCCTGTCGCCTCCTGCTGACGGGACCACCGGCCGACCGTTCGAATCACGTCCCACATCCCGCCGGCCGCTCCGAGGAGACAGCCTGCGATGAGCAGGAAGGGTCGGGTATCGAGCCAGAGGTCGCACTTGGATCCAGCGAAGGCGAGCAGCCCCACCCACACGGCGAACTGGATGCCGAGTCCGGCGAAGCGCATCAGGCCGGGGCCCTGCGCGTGCCGCTGCGTCGTCATCCAACCCTCCGAAAGGGTGGACTCCGCGGGTCGATCCGGGCGGCTCGTCGCGGTGACGAGATCCGTGAAAACCGACCCTCGGACGGAGATGGCACGGATCGTACGGACGGGCCGTTCCGGGTCAACCCTTGGCGGAACCCGAACAGCTGTTTTCGGGGCGCAGGGGCAGATGTATCGACCTGATCCACGCCACGCATGGGCGCGCGCGTTGCCCTCGCGAGTCGCCCGCCGCGGCGTCGACGGAGCGCTCGTCGGCCCCATCGTCCACCTCGCCCGCGCCCTCGTCGGCCTGGCCCTCGCCCGCACCGTCATCGTCGCTGGAGCCGCCGCCGGAGCCGGTGTCGGCCGGCGCCCCATCGTCATCCCCGGCCTCCGGCGCGGCGTCGGGAACGTCGGCGGGCGGGACCGCGGGCTGGATCCCGCGGGCCTCGAGTTCCGCGCGCAGCCGGTCGCGCTCGCCGCGGGAGATGCCCAGCTGGGACCGGTACAGCTCGATCTGTCCCAGTACCAGGTCGAGCTCGGCCACATAGGCATCCAGCTCGAGGCGCGCGGCCTCCAGCTCGGCCTGGGTCTCGGCCAGCCGGGTGCGCGCCTCGACCAGCGACTGCTCCACCGAGGACAGGTCCCCCTCGACCCCCTGCAGGTCCTGCTCGCGGAGCTTGTAGTCGGACTCCGCGCCCAGGAAGTCGGCGTAGAGGCGCTCCTCCTCGGCCCGCACCTGCGCCAGCTGGAGGTTGAGCGACAGCACATGCTCGCGCTCGCGCTGCACCCGCTCGGTCAGAGCCCCGGCCGCCCGGCGCATGTTGTGCAGTTCGGAGGGATCGCGGATCGCGCCCAGCTCCTCGGCCGGCGGCACGTTGCAGGCCGCGGCCAGCAGCAGGGCCGCCACCGCGGTCCCGGACTTGCACGCCCATCGGCCCTTGAACGCCATGGATCCAGCGTAACGGCCCCGACCCCGCCGGACGAGTCCGCGGCGGCTTTTGCCCCGCCGCTCACGTCGGTAGACTGCGCGGCCCGCTCGGGCGCCCGAGGCGGCGTTCCTCGAGCGCGCCCGCGCAGAGCCCCCACCTGCCAGAGAGTTGCCGACCGATGGAACGCACCCTGATCATCCTCAAGCCCGACGCCGTCCAGCGGGGCCTGATGGGCAAGATCCTGACCCGTTTCGAGGAGAAGGGCCTGAAGGTCGTCGGCGCCCGGTTCGCGAAGCTCTCCGAGGACCTGCTGGCGCAGCACTACCAGGACCACAAGGAACGCCCCTTCTACAAGGGACTGGTGCGCTTCATGAGCGAGAGCCCGGTCCTGGTCATGGCGCTCGAGGGCGTCGGCGCGATCAGCGTGTGTCGTAAGATGCTGGGCGCGACCTTCGGGCGCGACGCCGAGCCCGGCACCATCCGCGGTGACTTCGGGATCTCGCGTTCCTACAACCTCGTTCACGGCTCGGACTCGCCCGAGGCAGCGCAGCGGGAGATCGGGCTGTTCTTCGACGCGGAGGAGATCGTCGAATGGCATCCCGCCGGACACACCTGGGTCTACGACGCGGAGGATCTCGGCTGACCACCCGCGTGCACGCGCCCCTCGTCGCCGCCCTGCTCGGCGCGAGCCTGGCACTCCCCGCCTGCAGCCTGGGCCAGGAGACGCAGGCCAAGCTCGAGTTGCACCAGGAGAACTGCGAGGCGTACTACGCGCAGGGCGACTACTTTCGCGCGCTGCATCAGGCCGAGCTCGCGCTGACGGTCGACGAGGACAACGTCACCATGCGCGTGGCCAAGGGCCTGTGCCTGCTGCGCATCTCGAAGCTCAGCGGGGACGTGGCGCTGCTCAACCGGTCGGTCGCGGTCTTCGACGACCTCGTCGAGGATGTCTCCGTCGAGGAGGAGTACCAGGTCTACCTCGGCCACGGCAGCGCGCACCTGCAGCGTTCGCTCGCGTTCGACGACCCCATCACGCAGCAGCGCAACCGTCTCGACCGGGGCTTCCTCGACGCGGAGAGCGCCGAGAGCGAGGAGCGGATGCTCGCGGCCCAGATCGCGGTGCAGGCGCAGGACCTCGTGGCCGCAGGCGCCTCGTTCCGCGCCGTGCTGGGTCTGGAGAACCACGCCGAGAACAGCTACGCGATGGTGGACCTGGTGCTCGTGCTCAACTCGCAGGATCGCCATGACGCCGAGATGATCGGGCTGGCCGAGAAGGCTCTCGACCTGATCACCGAGAACAACGCCGTCAACGGGCGCCTGCTCGAGAACAGCGGTGGACTGCCCCCCGCGACCCGATACTCGCTCGAACGCACCATCGAGACCAATGGCGACAAGGAGCGCCTGCTGCGCGACCTGCTGGCGACGGTGCACTTCAACAAGGGCGAGCTCCTGCTGGCCCTGGAGCAGCTGACGCTGCTGGCCGATCGTGGCCTGATGAAGGAGGCGCAGTACTTCAATCGCGCCGCGATCTACGAGCGGCTGGGCCGTTTCGACCTGGCCGTCGCCGACCTGCAGTCCTTCCTGCGGAAGCGCGCCGCGTACCTCGACTACGAGGACGACACGCTGGCCCCGGACATCTTCCGGAGGATTGATGAACTCCGGTCCGCCGAAGCCGTCGCCCTTCGACGGCGCTGATCGCGGCCTGCCTCGCGAGGGGCGCCTGCGCCGCCGCGTCGACTTCGACCGGGTCATGCAGAACGGGCGCAAGGTCGTGCATCCCGCCCTCGTGGTCTGGGTGCAGCCCTCCCCCGCCGGCGTGGATCGGCCACGGCTGGGGCTGGCCGTGAGCCGCAAGGTGGGCAACGCGCCGATCCGCAACCGGGTCAAGCGCGTGTTGCGTGCCGCGTTCGGAGTCCTCTCGGAGCGTCGCCCCGAGCCGCTCGACGTGGTCGTGGTGGCACGGCCCGGAAGCGCGCCGCTGGACCGCGACACGGCGCTGCGCGCGCTGATCGACGTGCTCGACCGCGCGGCCCGACCGCGGCCGCCCCGCAAGACCCGGGCGTCGTGATCGGCGGCCTCGCCCACGCACTCGGCCGCCTCTGGCGGGGCACCCTCGGGCGCGTGCTGCCGGACTCGTGCCGCTTCACCCCCAGCTGCAGCCACTACGCCGCCGAGGCCCTCGCCCGCCACGGGCTGTTCGTGGGGACGGCCAAGGCCCTCTGGCGGGTGCTCCGCTGTCAACCGTTCCACCCGGGCGGCTACGACCCGGTCGTGCGCTCACGCCCACCCTGCCGGACGCACGGGCACCGCGGCACGTCCTGACCGCGGGCGGCGCGTCCTGGGACCCGACGGCCGGCGGATCAGTTGCCGCCGGCGTTGGCCGGCGGGGCGATCTCGACGACCTGCAGATCGTGCGCGGCCATGACCAAGGCCGGCTCCACGGTCTGCTGCTGGGCCTGGCTCTGGCGTTGGAATCCGAGGATCAGGCGCGCCTGCTCCAGCCCCTCGGTGTCCGCGAACATGGCGTCCTTGCCCGGAAGCGAGCGGCCGGTCACGCGCACGATCACGGAGCGCTCTCCGACCACGTCGCGCAGCACGTCGGTGATGCCGTCCACGCCCTGGGCGAAGACCGCCGGGTGCCCCTTGGTGAAGCGCGCGAAGCTGCCCGCCTCGTCGGCCTCGTCCGGCGCCCGCGCGTAGTCCTTGCCGACCCCGGCAAAGGCGACCCGCTCCACGCCACCGGCTGCCACCGTCTCGGCGACCAGCTCGTCCCAGACGCGATGCTCATCCTCGGCGAGCCGCCCCAGCACGTCGAGCTCGATGCCTGCGAGGGCCTCATCGCGGAGGGCCTGCTGCCCCTCGGCGTCCAGTTCGGGATCGCTCGCGATGATCGCCTCGGCCTGGGCCAGGGCGGCCGCTTCCATCGGCGCCAGAGCGGCGGCCACGTCATCGAGAGCGCGAGCGCGATCCCGCAGTTCGTCCCGGAAGGCCCGCGCCGCGCGGTCGCGTTGGGTCGTCTTCCAATCCTCGATCAGCGCCTCACGCGCCTCCTCGAAGGTGAGCGGCCGGTTCTCGGTCCGCTCCTGCACGTAGGCCACGTAGACCGTCATGCGGTCCCCGAAGGGGTCCACGAAGACCAGGTCGCCGGGCTGGCGGCTCCGCAAGCGGATCTCGAGCGTGTCGTCCGCCGGAGGATCGAGGGCCTTCAGGGCCTCCGGGTCCAGCAGGCCCTCGGGGTCACCGGTGACCAGGCCGAACTCGCGCGCGACGGCGAGCACGCTCTCGGTGTCCGCCTCCTCGAGCGCCCGCATGGCGGCGTCCGCCTGGCGCGCCAGGGCGATCACCTTGACCTCGTTGGCCAGCGCCGCGCTCAAGGCCTCGTCCGGCTCGGTCGCCTCGATGTCCCGAGCCGTCCGCACGCGGTTGAAGCGGCTGATGATCTCGGCCTCGCTCGGCTCGGCCAGCGTGGCCACCTTCTCGGGCGGGAGCGTGCTCAAGTCGGCGTCGAGCGGCAGCGCCGCCCAGGCGATGTCGAACTTGGCCGGATCCTTGAAGCGCGAGTCGCGGATGCCTTCGCTGTAGCCGTCCCAATGCTCCTGCAACTCCGCGTCACCGGGGTCGGGGATCGCGTCCGGCTCCTCGTCCTCGAAGACGAGCGCGTCGAGATCGAACAGCTCGTGATCCAGGCTCCAGCGGAGGTAGACCTCGTCCGCGCTGACGTAGCGGTCGGCGGAGGCCTCGAGCTGGACCCAGCGCTGGGCCAGGAGCAGATCGCGCACCGCGGACTCGTACTGCTTGCGGCTCGGGAAACCCGCCTGGCGATACTGCGCCTGGGCTCCCTCGGACAGGTACAGGGCCGCGTACTGGCCCCCACCGGTGAGCGCGTTCGCCAGCTCCTGGTCGGAGATCCTCAGCCCGGCGCCCTCCGCGTCGGCGACGTTCATCAGGTGCACCCAGACGTCGTCGTCGGTGAAGTCGGCCTGCCGCCCCACGAGTCGGCCCATGTTCTGGGCGGACTGCTCGAAGCGGATCGTGCTGATCTCGACGCTCTCGCCCGTCGTGAGCACGGTGAAACGGCCCGCCGTGTCGGCGCTGCCGCCGCGCAAGAGCTGGACCAGGTCGTCGAAGCCGGTGAACAGGGTGAACACGATGACGCAGAAGATCACCGTCGCCCAGAGCAGGGGCTTCTCGTACTTCTTGAAGTGGCCGAAGTTCATGGTGCTTGCAGGAGGTCCTTCAGATCGGGCAGCTGCTTCAGGGAAGGCAGCCCGAAGTGGTCGAGGAATCGCTTCGTGGTCCCGTAGAGCAGGGGATGACCCGGCTCGGGTGAGCGACCGGCGATGCGAATGAGATCACGCTCGAGCAACACGCGCAACAGCGGCCCGCATTGGACACCGCGGATGCCCTCCACGTCGGCCCGGCCCAGGGGCTGCTTGTAGGCCACGACGGCGAGGGTCTCGAGGGCGGCCGGCGAGAGCTTCTCCGGGCCCCGCTTGCGGTTCAGGCGCTCCAGGTCGCCGTGGTACTCCGGCCGGGTCATGAACCGGAAGCCGCCCGCGATCTCGGTCAGCTCGACCGCGCCGGGGCGCTCCTTCCAGCGGGCACAGAGCTCGTCCAAGGCCGCCTTGACGGTGTCCCCGTCCAGATCCATCAGCGCCGCGAGCCGTCGCACCGACAGGGCCTGACCCGAGGCGAACAACACCGCCTCGAGGCGGTCCGGAAGCGGATGCTCGGCGGCGGGCGGCTCGGGAGCCGCCTCACCGGGCGCCGCGTCAGCGGGCACAGCCTCAGCGGGCAGCGCCTTGCCGGCCGGCCGCGTGGCCGCTTCCGGCGTCCCGGGATCCGGAGTGCCGAGGTCGCTGGATGCGGCGGACGCGACGTCGTCGCCGGCCTCGGCCGCCGGCATCTCTTCGCCGCTGTCGGGTCTCTTGCGGATCATGGGGCTCTTCCGGGGCGTTCCACACGATAACGGTCGATCATCCGCTCTTCAAAGAAGGCCAGCTCATCCGGGTGGACGGCGCGCTCCAGCAACGAGCGCTCGACGTCATCGCGGACCTGTGCCCAGGGCGCGTCCCGGGGCGGATCCCGCTGGACCACCCGGAGCAGCCGCCAGTAGTCCGTCCCGTCCATGGTGATCGGCGCCGGACCGAGGACCTCGCCCTCGCCCACCCGGCTGCGACCCTCGAGCAGGGGCACGTCGAAGTCGGGCGGCACGGGCGGCAGGAGTCCCCCCGACGCGCGCGAATCGTGGACCGAGTGGCGACTGGCCAGCACCGAGAAGGACGCGCCCTGGTCGAGCTTCTCGCGGATGTCGCGGGCGACGGCCTCGTCCTCCACCAGGATCAGCTGGAGCTCCTCCCGGCCGCCGAGGAGCTGGTCGTAGCGCACGGATCGCTCGAGCAGCATCACCGACAGGACCCGTTGGCGCATCTCGTGCTCGTGGGTCTCGGGGGACAGGCCGTGGCGCATCAGCAGGTATTCGTCGAGCGACACCGCATCGCCGGCCTGGAGCGCGAAGCGGGCACGCTGCTCGGCGATGCTCGCGGCCAGCATCGTGTCGAGCTTGTTCGCGGGGGCGTCGATGCCGTGGTCGCGGGCGTAGAGCCGCGCCATGATCGAGAGCACCTGGGTGCGCACGACCTCCTCGCCCAGGTCCGGGCGGGCCAGGTCCATCTCGCGGAAGACGTCGCTGCGACGGAGCTGCTCGTCGCCGACGATGATCACGATCTCGTCGTCGCCACGGCCCACGGGGCCCAGCTCACCGGCGCCCACGAGTTCCTGGGACGCGGGCGGTTCACCACCCGCCACCCCGTCGCCGCCGACGGCCGGGAGTGGCAGCGCGAGGACCCACAGGAGAGCGCCTGCCACCGCGCTAGCGGAACGAGACGATGCGTTCGTGCTTGAGCCCCTTGCACACGGGGCATGAGATGTACTCAAACTCGCTCTTTTCGTTCTGGACCTGGATCGCGCCCTCGGCGTTGCACCTGCGACAGTTGCGAGGCTTGGCGCGCAGGAGCTCGAGCATGTCGGTGAACTCGGCATAGTACGCCAGCAGCCAGTGCTGGCGATCCTCGTTCGGGTGTTGCTCCCACCATTCCTCCGGCGTCAGTCCTTCGTCGACCAGGGCCGACGTGCGCGCCGCCTCGAGCCGGTCCGCCCGTTCCGCGGCGCGCTGCTTGAGCACCTTGTCGATCTTGTCCTGGAGGTCATCCGCCTCCGTGACCGTGAGGTCCTCGGTGCTCTCCGCATCGGGCCCCACCGACCAGTCGAGCGCCTTGGTCTCGCCCAGGATGAAGGTTCCCGAGCCGTAGCTGCTGCTGCGCACGCTGCCTCGACCGCGCTCCCCCCAGAGCTCCGCGAGTTCCTCGACCGACAGGTCGTAGATGCGCGTGAGCCGGTCCAGCACCTCGTCGTGGACCGAGTCCTCCACGAGTTCGACGGCGGTCTCCATGTCCATGGAGTCGGTCCGCGCGATCTCGGACAGGCTCTTGCCGAGGAACGCGAAGTAGTCCGAGACGATGCGCTCGGCGACGTGGTCGCGGCGCCGGGCGAGGACCTCCGTTTCCAGCTGCTCGAGCTCCCCGAGCTGACGCGACAGCGGGTAGCTCTCGCGGAACTCCTGGGCCATGGCCAGCGCCTCGCCGAACTGCTTGCGGTACAGGCGGTTGCGGATCTCGTCGATCTCCGCGGTCTCGGCCGCGTCCTCCAGCTTGATCGCCAGCCGGTCGCGCCGCGCGAGGATCAGGTCCGTCTTCAGCGCGGGATCGAGTTCGGCGACCGCGGCGTAGTGCTCGAGCGCGTGGTCGTGAAGCGCGGCTCCCTCGCAGGCCACGGCCATGGCCAGGTGCGCGGGTGCATCCACCGGGGCACCGTTCTCGGCCAGCATGACCTCGTAGAGTTCCTCCGGCCGGTAGACCACCAGTCCCTCGACCTTGCCGGGCTCCACCCGACGCACGTAGTTCTTCGGGAAGCTGGCCGTGCCCGAGCGGCGGCGCAGCGTGTAGACGTCGCGCTTTCCGTCATCGACCAGCAGGCCCGACTCGGTCGTGCCGTTGTTCAGGATCAGATGCACGACCGGGACCAGGTACGGCTCGGGTTCCTCGCCGGTGAAGCCACGGGCGGCCTTGATGCGCGTGACCTCGTCGCCACGCAGGTGCTCCCAGCGCAGGCGCAGCGTGCCGCCGTTGTCGGCGCGTCGGAGGCTGATGCCCTCGGACTCGTCGAAGCCGACGATCTCCCCGTGGACCAGGCGGCCATCCTTGAGGCGCACGATCTCGGCGGCCAGCGGCACGGCCAGCAGGGCCCAGCTGACGGCGACGAGCAGCAGCCGTGTGCCGAGCCGATCGATCCGGGGCGAGCGGCGGTTCATGGCGGTCTCCAGCAAGCCGGACAGCATAGAGCAAGGGCGGACGCCCCCGCGCAGGACGGACCGCGGAGTGCTAGCGCTCATGGAAGGCCCGGTAGCGGGCGATCGCCTGACCGCGGTCAGGCGCGGGCTCGACCACGATCGGAACCGGTCGTGCCGTGAAGAGCCCGTCGCGGGTCGAGGCCAGCCGGACCTGCACCAGGAGCGTGCCCTTGCGCTCCCGCCCCTGCTCGCCCGTGAAGTGCGCCGACCACCAGCTTCCGCTCGGCAGCTGAGCCGCCTCGATGGCACGCCAGCGGCCCCCGGACGCGTCCCAGTTGCGACCGGCCTGGACCTCGTCGGCGATGCGCCGGGCGACCTCGTCCAGGGCGCGGGTCCCCTCGGCCACCGACAGCCCGTCGCGATGCATCGCCAGGCCGGTGGAGAACAACGCCAGCACACCGGTGATGCCTGCCAGGAAGACCATCATCGCGACCAGGATCTCGATCAGCGTGAAGCCGCTGCGGGCGCTTCGGGCCGGTCGGCGCGTCTCGGGTCGCTTCATCGGTTGAAGTTCTCCCGCGCCGTGGGCAGGGCCAGGGTCAGGACGAAACGACGGGCGATGCGCACCGCCGCCTCCTCGTCGTGGGCCGTGACGAGCGAGCCGAACCGGCCGCGCTCCACGAGCAGCGCGTCCTGCTCCACGCCCGTGACCGCCATCCACTCGTGATCGACGAGCACGTGGTCGGGCGAGCCCTCGTCGGTGAGGAAGCGCGTGCCGGCCACGGCAAGGCGACGCCCGGTCACGGACAGGTCCTCGGCGAGCCCGGTTCGCGGGAGACGCGCGTCGAGCAGGAGCGTGATGCGCACGAAGGCCGGAAACATGTCGTCGCGGCCATCCAGCACGGAGCCTTCGCCGACGTGAAGCGGAAAGGCGTGCGGCAGCAGCCCGCGCGTGGAGTCCCAGGACGACAACGCGAGCACGGTGTCCGGATCGAGCGCCTCCGGCCCCGCCGCCTCGGTCCTGCCCGCGGGCGCGGGGTCACCGGCCGGCGCGACCGTCCCGTCCTCGTCCAGCTCCATCGACGCGGAGACGTCGGGCACCTCGCCGGCCCACTGGGTCGTGCCCGGCGCCCAGTACTCCACGACCATCCCGAGCACACCGTCGGCCACCCGGACCGCGCCGCCCAGCACGCGATCGAGGCGCGCGAGCTGCACCGGCTCCAGCAGCGAACCGGCACCACCCACCGGAGTGCGCACGGCGCGCACCAGCGACAGCGCGTCCTCGCCGGGGAGTGGCGCCAGGGTGTAGACCGTCTCCGCGAGGCCGCCGGTCGCGCGCAGATCGACGGGCTGCAGCACGTCGAGCAGGTCGCTCGTGCCCTGGGCCCCGGGCACGTCGCCGGCGCGCCGCAGCCAGTCCAGCTCGCGCTCCTCGTGGAGCACGCGGGTGAAGGCGAGGACCGGCACGCGCAGCTCGTCGGCACCATCCCCGTCGAGGTCGTGCTGCACGTAGAGCCCGAGCAACCGTGCCTCCTGCTCGGCCACGCCCGGCGTCCCCGGCCACAGGTGCCGCAGGTCCGTGCTGATCAGGTCGAAGGCCGCCTGCGCGCGGTCATGCACCTCGCGATTGCGCTCGCCGGTGTTCCACACGTCCGCCGCCCCGCGCGTCATCTCGAACAACAGCAGCCCCAGCACCGAGAACAGCGCGGTGGCCGCCAACAGCTCGACGAGCGTGAAGCCGTCGCGTTTCATCGCCATTCCTCGTGTTCGAGGACCAGCGTGGGTTGGTCGTGGGCGATGACCACGCGGCGCACCTCCGGCGCGAGCTTCCAGCCCTGGGCGGTGAACTCGAGCGGGTCGAAGGCCCCCGGCAACCAGCGCGCGTACAGGTACAGGTCGAGACGGTCGGCCTGGCGCCCCACCGACCCGAGCAGACGCTGCTGCCCGACGGCATCGGGAGCGCTGACCAGCTCGAGCAGGTCCACGTGGTCGTCCGGATCGGCATGGGGCGAGACGCCCTGATCGAGGACGACCCGCGCAGCCAGGCCCACGCCCGGATCCGGCAGGAGCAGGTCCAACGCCAGGTCGGTGAAGAACGCTCCCGGAGCCGACACCCCCAGGCCGGCGACGTGAGACGCCGGACCGCCTGCGCCCAGCAGGGCCTGGTCGCGATGCCGCTCGGGCATCCAGCGCACGAGCGCACCGGCTTCGTGGCTGGCCGCGGCCGTCCCGTGCCGACCGCGGAGCAGGCCCCGCGAGGTGATCCGCGTCGCGCCGCGATCTCCGGGCATCGACAGGCCCACCAGCTGGGGGTCGTGCCCCGTGTACCCGATGAGTTCGTCGTCGACCCAGAGCAGGCCGGGCGCATCGGGGAAGGTGCCGCGCTCGACCAGCGGGAGCACCGCGGACGTGGCCGTGATGTCCTCGGACAGCGGCACGGCGGGCCAGAACAACAGGGGCGTGACGGGCTCCCCGGGTTGATGCACCTGCTCACGCGTGCCGTAGAGCCCGCGCCCCGCCAGGTACACCGTGCCGGTGGTCTCCGCGTCCATGCCGGCATAGGAGACGATCTCCTCGCCGAGCAGCAGCAGCCCTCCGCCCTGCGGCAGGGCCCGGACCGCGGCGAGCGCATCCGGCTCCAGCAGCGGATCGTCGAGCAGGCCGTCCGGGAGCAGCAGCCGCTCCAGGTCCAGGATCAGCCGGCCGTGCTCGATCTCCTCGGAGAGCACGTAGCGGCCGGTCTTCGGGAGCAGCGGGCCGGGCGTCTCGGCGACATGGAAGCGCAACTCGTCGACGATCGCTCCACCCCGACTTGGCCGCCCCGCGTAGTCCGCTCCGAGCAGGAACGCGGGCGGCGTCACGCTGGGCAGCTCACCGGACGGCGCCTTGAGCACGCGCGTGTACAGCCGGCTCTCGCGTTGCAGCTGCGCGATCGTGTCGCGGTAGGGACTGTCGGGCGGCAGCAGATCGTCGAGGTCGAGGTCCGCGGCGCGGTAGTTGTCCGCGTCCTCGACGTCGGTGCGGACGAACTCGCCGAGCACCGGGTCGCGCAGCGCGAAGAGCCAGTAGCCGCCCCAGTCCAGCGCATCGTCGCCACCGTGATTGACGCGGTGCCACTCCTTCTCGCCTTCGTCCGAGACGAGGGTGACCGCATCGTGCCGACCGGGCGCGCCCGACATCGCCGGGTCGAAGAAGTCCACCCCGAAGCCGCCCACCACGTGGACCGGGCGCACGTCGGCTCCGGAGAGGTGCTGTCCATCCACGGTCCCGACCTGCCCCCGGAAGTCGATCTCGTCGTTGAGCACCTCGACCCAGTCCTCGTCGGGCGTGAACTTCTCGGGATCCCAGACGTCGAGCCCGGTGTACTGGGTCGCGAGGGCGTTGACGGCATCGATGTCATCGCGCACGAGGGCATCGCTGGTGGCCGTGTCCCAGCGCGCCCATTCGGTCGATGACGCGGCATCGGCGAAGTCGAGGTCGAGCTGGACCAGCGCGGCGCGCGACGCCTCCGGATCGGCCTCCTGCGGGAGCGGGTGGTAGTCGTTCCAGAGGTCGCTGCCGACGAGGGGGATCGACAGCGGCACGACGATCACCGTCGGTTCCTCGGGGATCTCGTAGAGCCCGGTGTTGACCACGGCCGCATCGAACTCGGTGACGAACACGCGCGAGTCCTGGAAGCTCCCCGACACGCGCAGATCCGAGACTTCGCCTTCCTCCAGGTCGGACGGGATCGGACCGACGCTGGCCGGGATCCCTGCCGAGCCGCGTGAGCAACCGGTCAGCGCGCTCCCGTTGAAGCCGGTGTAGTGGACGATCTCGAAGCCGCCGATCTGGTCGCCGGTGGCCGTCTCGGTGAGGTTGCCGACGGACCCCTGGACGAGCAGCTCGGTGTCGAAGCCGTAGTAGTCCTCGTAGTACCCCATGAGCAGCGCGTAGCCACCGGACGCGGAGAAGGTGCCCTGGCTGAGCGGCGCCGACCCTGCGGCGCGCAAGGGAAGCGTGGACTCGGTGGCCAACAGCCCGGTGCCGATCTGCACCGTCTGGCTCGCCAGCAGCGTGGTGAGTTCGACCTCGATCGGCGAGTTCAGCGCGCTGCCGTCCAGCTGCGCCACCGAGAACTCGTCCATCTGCGCGGCGAGCTGACCGTCGCCCCGGGCGAGCATCTCGGAGAACACGGGCAGCGTGTAGCCGAACAGCTCGACCATCTCGCCGACGTCGTGCTCGACCCCCGGCGTGCGCCGCTTGGCCCGCCCGCCGAACGTGTCGTCCTCGCCATCCTCCTGCGCCACGATGAAATGCCGTTCGTCCAGGTCGATGTACTCGACCAGCTCGGGACCGATGCGCAGCACGCCGCGGCGCGGGAACCCGGCGGTGGACTCGACCAGGATCTCCGTGGTGTCGCTGCCGATCAGCGTGCCGCCTCCGGTCAGGCCCAGGCCCTCCACCAGGCGCGTGGTGAAACTGCGCCGGCCGCGAGCCACGCCGTCCACGAACAGGCCCATCGAGCTGCCGCGTGAACCTCCCACGTAGAGCGCGACGTGATACGGCACGCCCGGCTGCAGGACCAGGCCGTCGTCGAAGGCGTAGCGGATCTCGCCGGTGGGTGGCACCCGGCCTTCGGGCACCTCGGCCTCGAAGTCCACGATGGAGGTGTCGTGGACGCGCGCGACCAGCTCGCCGTCGCTCATCACGATCAGGATGCGGTCCTCGAGTTCGTCACTGCCGCCGTCGAAGAGGATCGTCTCCGCTTCGACGTCGTCGAGTTCAAACCAGAACTCCACGCTGAAGGGCGAGAGCAGGCCCTGGCTCCCCGCCAACGCCGGCACCAGCCCGGCGACGGGCAGCACCACCGGGCCCCGCGCGAAGTCGAGGCCGGCGGGCGAGTCCCCCATCAGTCCACGGGCGCCCTCATCGAAGTGCACCGTGCCGGGCAGCGCGCTGCGCACCGACGACGGCTCGAGCACGGTGCCCGGTTCCCTGTCGGACGGTCCCACCCGCCCCAGCAGGAGCGTCTCGGAACGGCCAGGAAGCCGCCGGCCCTGGTCCAGCGCGGCACCCCACTCCCCCGCCAGGTCCTCGATTCCGCCGAGATCGAGACCCGACGCGAAGACCCCCTGGGAGTTCCCGGCGGCGGCGACATCGGCCACCACGGCGCCTCCCGCGCCGGACACGAGCAGCTCCGGACCGGTGCCCCAGCCCGCCCAACCCGAGGACCGGGCGGCCGCCTCCTCGAGGTCGCGCTGGGTGGCGAAGACGCGCACGGCGTCCCCCGCCGGCGCGACCGACACGACCTCGCGCACGTGGGCCCGCGCACGCTCACGCCCGTTGGGCAGGTTCTCGCTGGCCGCGGCCTCGAGCGTGTAGACATCCCGGCTCGCGTAGCAGAACGGCGCCGTGCCCCCGACCAGCGCCAGGTCGCCCGGGTCGAGGGCGTTGCGCAGGATCAGCTCGCGATCCGTGGCGCTGATCTCGCCGGCCGCCAGGGCCAGGTCGACCACGGCGCGCAGATCCTCGTGACTGCCGGGGCCGGCCGCGCGCAACCGCGCCGCGACGCGCTCGGCGGAGGCGCGCCCGATCGGCTGGGGCGCCTGCAGCGTCTCGAGCCCGACCAGCTCGTGTGCGATGTCCGCGAGCTCCATCCCCGCGGGCTGGAAGCGAGCCCCCAGGTGTTCGACGGCCGCGAGCAGATCCGCCTGGCTGAAGCGCCCGAGGGCGATCGCGGGCTTCACGGCGTGGCGCAGTTCCTGCACCTCGAGCTTCAGCCCTTGCGCCGAGGCGGCAGCCAGGACCTCGGCCAGCGCGATCGCCTCGTGCGCGGTGATCACATCCTGCACCGGCGGGCGGCCGAGTCCGGTCAGCAACGCCACCAGGACCGGCAGCGCGCAGGTGTTCACGTTCACCGGCTCGCGGCGCAAGGCGCGCACGCGGCTGAGACCGTCGCCGTGGCGCAGCAGCAGCGGCTCCAGCAGGCGCACGCGGTGGCCCCCGTCCCACGGCATGACGCGCGTGACCAGGCTCCACTCGCGCTCGCCCTCGGCGTCGGTCAGTTCCACGATCGTGCCCGGGCCGTAGCCGCGCGCGTCCGCCAGCAGGAGTTCGGGCGCGGCCACGTCGCTGTCGAAGACCTGGCGCACGGGCTGCTCGCGTCGCCACACGGGACCGTCGCCGTGCACCGTGAGGTAGGGGCGGACGCGCTCCAGTTCCGCGGCCGTGTAGGTCATCTCGCCGTAGAGACCGATCTCCTTCAGGCCGTCGACGCGACGGAAGACCTCGAACACGCCCGGCCGCAGCCGCCAGCCGTGCTCGGCCAGCAGCAGCAGCCGGAAGTCGAGCACCTCGGTGCCGGCGACATGGGGTCGGGCGAGCGACGTGATCAGGTTGTCGCTGGCGAAACCGCGGCGACACTCGTCGAAGGCGTCGCCCCCGAGGCCGCTGTACTCGACCACCTCGGCCCCCACCCAGAGCAGGCCCGCGGGCGCGAAGCCGTCGTCGCTCCTGACGGGCAGCAGGGAATCGTCGTCCCCGACGTCTTCCGCGAGCTGCGTGCGCCCACCCAGCAGGTTGCCGAGCAACCAGGGCGATGCCGTGCCCAGGTGCACCTTGCCGCGCTCGTCCTCGATGCGCACCGAGCGCAGCACGCCGGTCGGGTCCCGGCCCAGCTGACCGGCGAAGCGCCGCTCCAGGTCGGGCGGAGACAGTTCGGCCGGCAAGTCGCGGTGCGGACTGTCGAGATCGTAGAAGGGGTGGCTGTCCTCCAGATGCCGACGCGCCGCCGCCACGGCCACGAGCGCGCCGGCCCGCGCCGACTCCTGCTCGCGCTCGAGCAGCGCGCCCGACTCCAGGTGCCGCATGGAGAGCGCGAAGGGCGTGGCGATCACGAGCAACCCGACCAGCACGATCACCACCGTGACCAGGGCGATGCCCTGCTCGCCGCCGCGTCGGTGTCGGGATCGGTGTCGGTGTCGTGGCGCCGCTCGGCTCACGGTGCACCACCCGTCCCGGCCGCGGGTCCGCTGAGCGTGCGCACGGTGCCCAGCAGGCCCATCTCCACGGAGGTCCGGCGCGGCGGGTCGCCGGTCTGGAAGGCGATCTCCACCGGCGCCGCATGGTGGCTGCGATCGAGCCGCCCGAAGGCGTCGACGTGGATCAGCTGCGCCGCCCCGAGGATGTCCACGTCCACCGGCAGCGGATCGGGCTGCCCCACCACCACCGAGAGCAGGCGCAGTTCGTCGAGCTGGCCCCGCAGGCGTGTGGGTCCCTCGCCGGTGCGGACGACGGCCGAGGACACGACGGCGAGGGGCCGCGCCACGTCGAAGCGCGTGTCCTCGGTGGCGCGCGCACCGTCGAGCGCCAGGTGCAACAGGCGCCCGTCGAAGGTGACCGTGACCCGCACGAAGCGGCCGGTGGTCAGCATCGGCGCCGGCACGGCCACGGCGAACTCCTCGGGCTCGGCGCCGGCGCCCTCCAGCTGCAGGGTGACCACGAGCCGGTCCTCGCGGTCC
This sequence comes from Planctomycetota bacterium, assembly GCA_029259725.1. Classification (GTDB taxonomy): domain Bacteria; phylum Planctomycetota; class B15-G4; order B15-G4; family B15-G4; genus JAJDER01. Next base: position 4,996 of record JAJDER010000114.1, on the reverse strand, counting down.
AGCGCCACGGCCCAGCTGCCCGGGCGCTCGATCAGGGTCATCGGACGCGGATCGCGCTGGGGCGCCACGTAGAGGTCCACGCCGAAGCCGTGGGGCGAGTCGAAGGACGAGGGCAGCTCCGAGAGCACCAGGACCTCGTCGTCGTCGAGCTCCAGCGCCGAGCCGATCACGCCCGCGTCCACCAGCTCACCGCCGCCGTAGGCCGCGTCCACCGGCCAGCCGGTCCCGGCCACGTCCTCGAAGTGCCAGTTGCCCACGGTACGCAGGCCGCTGGCGAACACGGTGCGCGTGGCCGGGTCCACGTTGACCGTCGCCGGTGCGCGCTCGCGCATCGCCGAGTTGCGCGCCACCGAGAGGGCGTCGCGCACCTGCCCCGCGGCCTGGAGGTCCGGAGAGCCGAGGTTGCGGAAGACCCCGATGCCGATGCCCATGAGCGTGGCCAACAACGCCATGACGATGAGCAGCTCGAGCAGGGTCAGGCCGACGGCGCGCACGTCAGTTGCCTTCTTCCCCGGCGGCCGGCAAGGGGAAGTTGGCCAGGTCGTCGTCGGTGCCCAGGACGCCGTCGGGACCGGCCGAGACGAGCTGGAAGGACTCGAAGTTGTGGAACGCCCCGGTGAGCGGACTCGTGCGGGCCATGGCGCCCTGGTCCTCGACCCAGTCGCCATCGCTCACCCGGTAGGTGAACTCGCGCTCGTAGTCGCCATGCACGATGTACACGAAGGGGTTGTCCCACGGGTCGCACAGCTCGAGCAGGGCGTTGCTGTTGTCGGCGGCGCGCAGCATCGGGCTGCGGTCGTCGTCGGTGTTGACCAGCCAGGCATCGTTCGGAGGTCGCCCGCCGTAGCTCTTCGCGCGCAGGGCCGCGGCCAGGGCCTCGCAGCCCTCGTTGATGCGGTTGCCGTCGGTCACGCCCGCCGCGGCCAGGCGCGACGGCGGGTAGGCCCCCTCGCGATCGTGGTACGACTCCACCAGCAGGGAGAGCGCCGCGATGCGTGCCTGGGCGTCGGTGATGCGGCCGGTCTCGCTGAAGCGGAACACGCCGGTCGCCACCAGCCCCATGAGCAGGCCGACCAGCGCCAGCACGACGAGGATCTCGATCAGCGAGAAACCGGATGTGCGGCGCATGGAAGGGCCCTCCGCGGCAGCGGGGTCACCCGGGTCAGGGGACCTGGACGACCCGGCACAGGCTGATGATCGCATCCGAGCGCCCTCCCGGGGCGGCCTCGGCGTAGATCTCGAGATCAAAGGGGTTCTTGAAGTTCCGCAGCGACTTGACATCCACCGGATCGCCCACCGGCCGGCCGTTCACCGTGAAGTCGAACGTGCCGGCGGCCACGTCGATGCGACGGATGCCGAGGGTGACCGTCTCCCCCTGCGGGATGGGCGCCACGGGCAGTTCCACACCGTCGAGCAGGATCACGTCGAAGTTGTCGAGCACGCTGGCGCGTACGCTGCCCTGCGCGTCGATCCACAGGTCGAGCCGCGCCTTGGGCAGCCGCCCCTGCGCGCCCTTCACCTGCCGGTAGGTCAGGCTCACGCCGTAGCGCGTGTCGGCACCCTCGGCCGCCGTGAGTTCGGCGACCGCGGCGTCGAAGCTGCGCCCCTCCACGATGCGCGAGAGGCCCGGGCGCTCGTCGCTGCGCGGCTTGTCCATGCGCCCGTCCACGTGGACCTCACCGGGCACGAACCACACGCTCGGGCTGCCGTCCCACTGGTGCTCGCTCCACCCACGCTGCAGCGAACTGCGGCGGAAGTGGTCGAGCCACTGGCGCTTGCTGCGATGCACCCGGATCGCCTCGCCCCAGGTCGCGGCGTAGACCGCCTGCGGATCCTCGCTGCGCCCGGCGTAGGCCTTGAGCACCTCGTCGAACTGATCCAGCGCCTCGACCTCGCGGCCCTGGCGATAGAGCGCCACGCCGAGCGCAGTGCGTGCTCCGGGCGCGCCCGCCGCCGCCGCGGCTTCCAGTGGCGCGGCCACCGACAGCACGTCACCGGCCGTCAACGCCGCGAGTCCCGAGAGCCACTCGATCTCGGCATCGCCGGGTTGCAGGCGCAGCGCCTCGTCGAAGTAGCGGCGCGCCTCGTCCGGCTGGCCACGATCCAGCGCCGCGACACCCAGCTCGGCGAGCAGCAGGACGTCCGGCCCGGCGATGCCCAGGGCCTCGCGCAAGATCAGCGTGGCCTCCTCGGGGTCGCCGTCGAGGCGCTGGTTGCGGCCGAGCCGGTACAGCGCGTCGGCGTTGTCCGGTTCGATGCCGAGGGCGGCGGCATAGAGTTCACGGGCGGCCTCGGGCTGCGCCGCGTCCTCGTACAGGAACCCCAGGGCCAGGGTCGGCCGCACGGCGTCCAGGGGCGAGCGATCGACGGCCTGCTCCAGCAGCCGCCGTGCAGCCGCCCCGTCTCGCGCGCGCCAGGCCACCAGCCCGGCGTCGTACAGGGCGAGTCCGTCATCCGGCATCACGGCCAGCGCCGAGCTGAAGGCCGTGTCCGCCGCCTCCAGGTCACCCGCCGCCGCGGCGGCCGCACCCGCCAAGACCAGCGCGTCGGCATCCTCGGCGTCGTCCAGCAACAGCCGGTCGACACGCCGGGCCGCGGCCGTCAGGTCCCCGGTGGCGATCAGGCACCGGCCCAGCTCCAGCAGCAGCTCACGTCGCTGCTCGCCCTCGAGGGGTCCGGCGAACGGGAGTCCCTCGGCGGCGTCGAGTCGCTGCAGCGCCTCGTCGTAGCGCCCCTTGTCCATCAGCAGCCGGCCCTGCAGCAGCGCGATCTCTGCCGCGGTGCGATCCTTGAGCGCCGCCTGCCGGAGCAGTTCCTCAGCTCGTTCGGGCAGTCCGAGACGACGGCACAAGCCGGCGTACGCCGCCAGCAGGGCACCGTCGGCGTTGCCGCCTTCCTCGGCGCGGCGATACACCGACAGTTCCCCTTCGAGGTCCTGGCGCTCGCGCAGGATCCAGGCGAGCAAGCGAGCGCCGGAAGCGTCGCCCGGATCCGCGGCGGCGGCCAGGCGAGCCTCCTGCTCGGCGAACGCGAGCGCTTCGGGTTCGTCGGCCCGGGCCTCGAACAGCTCCAGGGCGAAGGCGCGGCGGGTCGAGGCGGAGCCCCGCCCGGTGCCCAGCTCGCGCGCCCTCGCGATGGCTTCGTTGGCGAACGTCCGCGCCAGTCCGAAGCTGGCGACCTCGGCCCGCGGGATCGGGAAGGCCGAGCCGAGCGGACGCCCGCTCGTGGTCGAGACCTGCTGGAACAACAGCGCCTCGTCGAGCCGGCCGCGCAGTCCGTGCGGGTCCTCGTTGAGGATCCGCCCGTAGACGCGCCGCGTGGCCTCGAGGCGCGCGAACCAGTCGAAGCGCGTCTCCAGCAGCATGTCGTCGGGTCCCGCGTCCTCGGCCACGGCCGCGGCGTTCCGGGTGCCGGTCGCGGCCGACGCCGAGCCGCCGTCGTCGCCGCCGAAGGTGCCCAGTGCGTTCGCCGTGTCCGCAACGTCCCCGAAGGGATCCTCGTTCCCGGGGCCGAGGTCGAGCCCACCCAGGTCGGTGGCGGCGATGCGGTAGGCCCGCGCCGCCGGGCCTGCCAGCCCCGGAACCACCGACGGGCGGCGCACGCTGAGCGGCGGCGTGGGTGGAGCAGGCAGGATCAACGGTTCGAGGGGCAGGAGTTCGCGTGGCGGCGCGAAGAGGGGCGTGTCGCGCAGGCGTGCCTCGTCCACGCGGGCGTGGCTCGTCACCACCCGCGGAGTCGCCGGCAGGTCCTCGGGCTCGAGCAGCGTGGCCCGCGGAACCCGCACGCGTTCGTAGCGGTCGCCCCATTCCATCGCGGTCAGCGAGCCGGCCAGGATCAGCGCGGCGCCGAACACGAACTGTTCGCGTCGAAGGCTCATCGGTCCGCCGCCTCCTCGAGCACGTCCTGTTCGGGGTCCACGATCAGGCCGACGGCCGTGAACCGGGCCGTGACGCGATCGCCGTCCTCGTCGACGCGCTCGATACGCACGTCGTCGAGGGCCAGGTACGGCGTGCCTTCGACCACACCCGCGAGGGCATCGCGGATCGCCGCGGCCGGCCCGCGCAGGGTGAAGTCCACCGAGTGGCGTCTCAGGAAGCCCCCCTCGGTACGGCCGCGGCGTCGCACCGGGGGGAGCTTGATCTCGTCCACCGCATCGACGCCGGCCGCCAGCGCGGACTCGACGACGCGGTGCACGACGTGCAGTGAGCGCAGATGGCGCAGCACGTCCTCCAGACCGGTCGGGTTGAGCTCCGGCATGCCCAGGTTGCCCGGCACGGAGCGACCCACGAAGCGCGCCTCGCGCACGAGCTGTTCCTGTTCGCGGCGCAGCACCTCGATGTAGCGCAGGTCCGGGCTGGCCCCGGCGCCGACGTCGAACTCCGGCGGCAGGCGGTACTGCACCTCGGGGATCTCGAGTTCGATGCGGCCCTGCAGCTGACCACGCAGCCGACGGCTGGCGGCCAGATCCGACGACGCCGGCTCGGTGGCGGCCTCGCCGGTTCCACGCAGCTTGCGCTCGAAGCCCTCGACCTGCCGGATCATCGCGCGGTCGTCCCAGACCGCACCGATGACGGTGCGCGTGGTGAACAGGGCCACCAGCAGCCCCATTCCCACGATCACGAGCCGGCGCACTTCGCGGTCCATCAGGGAGTCCCCCCGCTGCCCACGGGGACCGTGTCGTCTGCGTCCTCGGAAACCGCGTCGCGAGGCATCAGGCTCGCGTCGATGTGCAGGGTCCAGAGGAAGTCGCCGCGCGGGTCGGTCTCCATCTGCGGGATCACCGCCGCGATGCGCTCATCGGCGCGCAGGCGCACGGTGAGCTCGGTGACCGCGTCGGTGAGGTTGCGCGAGACCTCCTTGCCGCGACCCTCCACGATGACGTAGGGCCGTCGCTCGGCGCCGTGCTCGAAGTCGGGGTGCACGGCGCGGGCCGTGCGCACCTCGGTCAGCCACAGCTCGGGCGGGAGCACCGCATCCAGGACATCCAGGGCCGCGA
>JAJDER010000113.1 GCA_029259725.1 Planctomycetota bacterium | reverse complement strand
AGTTCGGATCGACCGTCCCCGTCGAGGTCTCCCGGCACGGCCAGGCTCGCGCCGCACAGGTCACCGGGTGCGGCCCCTGCGGATTCGAACAGCAGCGCGCCATCCCGGCCCGAGAGCACCTGCGCGTAGCCCCTCACGGCGACCGGTACGCCGGCCTGGTCGGCACCCACGGCGAGATCGGGCACGCCGTCGCCGTCGACGTCGCCGGGGGCGGCCAGGGCGATGCCGAAGCGGTCGCCGGGGGTGCGGCCGTCGAGCGACAGGCCCACGTCGGGACCCGAGGGGGCGCAGGACAGGGCACCCCACACGAGCGCCCAGGCCACGGTCCCGCCGACGCGCGAGGCGACCCGGAAGACGACCCCCGCGCCCACCGGCGGGTCGATCCGCGCGGACGTGGCTCTCGGAAGCGTGGACGCGCGCCACCGACACGAGGCATGGACGTCGACATGTCGGGGCACCGGGGACACGCGAGGAACTGTCCGCGACGCGGTGCGCGCGCGCAACGTTCCGTGTCTTTTCCGAGCAGCGCTCGTCACCCCGAACGCGAGGCGGTATCTTCGGTCCCGGATCTCGTCCGGAGGCCGGAGCGACGCAGCGAGCATCGCCCCGGTCACCGTTCCCCGGGGAGGGGCCGACGAGCGCGGACGGTGTCTGGTCCGCGCCGCCGCTCGTCCGGGTCGCAGGCCCGCGACCGGTCTGCGTTGCCCGACCCCGGTGGACTGCCCGCGCGGTGTCCGTTGACAACGCGTGCCTCCTGTCGCGCCCGACGCTCGGGCGCCCACCGATGCTGGAACACCCATGAAGACGCTGCTCTCCCGGTTCTGCGAAGAGTTCGAGGGCGCCGTGCGCCCGCTGCTGGCACCGCTCGGATCCACGGCCGAGACGCTGGACAAGGTCTCCGCGGATCTGCCGGTGCGCAGCATCCTGCCCGGTGTCCGTGAGGCCGCCCATCAGCTCGGCTCGCTGGCGGACAAGGTGGCCGAGCAGCAGGCCTACGTGATCATCTTCGGCCCCCTCAAGAGCGGCAAGTCGACGCTCATGAACGGCATCGCCGCCGCCTACGTGAGCGAGGTCACCACGCTGCCCGCGTATCCCTGCATGGTGTACGTGCAGCACGCGCCGGAGCAGGGCTTCACGGTGAGCCGCTACAACGGCGAGCAGGAGACCTTCGCCGACATCGGCGCCATGCGCACGGTCATGGAGTTCGCCCACAACGAGCTGGCCAACCGTCTGCGCGAGGTCGAGGAGTCCGGCGAGCTCTTCGACCCGGCCACGCACCTGCCCAGCGCCATCCGCCGCGTCGACGTGCGCCTGCCGGCGCCGGACCTGGCCGAGTCGTCGGCGGTGCTGGTCGACACGCCCGGCCTCTACAGTCGCATGAAGTTCGGCTACGACCGCATGACGCGGGAGTTCCGCGACAGCGCGGCCTGCGCGGTGTTCGTGGTCAAGACCGACAACCTGTTCCTGGAGCAGGTGTTCGACGAGTTCGAGGACCTGCTCGAGATCTTCAGCCGCATCTTCCTGGTGGTGAACCTCGACACGACCAAGCGCGACCTCAAGCCCGACGGTCAGCTCGGCGACAGTCTCGAGAAGAGTGACCCCAAGCGCATCATCGAGGCCTTCCGGAACCTGGCCATGAGCGGCCCGGTCAGGGCGGCCGCCGACGAGGGTCGGCTGCGCATCTTCCCGGTGGACCTGCTGCACGCCGCGTCCGATCGACTCAAGTGGAACGACGCCGCCGGCGGCGCGACCGCGGCGGACGTCGGCAACGACGTCGAGGCCGACGATGCCACCGACGATGCCACCGACGACGCCCCTCCCAACCTGCTGGTGCCGGTCGCCGATGACGGCTCGAGCTTCGGCCCGTTCCTCGACGGCCTCACCGACTACCTGAACAGCACCGACTACCTGGTCGCCTTCCTGGGCGACAGCCTGCGCCAGGCGCAGCGCCTGCTGAACGACGTCTCCGGCCTGTGCGACGAGGAGCCGGTGCGCCAGCTCAACGAGAAGGTCGGAGACCTGCGCGGCCAGCAGACCCGCTGCGGCGAGGTGTCGGGCGCGCTCGACGGTCTGGCCACCGTGCGTTGGAAGGCGGCCTTCGAGCGGCTCAGCGAGGATCTGGCCTCGATCACCCGCGGCCGCATCGACAAGCTCGACGACGAGTCGCGCGACGGGCTTTCGGACGCCGTGGGCCACTGGTTCGACGGGGACGAGTCGTTCCAGTCGCTGATCGATGACCACGTCGCGCCCGTCGTGCGCAAGGCGCGGGATGACCTGGCGAGCACGGCCAACGGCGTCTTCCAGACCGTGGCCGGGAACGACACGGCCGGCGCCGAGCTGCCGCCCGCGGCACGCGCGGCGCTGAAGACCCTGGACATGCATGTCGGAGACATCGGCCAGGCGGTCATGGCGCGTCTCGACCTCGGCAAGGGCCTCGGGCGCGCGACGCTGTTGGTCAGCACCGAGGAGGTCCCGGTCAAGAAGGGCTTCTTCGACTGGATCCTCCTCCGCAGCCGGCACAAGGTGCGCGGGCGCTTGTTCGGGCCCGACGAGGCGCCGGACAAGCAGATCCCACGGCACGTCAAGGCCCGGCGTCTGGGCGACAAGGGACAGCAGGCCCTCGACGCGGCCCTGCGCTCGGCACTCACCGCGTTCTTCGACAAGGCCCTGCATCGGCTCACGGGCTCGGTGCTCGAGCAGTACACGGCGGCGGTCAAGACCGGCGTGACCGAGTCCATGGCCAAGCTGCACAAGAGCAACGCGCGCACCAGGGAGATCGTGGAGCGGCAGCTCAAGCAGCTGCTTGCGGTCAGCGCGTCGCTCGACGGCCTGCGCAGCCAGCTCGACGCCGCCACGGCGCAGATCGATGGACTCGGGACGCGCTATGGCGACACCGACCCGCTGCTCTTGTCACAGCCGCTGGATGAGGACGGCGGTGAGGAGAGCGAGGCGGCGCCGGTCGATGCGGCCCTCGGCATGTCGGCGAACGGGAATGGCAGCGCGAACGGGAACGGCGCGAGCGGCAGCCGACGCGTGGACGGCGATGCGGGGGACTCGCCCTGCGCGGACGCGGCGGTGGCGGACAGCGAGGCCGCGGCGGCGGTGCGTGGGGTTGCGCGGGAACTCGGTGGCGGGCGCTGACGGTTCGGCTGTGGGGCGGCGGCTGAGGTCGAGCCGCGGGTCGCTGCCTCCGAACGGGGCGGCGATGAAGTGATGCGG
>JAJDER010000112.1 GCA_029259725.1 Planctomycetota bacterium | reverse complement strand
CGCGACGAGATCGACGACCTGGTCGCCTACGTGCTCTCCGGTGGACGCGCGGACGGTCCGATGTTCCGCTGACGGTCACCGGCGTGTCGCGCCCGGCGTCGCGGCCCGGACGGGAGCCTCGGGCCGACGTGCCGGGTATGCTGCCTGCCATGCCCCTGGCCCGACGTCGCCCTCCGATTCGCTGGCTGATCACCCTGCTCCTGCTGCTGGTGTTGGCCGAGGGCGCGACGCGCCTGGTGGAGTGGGTCGCCGACCGCGACTATTCCGCGCCGGACTCGGTCACCTCGGACCGCATGCTCTACCAGCCGCACCCGTTCATCGGGTACGTCGTCCAGCCGGGCTACTCGACTCCCGCAGGCGCCAAGCACGCGGTCAACACGAACAGCCTCGGTTTCCGCGGCGCCGAGGTGCAGCGCACCAAGCCCGAGGGCACCTTCCGCATCGTGTGCCTCGGAGGCTCGACGACCTGGGGGACCGGCGCCACCGCCGACGACCGCACCTGGTCCGCGGGGCTGGAGCGCGTGCTCAACCAGGCGCTGCCGCCGGAGAGCCCGTACTCCCGCGTCGAGGTCATCAACGCCGGCGTCTCGGGCTACACGTCGCTCGAGTCGTTCGTGAACCTGAAGATGCGGCTGCTGCCGCTCGAGCCTGACCTGGTCATCGTCTACCACGCCGCCAATGACGCCCGTGCCCTGCGCCGAGGCCAGTTCGAGACCGACCACAGCCACGTGCGCCGCAGCTGGTCCGAGCCCCCCGAGACGTTCCTCGACGACTGGCTCTGGTGGAGTCACTTCTACGGCGTGTTCCGCGACTGGAAGGCCGACGCCGCCGCGCGCACGCTCGCCGGCCGGTTGTACGTGAAGCACTACAACTCACTGCCCAAGCGCAACGCCGACGACATCGCTCCCGGGCTGGAGAACTTCGACTGGACGCTGCGCGAGATCGTCGCGCTGTCGCGGCTGCACGGTGCCGAGGTCATGCTCTCCACCTTCACCTGGCGCGGCGGCGAGGAGCCGACCGAGCGGGCGCAGGACTGGAAGAAGGACTTCGCGCCGATCCTGGAACGCATGAACGCGGTGGCCACCATGGTCGCGAACCAGGAGGGCACGCTGCTGGCGGACGTGCGGCGTCGCGGGCCCAAGGACGACTCCGACTTCCACGACGTGGTGCACTTCACCGACTCGGGCCACGGCCGCGTGGCGGCGGTCATGGCGGGCACGATCACGCGCAGCGGGCTGCTGCTCAGGCCGCCTCGATCCGGCGCGAAGCAGGAGCCGCGCGCGAAGCCGGGTCCGGGCGCGAAGCCGGGAGGCTCGCCCGCCGTGCCGAAGGCCTCGGGTGAGGATCCGGACGGCGACGGCTGAGCGGGTGCGGGTCGATCCACACACCGCGAGGTCGTTCTCAGTCCGCCCCGTCCGGGACGAGCTGGTTGCGGAGCAGCATGATGTCCGTGCTTCCGGAGAGGGCCACGGCCACGTCGGTGTCGCCGTCGTCGTCGAAGTCGGCGGCAGCCAGGCCGAGGGGCGCCGGACCCACGGCGATCTCCACCTGGCCTGAGAAGATGCCCGGCGAGGCGCCGTAGAGGACCGAGACCGAGCTGCCCAGGGTGTTGCCCACCACGGCATCGGGGATCCCGTCGCCGTCGAGCTCGGTGACCACGATCAGGTTCGGCTGGTCGCCCACCGCGAACCAGCGCGGAGGGGTGACGAAGGTGCCGTCGCCGTTGCCCGTCAGCACACCGATGCGATCCTCGAAGGGGCGCGTGAAGACCAGGTCCGGCGCGTCGTTCCCGGCCACGTCGGCGATGACCAGGCCGCGAGTGGCGCCATCCCAGATCTCTGGAGTGCCGCCGAGGGAGACCGGGGTCGATCCCGGGTCGCCCAAGCTGACGGAGATGCCCTGCTCGGTGGTCAGCACCATGTCGAGTCCGCCGTCGCCGTCGAGGTCGGCCTGCTCGATGAGCGTGTCACGGTCGTACACGGCGGAGATGAACACCCCACCGCCGAACAGTCCGTCGCCGAGGCCGTGGGCCCAGTCCACGTAGCCGCCGATGTCGTCGGTCCAGTGCGCGACGTCGGGGATGCCGTCGAGGTCGTAGTCGCCCAGGCCGATGTCCCCGGCGTAGCCCCCGACCAGCGCTTCCTGCTGGAACGTCGGCAGGGCTCCCTGACCATCGCCCATGCGCATGCCGAACTCGAGCGCCGTGAAGCCGGTGGCGGCGTCGTCGAAACCGTCGAGATCGAGGTCGGCCACGGCCAGGGACTGCGAGAAGAAGACCAACTCGTGCTCCGGCGGCTGGGGGCGCGACCAGTTCTCGGTGAAGCCGCCGTCGCCGTCGGAGAGCAGCGCGTGCAGGCGTGGCTGCGTGAACAGGTCGGCGGAGGCGCCCAGCAGGATCAGGTCCGGGACACCGTCGGCATCCAGATCGCTGGCCTCGAGCAGGCGCGGATTCTGGGAGACGGGACTGGTGACCAGGGTGAAGGTCGTGGCGCCGGCCGGAACGACGGGGCTCGTCCGCTCCATGAACCCGGGCGCCAGGGCCGCGGTGAGGAGCGCGACGCCGAGGGCGGCGGGGGGAGGTGGGCGTCGTGACATGGAGGGTCTCGCTGGGGCGGCGACTGCCGGGGCTGCTGCCGGGGCGCACGTCGCCGCGGTCAGCGCCGATTCGGGCGAGGCGTCAGGGCGTGAGTGCGCCCACGCCGTTGCTCGCGGCCAGGCCCTTGGGTCCGCCGGCGTCCACGATCCACCACTGCAGGTAGAGCGAGGCGCCGCCGGGCACTCCCGCCGGCCAGATCGCCGGCAGCAGCGCCTCGCCGGTGGGGGACACCGGCAGCGACACGAGGATGTCCGCGGAGGGCACGAGCACGCCGCCCTTGAAGGGCGTGCCGAGCGCCGTGAACCCGACCACCAGGGTGGAGGAGGCGCCGGGCAGGGCGTTGCTCAACGCGAAGCTGATCGGTGCGCCGGCCACGAGCACTCCGCTCGCCGTCAGCAAGGGTTCGCCCGGCGTGCCGGCCAGGGCATGGCCCTGATCGACCCAGGTGTCGTCCTGCAGCGTGAGCAGGTGGACCGCGCCGACGGACTCGCCGCCGGTGTCGGCGTTCGGCGCGCCCACGGCGAGGCGCGTACCGGTGGGACCGGTCGTCGGTCCCAGCACGGCCAGCGAGCGCCCGAAGTCGTCGCTCGCACCGAGCACCGCGGTCATGCCGCCCTGCCCCGTGGTGATCTTGCTGGTACCGAGCGTCAGGCCGGCGTTGCTGCGGAATACGACCCAGAGCGCGCCGGCGTCGGGCGCGGCGTCGTCGTCGCCGGACGCCGCGACGAGGAAATCCACGACGCCGTTGCCGTCGAGGTCTCCGGCGGCGCCCAGCCCCGCGCCGAAGTGGTCGCCGTTGCCGAGGGCGACCCCCGAGACCACGGTCGGCGGCCCGATCCCGCTGCCGTCGCCGTCCAGCCGCAGCGAGGAGGTGCGCCCGACGAAGTTGGAGAAGGCGTGCACCTGGTCCGCGGAGAGGAGGTCGGGAGTGCCGTCGCCATCCAGGTCGCCGGGCGCGCCGACCGACCAGCCGAACCGGTAGCTGCTGCTCAGGCCCAGCCCGACCAGGTCCCCGGTGGTGGGCGAGAGCTTGTGCTGCGTCTTGACCGTGCCGACGGGCCGCATGAACAGGATCCAGATCGACCCGGTGTCGTTCTCGGAGCCCGAGACGCTGTCGTCGTCCAGCGGTGCGCCCACGGCGAGGTCGGGGTTTCCGTCGGCGTCGACGTCCCCGAGGTGCACGATCGAGGTGCCGAAGTTGTCGAAGTGATCCACGTCGTTGCTGAAGGCCTGCGACTCGGCGGTGATCTTCTTGTGGCTGATGACCGTGCCGTCGGTCGCCAGGAACAGGATCCAGACCGCGCCGTCCTCGCAGCAGAGGTCGTCGTCGGTGGGGGCGCCGACGGCCAGGTCCGGGATGCCGTCACCGTTGAGGTCGCCCAGGCCCGCGACGGCGGTGCCGAAGGCGTCGTTGTTGCCCAGCGCGCCGGTGAAGCCGCCCTCGGTGGCGCTGATCTTCTGCCAGCCGGTGACCTGCCCGTCGGCGGCGAGGAACAGGATCCAGACCGCGCCGCGACCGCCGCCGCCGTCGTCGTCGCCGGGGGCGCCCACGGCCAGGTCGAGGGTGCCGTTGCCGTCGAGGTCGCCCAGCGAGGTGACCGAACGCCCGAAGCCGTCGCCGGCGTCGAGGTCCCCGCCGAAACCGCCTTCGCCCTCGCTCAGGCGGAGCTCGGCCAGGACCGTGCCGGGAAGCGCAGGGGGCTGGAGGTCGTCGCCGGCGGCGGGCGCCGGGGACGGCCAGGTGGGCGCAGCGAGCGTTGCGGGGGTGGCGGGGCTCGCCGGCAGCGCCCGCACCGGCACGGCGAGCACGGCGAGCACGGCGAGCGGCCCGAGCAGCGGCAGCAGTGCCGCGAGGGCGGGGGCTGCGGCGGGAGCGGGCGCGGCGGACCGCGGCGCGCGGGGCGAGACGTGGGCGGCGGTCGTCATGAGTCCGTTCCGTCCGGGACGAGTTGGTTGCGCAGCACGGCGATGTCGGTCGAGCCGGAGAGGGCCACGGCCACGTCGGTGTCGCCGTCGTCGTCGAAGTCCGCGGCGGCCACGCCCAGGGGGGCGCTGCCCACGGCGATCTCCACCTGGGCGCTGAAGATGCCCGGGGACACGCCGAAGAGCACCGAGACCGTGCCGCCCGAGGCGTTGCCGGCCACGGCGTCGGGCAGCCCGTCGCCGTCGAGGTCGGTGACCACCAGCAGGTTCGGTTGGTCCCCGGTGTCGAACCAGCGCGGCGGCGTGACGAAGGTGCCATCGCCGTTGCCGGTCAGGACACCGATGCGATCCTCGAGCGGACGCGCGAACACCAGGTCGGGCGCGTCGTCGCCGGCCACGTCGGCGATGACCAGGCCGCGGGTGGCACCGTCCCAGACCTCGGTGAAGCCCAGGAAGGCCGCGGGTGAGACGCCCTTGGTGCCCAGGCTCACCTCGATGCCCTGGGCGGTGGACAGCACCATGTCGACCCCGCCGTCGCCGTCGAGATCGGCCTGCTCGATGAGCGTGTCGTGGTCGAAGGGGTTGCCGGCGGTGAAGCCCGTCTGGCTGTTGCTGAACAGGCCGTCGCCGACGCCGGCGCCCCAGTCCACGTAGGGGCCGATGTCATCGGTGAAGTGCGCCATGTCGGGGATGCCGTCGAGGCTGAAGTCGGCCAGGCCGAGGTCGCCCGCGTAGCCGCCGAACAGGGCGTCTTGCTGGAAGGTGGGCAGCGCGCCCGCGCCGTCGCCCATGCGCATGCCGAACTCGACCGCGGTGAAGCCGGTGGCCGCGTCGTCGACGCCGTCGAGATCGAGGTCGGCCACGGCCAGCGACTGCGAGATGAAGCCGCCCGGGAACTCCTGGGGCTGGGGCCGCGACCAGTTCTCGGTGAAGCTCCCGTCGCCGTCCGAGAGCAGCGCGTGCACGCGCGGCTGCGAGAACAGGTCGGCCGAGGCGCTGAGCAGGATCAGGTCCGGGACCCCGTCACCGTCGAGATCCGTCGCCTCGATCAGGCGCGGGTTCTGCGAGACCGGGCTGAGGACCAGGGTGAAGCTCGTGGAGCCGGCGGCCTCGGGAGCGGGCTCGATGAAGCCCGAGGCCAGGGCCGCCGCGACGAGCGCGACGCCGAGCGCCGCGGGTGCGTGGGGGCGACGTGGCATGGTGGGTCTCGAGGGAGCCGATGCAGGCTGAAGTCAGTGCCGAAGATCCTGATCGGCACATCGCGACCATCATAGGCAGGATTCGCGAATCGCGTCATGCGCGTCGAGATCCGCGGTCCCCGGGCGATCCGCCGCGACCGGCGCGGACCGGGCCGGGCGAAGGGTTCAAGCCGCGGCCGGGTGCCGTCCGACACGAATCAGCGAGTTGCCGGATCCCGCGATCTGGCAGATACTGGTCGACGGAAGTGCATCGGTGGTCCGGCGGGCAAACGGACCATGACAACCGTTTCGGGCAGCGCGACGGGTCTCGGCCCCTGGCGCACAGGGCAACTGAGGATGAACCTTCGAGTGATCGCCGCGATTGCGGCCATGGGTCTGTGCACGAGCGCGCAGGACTTCGACCTGGTCGACATCAACATCGACCCCCTCGACCCGGCACACCCGGGTCTGACCTACGAGTACGTGCCGGTCACGGCGTTCGCGACGGAGGGGCCCGGCATCACCGTGGCGGACTTCGACAACGACGGGGACGACGATGTCTTCCTCGGCGGCACCGAAGGCGAGCCCAACGAACTCTACATCAACGCCGGCGACGGGACGTTCACCGAGTCCGCGGCCTCGTTCGGTGTCGACGAGCCGACGAAGCGCCGCAGTCACGGCAACTTCTTCGACTACGACAACGACGGCGACCTGGACCTGATCACCTTCGGGTTCCCGGGCGAGAACGTCGTCAGCGATCTCTACTCGCTGTTCAAGAACACGGGCAGCGCCAACGGCTTCCTGTTCGCGGACGCGACGGCGAGCGCCGGTGCCTTCGTGTTCGGCGCGGCCACCGAGACCACGACCTACGGCATCTCGGGCGGCTCGGCGGTGGCCGACTACGACAACGACGGCTACCTCGACGTCATCGCGACCTACTGGTACCGCAACATGGAGGGCTGCTGCTCGGGCGACGACCAGTTCCGTCTGTGGCACAGCGAGCCCAACCCCGTGCCTGACGACCTCACCCCGGGCTGGTCCCCGCGCATCTTCGTGGACAAGACCCTCGAAGCCGGTCTCGACACGCTCGGCGGCGACTCCTGGATCTGGGCCCCGACCTTCCTCGACTTCAACCGCGACGGCCTGGCCGACCTGCACATCAACGTCGAGCAGGGCGAGGACATGCTCATGCTGAACAACGGCGACGGCACCTTCGCGCCCAGCATCGGCACCGCCGTCGGCATGAACTTCAACGGCCCCGGCCCGCTGCCCGACGGCGAGTGGGGGCACGAGATGGGCTTCGGCGTCGGCGACATCGACAACGACGGCGACCGCGACTTCTACCTCACCAATGCCGGCGCGACCGGGCCGTGGGCGACGTTCCTGCACAAGCACGACGCCTTCTACCGCAACGACACCGACCACTCGCTGGGCGGTGTCGGCCCGGCCTTCCACCACATCGGTGACGAGACCTCGGTGACCACCCTCACCGACGGCGTGGGCTGGGGTGCGGCGTTCATCGACCTGGACAACGACGGTGACAAGGACCTGCTCACCGGCCGTGGTCTGGGCAGCGGAACCGATCCGTCCCAGGTGGGTCGCCGCGCCGAGAACTCCGTCTGGCGCAATGACTTCCCGGCCGTGGACGGCACCGGCAACGTGGTCTGGACCGACATCTCGGCCGACCACCCCGACTTCACCCGCGTCGGCGGCGTGCTCGAGACCATGCGCTCGGTCGTCGGTGTCGACTACGACAACGACGGCGACGTGGACATCATCGGGACGCGCACGGGTTCGTTCCCGGTCGCGATCGACGACGAGATGGCGGCCGGCTTCTTCATGAACACGGCCACGGACGAGGGCAATGCCGGCGTCTACTCGCTCCAGGTCTCGCTGATCGAGGACGGCGGCAGCCTCAACACCGTCGGCGCGCGGGTCTACACGCGCACCGGTGGCGTCGAGGGTGTGCCCCAGGTGGGCGAGGTGATCGTGGGCTCGTCCTGGCTCGGGCAGGAGTCCGCGCGGTTGCACTTCGGCCTGGCCGACGCGACCGAGGCCGACTACCTGGCCGTGCGCTGGAAGGACAACGCGGTCACGGTGCTCACGGCCGATCTGAACGACCTCAAGGACTTCGTCACCGTGGCCCGCCCGGACGGCGGTCTCGGAAGCGTCGGAGATCTCGACGGCGACGGGGATCTCGATTGCGACGACCTCGCGTTCCTCTCGGACGCGGTGCTCGATCCGGCCGGCGCCGATGGGGCCCAGCCGAGCTGGCCCTGGCGCGTGACCGGTGATGCGGACGGCAACGACCTCATCGACGGCCGTGACTTCGAGCTCCTGCGCCTGATGGTGGGCAACACGATGTGCGATGTCGGCGCGGCCCTGGCGGGAGTGGCCGGCGAGCCGATCCTGCGCGTCCAGGGCGTGGGCAGCCCGACGGTGGACGTGATCCTCACCGGCGCGGCGCCGAACGCCGACGCGTTCCTCGTGGTGGGCCTGGGCACGCCCTACCTGTCGTTCAAGCAGGGGCTGCTCGTGCCGACGCCGGACGCCGTGCTCGGCCCGTTCCCGACCGATGGCCTGGGAGGCATGGCGCTCGCCGGCCCGTGGCCGGGTGGGGTTCCAGCGGACATCCTGATCCAGTTGCAGGTGCTCACCCAGGACAAGGTGGCCCCGAAGGGCTGGTCGTTCAGCAACGGCGCGTCGATCCGCACGCCCTAGCAGCCTGTCCGCAAAGTCATCCGCGTCGAGGACGCCTCGAGAACGCCGGCTCGGCGTTGCAGGATCCTCGACGAATCCATGGATTCGCCTCCTGTCCTGCGCCTTGATCCGACGCTCTCGCGACGCCCTCGCCTGCAGAGCACTTCGCGCACAGGCTGCTCGCAGCCTGTGCGCTCCGCCGTCACGCCCCATCGGACGCATGTGAACGCGCCGGGGGCAGCGCCTGTCGCTGCTTCCGGCGCGCTTGTGTCCGCGACCCCGGCCCGCCCGGTTCCACCGAGGAGACCGGCGCGCATGTTTCCGCCGGGGGGCTCCGAGCAAGGGTCCGGTCCACCGCTTGAAGGAACGACGCCGCTGGACGAGACTGGTGGCGCAAGCGGGGACCCCGTGGGCAACGGTCCGCTTGACACCGGGCAGCGAGGCCGGCGGGTGCATCGCGTCGGCTCCGCACGAGGGAGCACGCATGACACTCCGCATGACTGCGGCCCTGGCCGTGTTCGCGGCCGGTCTGGCCGCCCAGGATTTCGACCTGCTCGACGTCAACCTCGATCCGAACGACCCGGCGCATCCGGGCATCACCCACGAGTTCGCGCCGGTGACCAACAACTGGACCGAGGGCGCGGGCATCGCCGTGGCCGACTTCGACGGCGATGGCGACGACGACCTCTTCTTCACGGGCACGGAGGGGCGCGCCAACGAGCTCTACGTCAACGCGGGCGACGGGACGTTCAGCGAGGCGGCGGCGAGCCACGGTGTCGATGAACCGCAGCGGCGGCGCAGCCACGGCAACTTCCTCGACTACGACAACGACGGCGATCTCGACCTGCTCACCTTCGGCTACCCCGATCTGGGTACGGTCAGCGACCTCTACACCCTGTTCCGCAACGGCGGCGCGCCGGAGCACCAGTTCGTCGAGGTGACGGCCAGCGCGGGCGGCTTCGTGTTCGGACCCTCGGCCGAGACGACGACCGTCGGGCTCTCGGGCGGGTCGGCCGTCGCCGACTACGACAACGACGGCTTCCTCGACGTGATCGCGACGTACTGGTACCACAACACGCCCGAGTGCTGCGCCCAGGAGGACCAGTTCCGGCTCTGGCACAGCGAGCCGAACCCCGTCCCCGACGACGGCAGCGCGGAGTGGTCGCCACGGATCTTCGTGGACGTGACCCAGGCCGCCGGGCTCGACGCGCTGGGCGGCGAGGGCTGGATCTGGATGCCGACCTTCGTGGACATCGACCGGGACGGGTTCGTGGACCTGCACGTCAACCTCGAGGCCGCCGAGGACCTGCTCCTGATGAACAACGGCGACGGCACCTTCGCCGCCGACATCGCGACCAGTGTGGGCATGAACTTCAACGGTCCCGGGCCGCTCCCCAACGGGGAGTGGGGGCACGAGATGGGAGCGGGCGTCGCGGACTTCGACAACGACGGCGACCTAGATTTCCACCTCACCAATGCCGGCGCCTCGGGACCGTGGAGCGGCTACCTGCACAAGCACGATGCCTTCTACCGCAACGACAGCGACCTCTCGCTGACCGGAGCCGGGCCGGCCTTCGAGCACATCGGCCACGCCAGCGGCCCGTCCTTCGCCGAAGGCGTCGGCTGGGGCGTCGTCTTCGCGGATCTCGACAACGACGGCGACAAGGACCTGATCACCGGCCGCGGTCTGGGCGGCGCCGACGATCTCAGCAACGTGCATGGTCGCGCGGCCAACCGTGTGTGGCGCAACGAGTTCCCGGCCGTCGACGAGAACGGGCTCGTGGTGTGGACCGACATCTCCGAGGGGCTGGCCGGGTTCACCCGCGTGGGCGGCACCCTCGACACCATGCGGGCGGTGGTCACCCTCGACCACGACGGGGACGGGGACCTGGACCTGGTCTGCACGCGGAGTGGCGACACGCCGCCCGCGCCGGAGGACGAGATGCAGTCCGGCTTCTTCGTGAACACCGCGGTGCAGCAGGGCGACGCGCCGGCGCTCGCGGTCTCGCTGGTCGAGGTCGGCGGGAGCCTCAACACGATCGGCGCGCGGGTCAGCATCCGCACCGGTGGCGTCGGCGGCCTGCACCAGATGCGGGAGCTGATCGTCGGCTCCTCGTGGCTCGTGCAGGAGTCCGCGACACTGCACTTCGGCCTCGCGGGTGTCTCCGAGGCGGACTACGTCGTCGTGCGCTGGAAGGACGGGTCGGTCACGGTGCACACGGCGGCGACGGCGACGCTGGCGGGCGGCTTCACCGTCGTGCGCGGCGACGTCGGCCCCGGCAGCCTGGGTGATCTCGACGGCGATGCCGACGTGGACTGTGACGACCTGGCGTTCCTCGGCGACGCCGTTCTCGATCCCGCCGCGGCCGACCAGTCGGCCCCCGGCTGGCCGTGGCGTCTCACCGGCGACCTGGACGGCAACGACCTTCTCGACGGGCGGGACTTCGAGGCCTTGCGTCTGCGCATCCCGAGCATCGTGTGCGATGCGGGCGCGGCGCTCCCGGGCGTCGCGGGCAAGCCGGGTCTGTCGTTGCGTGACGCCGGCCCGGGCCAGATCGAGTTGGAACTGGAGCACGCGGCGCCCGGGAGCACTGCGTTCGTGATCGCCGGCTTCGGGACACCCTACTTCCCGTTCAAGCAGGGGCTGCTGGTCCCCACGGTGGACGACGTGATCGGTCCGCTCGCGACCGACGGGGACGGCGGCATGTTGCTCATCGGCCCGTGGCCGTCGGGGTTGCCGAGCGACCTGCTGATCCAGGTGCAGGTGCTGATCGCCGACGAGGCCGCTCCGCAGGGCTGGGCGTTCAGCAACGGCACGTCGATCCGCGCCCCGTAGCCGTCACTCGGCGCGGCGCGGCCCGTCCGCCTTGCTGACCGCCTGTCGCAGCAGCCGTTCGACGTGGGCGATGACCAGCTCCACACCGGCGTGGTTCTCGCCGCCCTCGGGCACGATCACGTCCGCCTCGCGGCGACTCGGCTCGACGAACTGGACGTGCATCGGGCGCACGTGCCGTTCGTACTGCTGCAGGACCTGCTCGACGTCGCGGCCGCGCTCGGCCACGTCGCGGCGCAGGCGGCGTAGCAAGCGCACGTCGGCGTCGGTGTCCACGAACAGGCGCAGGTCGAGCAGTGCGCACAGCCCGGGATCGGCGAAGATCAGCGTGCCCTCGACCAGGATCGCGGCCCGGGGTTCCACGCGTCGCACCGCGGCCGTGCGCGCATGGGTCTTGAAGTCGTAGACCGGGACGTCCACCGGCTCGCCCGCGCGCAGTCGGCGCACGTGCTCGCGCAGCAGGAAGAAGTCGATCGCGTCGGGGTGGTCGAAGTTGTGTGCCGGCGCGTCCGCCGGGTCGTCCAGGCCCAGGTAGTAGTCGTCCTGGGCCAGAAAGGCGACGCGATCCGCGCCGACCGAGGCCAGCACCGCGAGCGCGATCGTGGTCTTGCCCGAACCGCTCCCGCCGGCGACGCCGAGTGCCTTGGCCAAGGTCCGTGCCCCCTCAGCGCAGGTTCTTGCGGGCCGCGCCGAGGAACTCCCGGGCCCGCGCGAGGGAGGACTCGTCGTAGCCGACCTGGGCCTGGGCCGCGGGCGCGGCCAGGGTGGTCAGCAGCAGGGCGCCGGCCAGGGCGCGGATCGAGAGGGCACCGGACATGGGGCGGCTCCGTCGGGAGGCACGGATGGGCCGTGGGACTCCGCATCATCGCAGATTGCCGCGGGGCTTGACGAGCCGGGCGACCGCGTGGAAGGGCCGGCGTCGTCCGCGGACACTAGGATGGGGGCATGGATCGCATCCTCCCCGCCGATGCCCTGCTGCGCCTCGGGCGTCATGCCGCCGCGACGGTTCGAGGTGCGCCGGTCGGGCGACGTGGGCCGGTCGGGCGACGTGCGGCCGTGGCCGCCCTGCTGCGCGAGCACGGGGGCGACCCGGAGGTGCTGCTCATGCGTCGTGCGCACCACGAGCGCGACCCGTGGTCGGGCCACATCTCCTTCCCCGGCGGCTCGCACGAGAGCGTCGATCCGGACCTGCGCGCGACCGCCGTGCGTGAGACCCGCGAGGAACTGGGCATCGACCTGGACGCCTCGGCGAGGCTCGTCACGCGGCTGGCGCCCCTGCCCGCGGTGGCGGGCGGGCGCATCGCGCCGCTGGAGATCACGCCCTACGTCTTCGTGCAGCACACCGACGTCGAGGTGCAGCTGGGCGAAGAGGCTGTCGAGGCCTTCTGGCTCCCGCTGGGGCTCGCGGCCAGCGGCGCCCTCGACACCGAGCACGCCTGGCGACAGGGCCGGGTCGTACGCCGCCTGCCCGCCTGGGAGTACGAGGGCCGCGTGGTCTGGGGCCTGACCTTCCGCATGCTGGGCCAGTTGCTCGACGTGGCGCGCGGGAGTTGAGGCTGGAAGCGACGCCGCCCCCGCCTCCGAGACACGGAGGCGGGGGCGGTCGTCCTGGTGCAGGTCGGGCCGACGAGCGGCCCGCGATCGAATCGACTACATGCCTTCGATGGAGAAGCTCATGTCGACCGCACCGCCGAGTTCGGCGGGAGCGAGGGACCAGAGTTCCATGGTCTCGATCGGACCGTACTGCGGCGGCAAGGCGCTGTCGCCGATGGTCGTCTTGACGCCGTTGGACAACTGGATGTTGTCCTCCGGGAAGACCCACGGGTTGTTCATGAACACCTGCCAGTAGAGCTCCAGGCCGGCGAGCGTCGGGTCGTTCGGGATCGGCAGGGGCGCCATGGTCTCGATCGTGATCGGCATGATCACGAGCGGGTTGACCAGCAGGATGTCCTTGGGATCACCCGGGAACGCCACGTGCGTCTCGCCGACGCCGAGCAGCAGGAAGCACTCCGGTCCGGGATCTTCCGCGGCGCCGGTGAGCTGGCAGTGGAACGAGGCCAGCGGCACGCCACCGAAGAAGAAGGTGCCGATGTAGGGAGCGAGGCCGGGACCGAACTGGTCGAAGGCATCGATCACACCCGCCTCGTTCGGCGGGCCGATGAGGAGCGGCCCGGTGCTCGGGTCGAACGACTCGTAGGACCAGCCGATCGGGCCGTCCGCGAGGTTGAAGACCAGGCCCGCGCCGACCAGGTCGAGGTCGACCACGAAGGCCACGACCTCACCGCCGACCGAGCCGGGGAGGCCGGTGACGGACAGGTTGCTGACGACGGCGCCGATGTCGCCGAAGCCCGTCGCGCCCTGGTGGATGCGGATGCCCAGATCCACGTCACCGATGGTGCCGGTGGCGTAGCCGATCTGGATGTTGGTGATGAAGTTGTTCCCGCCGGCGCTCAGCGTGCCCCAGTCCATCATCACGGTGTTGGCTGGGGAGGTGAAGAAGCCGTTGCCCACCGTGTTGTCGAACACCACGGCATCGCCGTCACCGGCTTGCGGCGGCGAGATCTCGCCGGTCGCCATGCTGTAGGTGCCGAGGTAGGTGGGCGTGCCGTTGATCGGCACCGGGGACGTCAAGGTCTGGGCGGCGATCATCGGAGTCAGGACACCGAGGACGGCGACGCCCGTGAGGAGCGAGGCGAACTTCATGCTGTGGATTCCCTTGGCCGGAGGAGTGTGCGCCCACCCTCGAAGCGTGGATTCGAGCCCGTTGATCGGCTGCGACGCCTTTCCCGAGGCACCGCGCGCAAGGAACCGATCTTGCGATGAAAGTCTATCAGTGATCCCACGATCCGGGTTGATGGGTCGGCGAGCCCGGGTCGGCGAACGGGCCAGGCCCCTCGCGGATGTTGGCCCACGCGCCTGGCCCAGGCGCCGGCCGGCGTCTCCGGCACGGGCCCGAATTGGCTGATACACTGTCGATCCCAGGCGATCGAGGGCACCTTGGGGGGCCGGGGAGGCCGGGTGTCCCGCGACGAGGATTGCATGCCGTCCAGTGTCACCGAGGCCGTTCCGAGCCGGCCGCGACTGCGCTATGCCCTACTCGCGCACCCGTCAGTCCAGGCGGTGCGCGTGCTCGGCAAGCTGGCGCTCGCGTGGTTGCTGGCGCGCGGTGACCACGGAGAGATCCGCTTCGGCGAGGCGATGATGGCCGGCCTGGTGGCCTACGCGGTCTCCCACGTCGCGGCCTTCGGCTTCGATGACGCCACGATCTACGCGCCCCGGCTGTCGTCCGGCGTCTGGAAGCGCATGCGGCAGTGGCACCTGTGGCTCGGCCTCGGCGCCGGGGCGGTCCTGGCCCTCGGCGGTGGGCTGCTCCACGCGCTGGACCCGGCCGGCCCCGGCCTGCCCTCCCTCGGCCTGCTCATCGCCGGGCTCGCGCCGATGGTGGTGATCGCCAACATGGCCGTCCTGCCGACGGCGTTGCTCGTGCGCTTGCGCTCGTACAAGCGGGTGTTCCTGATCGACGTGCTCTCGGTGGCCGCGCTCACGATCACCATGGTCGGGGCGGCCGCGGCCGGGCTCGGCGCCTGGAGCGTGGTGCTCGGCTTGACGGCCAACGCCATCGTGGCCTGCCTCGTGGCGACATGGTCCGCCCAGCCCATGGGCCTCCCCGATCTGGCGCCCGACGATGAACGCGCCCAGGCGGAACTCGTCGACGCGGCCGTGGGGGTGCGCTGGCCCGAGACGCGCCGCTACGGGCGGCACATGACCGGCGCGGCGGTGTTCGGTTTCGTCGGCGAACGGGCCGACGCCTTCGCCGTGCGCGTCGGCCTGGGTGCGGCCTCCTTCGGGCTCTACGAGCTCGCCCATGGGCTGTCGTCGCACGTGGTCGGCTACGCCGCGAACCTGGCCGAACGCCTGCTGTTCCCGTCGCTCGCCCAGCGTGGCCGCTCTGCGACCGCCGAACCCGGGCCCGCCTTCGGGGAGGCGCTGCGCGTCTGGCTCGCCTACCTGCTCCCGGGCCACATCGTGTTGGCGGCCGTGGCGGCGCCGCTGATCGTGTTGATCGTGCCCGCTGACTACCGCTCGGCGGGACCGGTCCTGGCCTGGCTGGCCCTGGCCGCGGGCATGCGTTGCGGCGAGCTGATCAGCCAGGCCGGCCTCAAGGCCGCCGGGCGCAGCCAGCTCGTACCGCGCCTGGCGCTGGTCCGGTTGGTGTTGCTGATGGGCGCGCTCACCTGGGCCGTGCCCCGGGGTGTCGAGGCCGCCGCCGCCGCGGTCTGCATCGCCCGCGCCTCGGGCGCGCTGGTGCTCATGTTGCCGGCGATCACCGCGTTCACGCCCGAGGCCGTCGCCACCGGGGGGGCCCTGCGGTCGGGCGCCTTGACCCTGGGCCTGTGGACGCCGTTGTTCCTGGGCCTGGTGGCCTGGGCGCCGTTCGCCGCCCTGGCGCCGCTGCCCGGGCTGGTCCTCGTCGGGGGCTCGGGCCTGCTGGCCTGGATCGTGGTGCGCGTGCTGGTGGATCGCGCCACGGTGGCCCGCGAATGGGCCTTTCTCTCGAACCGCGTTCGTGCCGATGGAGGCGCCTCGTGAGCAACGCGCGCGCTTCCGCCGAGGACCCCCTGGTCACGGTCGTCATGGCGACCTACGACGGGGAGACGTGGCTGGCCGAGGCCATCGACAGCATCCTGGCCCAGACCTGGCACCGGCTCGAGCTGATCGTGTGCGACGACGGCTCGCATGACCGCACCGTCGAGATCCTGCGCGCCTACGGCGACCGGCTGCTCCTCATCGAAGGCGAACACCACGGGGTCGCCGACGCGCGCAACACCGCGGCGGCGGCCGGAAGCGGAAAGTACATCGCCTTCCTCGATCAGGACGACGCCTGGGAGCCGGAGATGCTCGCCACCCAGGTGCGCCTGCTCGAGCAGCACCCGCGCTGGGGCATGGTCTACGCCGACTCGCTGGTCGTGGATCGAGACGGCCTCGTGCACGGACGCCGCGGCCGCTTCCTGCGCTACCGCTCGGGCCACGTCTTCAGCGACCTGATCGAAGGCAACTTCATGCCGCTCGAGACGACGGTCGTGCGCGCGTCGCTGTTCAACCAGAGCGGCGGCTTCCGCTCGCACCTCGGGTACCTCGAGGACTACGACCTGTTCATCCGACTGGCGCGCGAGATGGGCGTGGGCTTCCACCCCGAGCCGCTGGCGCGCTACCGCATCCACGATCGCAACCTGAGTCACGACCTCGAGGCGCTGCTGGCCGAATGGGTCGAGATCCTCGACGACCTGGAACGCGTGGTGGGCCCGTTGTCGGGGGACGAACGCGCGACCCGGGACCAGGAACGCTCCTTGCGCTGTGCCGATCTGGCCTGGCGTGCCCTGCGCCGCCTGGACCTGGAGGCGTCGGACCACTGGTTCGCGGAGGCCGGCTCGGGAGCGCCGTGGCGGCTGGCCGTGCGTGTTCGCGTGCTGCGCGCCCTCCTCGGCGTGCTGCCACGGTTGCTCCAACGCTGGGCCGTGGCGCTGCTGCCGCGTCGGCGGCTGTACGGCGTCGAGAACCGACTCGACAACCCGCCGCCCGCCAGCAACGAGCCGCAGACCGCCGCGCGCTGACGCGACACGGGCCGCCCCCGCGCGTGGCGGAAGCGGCCCGTGGGAGTTGCCGGAACCGGGCGGCGCGCCGTGGCCGCCGTGAGGCCTCGACGCGATCAGGGACGGGTGTAGACCATCTCCATGATCATCGATTCCTCGCCGCCCATCGTGTGATACATGCGGAACAGGGTGCGGTCGGCCGTCTGCGTCTCGACGGTCAGGCGCATCGGGCGGCCCTCGGGGCTCATCGCGTCGATCGCGGTGCCCGACATGTGCAGCACACCGTTCTCGTCACGATGACCGGTCATCGGCGACATGGTCGTGTTCATGCTGTCCATCCAGACCGACATGAACTGCTCCTGGAAGTTGCTGTAGCCGATGATCAGCAGGCCGTCGAAGGGCATGCCGCCCATGTCCCCCTGGAAGCGCTCCATGAAGAAGATGCCACCCAGGATGGGCTGGATCGTCGACAGCGCGCTGGAGTTCTCGGGCGGCGCGGACGGGTCCATCCACATCTTCGCGGACACGTTCCACATGCCGACACTCTCGGCCAGGTAGGCGTGCTCGGGGCCGGGCGCGGCCATCGCCATCATGGCCTCCATCATCTCGGCCTCGGTCATGGCCATGGCGTCGGCGTCGTGGCTGCCGGAGCCGTCGTGGTCGCCGGTCGAGTGGCAGCCGACGAGGGCCAGCGCGACCAGCAGGGTGGTGATCGTGGACTTCATGTCTGTCTCCTGAGTGCCGGAGGCCGCGGTCCGGGCCGGTGGATCCGTCCCGATCACGACGCGCGCCCTGCCCTGGGCGGGCGTACCTTGGAAACTCCCGGGTTCCGCCGTCAAGCCCGAGCACCGTGCGACGCAGGAGCGAGGGCCCCTTCACCAGGACTCGGCCCTCGCGGAACGGTCGGCGCCCGGGCGGAGGCCGCCCCCGGAGCCGCGGCGCCCGGGCTCCTCAGCGCCAGGCGGTCAGGGCCTCGACGGCAGCGGCCGAGCCGTCGCGGAGCCACGGATCGAGCTGTGCCGGTTCCTTGAGCTGCTGGCCGCGCATCCGATCCACGGCCACGAAGCGGCAGGCCAGCTCCGGGAGCGCGGTCATGTCGCTCCAGAGCTGTTCGTACTGGGCCACGGGGAAGACGTCTTCGTGGCCGTGGCCCCAGCGCTTCTTGACGTCCTTCAGGGTCACGTACGCCGGCAGCCGTTCGGACAGGGAGCGCACGGCCGCGGCGACGCGATCGGCGTCGTGCAGATCCGGCCGCGTCAGCGAGAAGACGGCCAGCAGCCCGTCGATGTCGATCCAGGTCGTCATCGAGTTGTAGTAGGACAGCGCCAGCTCGTCCTGCTCACGCGGGAGGGCCACGCTCTCCACCAGGCGCAGCTCACCGTCGATGCGGCCGAGTCCGCCGCCGCGATCCTCGATGCGCCGCGGCAGCACCTCGAAGGTCAGCGCGGCCCCGTGCAACAGGTGCTGGCCGAGCAGACCCGCATCGAGGTCCGCGCCCAGGGTGTCGACGTTGTGCAGCAGCAGCGTGCGCAGGCCCGGACGGTCGGCCAGCAGGCCGGCCAGCGTGCCGTTGAGCAGCAGGTTCGGGATCTCGTACCAGTGGCCCACCGGGTGCAGGCACTGGTGCGCGAGGTTGTCGCGGTAGTCCGACGCCTCGCCGGCCTCGCGCGCCCAGCGGATGAGCGCTTCCTGCAGGCTCTGCTGCACCTTCTGCGCCTGCTCGTCGAGGACCTGCTGGCGTGTCTCGTGCCATGCGAAACGCAGGTCGCGCTCGGTGGGCACCAGGCGCAGCCCGACGAACCGCCCCCGCGACAGGCGCAGGTCCACCAGGCCCTCGTCGGCGTGGCGCGAGATCCAGGTCTCGGCCGCGTCGCGCAGCGGCCCGTGCGTCAGGTAGCTGGTCGTGATCACGTGCGGCACCGTCGCGCCCGCGGCCCTGCCCGCGTGGCGACTCTTGGCCAGGTGGATGTCGACGAAGGAGCGCCAGGCGCCTCCCATGCGCACGAAGGGGTGACACGCCTTGACCACGCCGGCGCCCTGGGTCCAGCGCGTGCCACTCCCGCCGGCCAGGGTGACCACGACGACTTCGCCCGCGGCGAGCGCCCGGCGACCTCGGTCGCGAGCCTCTTCCCCGCGGGCTGACGCGGAGGCGATCACGTCGAAGGGACGCACGTCCTCCACGACGGTGGAGACCGGCAGCCGGTTGTGCGCAAGCCCGATGCGGCCCTCGCGCAGGTCGGTGCGGATGCGCTCGTGCAGTTCCGGATCGAAGCCGTTGTCGGCGAGCAATCGATCCAGGGAGGGTGCCCCGTCGCCGGTGGGCGCGGCGATCGGCGCGGAGGGCCCGTGTCCGGAGGGTTCACCCGGGGCCAGCAGCGACGCCACGCTACCGCGCTCGTTCACCGCGAAGTCGTAGACCACCGGGTCCATCGCGAAGGGCAGGGCGTGCTCCAGGCTGCGCTTGGTCTCGGTCAGGATCGTCGCCATGGCCTGCTTGGCCTGGGCTTGCACGGCCGGGTCGAACAGGAAGCCCATGCCGCCGCCGGCCATGCCGCCCAGCATCCAGAAACCGCGGAAGCCCTCCCCGAACCGCGCGCGCGCGGCGTCCACGAGCCGTTCGGTGTAGGCGTTGTTGGCCCAGGGGATGACCGTCTCGATCGGCCCGAAGAAGTTGTCGTGCGTCAGCCTGCCCAGGGCGGCGACGTCTCCGACGCGCAGGGCCTCCAGCATCGCGTCGAAGATCCCGCCCGCCCGCTCGCGCGCGAGCCACTCGGTCTCCGAGCGCAGCAGGTAGCGCTCGGTGACCATCTCGAGCACCGGCCCGACGTCCTGGGCCATGCCACCGTGGACCAGCACCAGGCTGGCGGCGAGGTCGTCGAGCAGGTGCTCGGCGATCGCGGGCGGATGCAGCACCGTGTGGTCGGGCAGCAGCCGCCCGCGGCTCACGCCGTACTCGGGATCTTCGGGCCGCGACGGCGCGCCGACGATGAGCTTCAGCGACGGCCAGAGCCCCCCCGAGTCCTGCCAGCCGCCGCCCGATCCGCCGAGCCACTCGCCGAGGATCGCGCGGGCGCAGATGAGCCGGCGCTCGCTCTCCTCGAGCGGGCCCTGCAGGGACGCGGTCTGGCCCGTGGCGCGCATGCCCACCGCGATGATCGAGGCCAGCAGGTTCGTCGACACGGCCAGGCGCGAGCCCTTGGGGATGCCGCGCACGTGCGTCGAGAGCTGCAGCCCGCGGCCCGCGCCCACCAGGGGTTCGAGCACGTCGGTGAGGGGGCCGTCGGTCTGCTCGAGTCCCGGTGGCACCACGCCGGCGGCGATCAGGCCGGCGCGCAGCAACCCCAGGTGATCCCGGGCGAAGTCGAACACGTCGGCGATGCGCGTGCAGTCCGCCGAGTGCCCCAGGTCGTGGCTGGTCAGGCGCAGCACCGGCTCGTCGAGCGTGCGCAGCGTCGCCTCGATGGGGGGCGCCGGCCCGTCGTCGCGTCCGCGCACGCCGAGGTCGATCGAGACGTTCAGCACGCGCGCGCCCTCGGGGTAGTCCATGCCGAGGAAGAAGATGTCGCTCCAGCACGAGTGCGAGAGGTCCATGCGCACCGGCGTGCGTTCGATCAGCGCCGCGCCGGGGGTGCGCAGGGGGTCGGCCAGGCGCAGCGGATGCGCGCGCGGGTCGTCCAGCTCGAACATCCAGCGGTTGGAGGGGAGCAGGCGCACCGAGCGGCGCACCTGGTCGGCCAGGGTCCCGAAGGCCAGCGCGCGGTAGGCCGCGGCGAGCGCCGACGAGAGCGCCTCGTTCGGACCCTGCTCGCGCTGCGCGGTGAGGAAGGTGTCGATGGCCTCGTCGAAGCGTCGGTCGAGCAGCTGCTCATGGCCGGCCCACGGGATCCGTCCGCGGGCCGGGAGCCGGCGCCTAGCGCACAGGTGGTCGAGGTGGATCGAGGCCAGGAACAGCAGCGCACGGACGCGCTGGTAGAGGTTGTCGGCGTTCCGGCGGAAGGCATCGAGCTCTTCGGCCGCCACGAGCAGCGGGACGCGATCCGCGGCGCGGCACCACGGCGCCAGCGGGCGATGGTGCACCGCGGGCACGGCGGAGGTCAGGATCTCGACGAGCGGATGGACCACGTGGGCAGGCCGGGCGGGAAGGGGCGGCAGCGGCGTGGGCGCATTGGACCCCGCCCACGCCTGCGGGTCGAGGGGCCGTCGGCGACGGTGGTCGCACCGACCCCCGGCATCGGTGACAATCCCGCCGATGCCCACCGGACCCGATGCTGACGCCGAGGTCGCGCGGCCCGTCCTCGTCTACGACGGCGACTGCGGCTTCTGCCTCGCGTGGGTGGCCCGCATCCGGCACCGCGTGGGCGACGCGATCGAGCCGGCTCCCTATCAGCAGGTGGCCGAGGAGTATCCGCAGGTCGGACGAGAGGCCTTCGAACGTGCGCTGCACCTGATCGAACCCGCCGGCCGGGTGCACCGCGGGGCCGCGGCGGTGGTCGAGGCCCTGGCGCGTGGTCCGGGTCTCGCCGATCGCCTGCCGCGCGCCCTCTACCGCGTGCCCGGCATCGGAGCCGTCTCGGAACTCGTCTACGCCTTCGTGGCCGCCCGGCGTCGTTTCTTCTCGCGCCTCGAAGGACTGCTGATCGGCGCCGGGGCGGCGGGCACGGGCTGGGTCACGAGTCGGCGTCGCTTCGTCGCCGGGTTGGGGTTCGTCGCGCTGCTGGCGTTCCTGTCGCTGTGGGTGCAGATCCACGGGCTGGTCGGGAGCGACGGCATCCTGCCGGCCGAGGCGGCCATGGCGAGGACCGCCGAGGAGTTGGGCGGTGACGCGTGGACCTACGTTCCCACCCTGCTGCTCCTCGACGCGAGCGACACCGCACTGCACGGCCTGTGCGCGGCCGGGGTGCTGCTGTCGCTGCTGGTCCTGTTCGACGTCGCGCCGGCCCTGTGCCTGCTGGGACTCTGGGTGCTGTATCTCTCGCTGCACAACGGCTGCGGTCCCTTCCTGCAGTTCCAGTGGGACTCGCTGCTGATCGAGACCCTGCTGCTGGGGGCGCTCTACGCGCCGTGGCGGCTGTGGCGCGCGCCCCGTTCGGGAGACCGGGACCCGCCGGCCCTGGGGCGCTGGCTGGTCTGGTGGCTGCTGTTCCGCTTCATGGTCATGTCGGGCGCCGCGAAGCTCACTTCAGGGGATCCGACCTGGGCCGACCTCACCGCCTTGTCGTTCCACTACCTGACGCAGCCGTTGCCGAACGCGCTGAGTCCGATCGCCCACGCGCTCCCGATGCTGGTCCAGCAGGCTTCCGCCGCGGCGATGTTCGCCGTCGAGCTCGCCGTGCCGCTCTTGTGCTTCGCGCCGCGCCGGCTGCGACACCTCGGAGCCTGGGCCATGATCGGGTTCCAGGTGGTGATCGGCGCCACCGGCAACTACGGGTTCTTCGGCCTGCTGACGATCGTGCTGTGCCTGTCCCTCTTCGACGACCACGCCTGGAGCTGGCCGACTCGCTGGCGTGCGCGGCGTGGCGCGGGCGGTGCGGGTGCCGCGAGTACCGCGCCGGTCGCGGGTGACACGCCGGTCGCGGGTGACACGCGCGCATCCGGCGCGGTCTGCGTCCTGCCCGCCGTCGCGCTGGCCGGGGTGCGCACGCTGCGTCCGGCCCGTGTCTTCCAGCGCGCCACGGTGCTGGTGCTGGCCGTGCCGTTGCTCGGGGTCGGAGCGCTGCACCTCTCCGACGCCGTCGATCCCGACGGCC
>JAJDER010000111.1 GCA_029259725.1 Planctomycetota bacterium | reverse complement strand
GCCCTCAGGCTCGGTGGTCGTGGTGGATGCCCCGGCGAGCCAGTTCCCCGTCCAGGTCGTGCTGACGTCGTCGTGCCGTGCGCCCTGCGTGCCGGGCACCGACAGGAAGTCGCTGTCGAGGAATGTCGGGAACATGCCGAGCACACCGGGGTAGGCCTCGATCGCCCCGAACGTGCTGTCCGGCGCGTCACCGAAGTCGGCCAGCCCGCCGCCATCCACCTGGGCCACGACCCCGCTGCCGCAGGCCATGGCGATGGCGACGAGCAGGACTCCGTTGGAGTCGTGGTTCTGGCGCCGAGGCGTTCCGGGTCGCGTGCGCATCTTGATCCTCCGTCTGGGACCACGCGCGGTCGCGCCTCGCGAGGCGACGTGGCGCCTTCGGGAGTCGAGGCTACGGGATTCCGGGAGCCTCGGGAGCTGTGCCCGGGACGGGGTGTCGACCTGGCCGACGCGGCGGATCTCTCCCGCCCCATCCCGGATCGGCTGTCAAGCCGGAGCGAGCCGAGTGTCGATGGGCCCGGTGAGGACCTGAGGCACGGGCTGTGTGGCGCCATGACACGGAGGGCGCGATGCGATCGCCTGCTCGGGACGCATTTCCCCCAAGCGAGGACCCCCCATGGCACGCCCCATGTGGATCGTGATCGTCTTCCTGACGCTGAGCACCGCTGCCGGCGTCAGCGTCCTGCTCGCCGACGCGGAGACCGTTGAGGGCACCGCCGCGGCTGCGACCGCGCTCGTGCTTCCGGTCGCCGACGCCCGGCGCCCCGCCCCGCCCGACGAGGCCGGGGCGGTCGAGGAGCTGGACGTCCCCCGGAGTCTGGTGGCCATCGCCCACGGCTTCGACGCGCCGATGCGGGAAGCGCGTCCGGCCGCTGCGCTCGACCCGAAGACGCAGAAGCAGGTCGACAAGCTCGCCAACAAGCTCGCCAAGCAGCAGGGCAAGCTGGCCAAGCAACAGGACAAGCAGGGCGACCTCGACGCGCAGATCGACGCGCTGGAGGCCGAGCTCTTGCTCGCCGAGGCCCTGCCGGAAGGCACGCCGGCCGAACAGAAGGCCAAGGCCAAGGCGCTCAAGAAGCTCGACAAGAAGCTCGCCAAGCTGGGCAAGAAGCACGACAAGCTCACCGGCAAGGTGGTCAAGACCACCGACAAGATCTCGGACGTGTTCGTGGACCTCGAGGAACTCGACCCGGGCCACACCAGTGGCGAGAACGCGATCGACGGCCTCGAGGTCGCGGCCAGCATGCAGGTCGTCACCAGCGACGACGGGGGCGCCGACGATGCACCGGCCGATGGCGGCCCGGCCTTCGATCCCGGTAGCGACTGGGAACTCGACCCGGTCTCCACCCACGTGTGGGATCCCTCCATGGAGCCGATCGAGATGATCAACATGATCCTCTGCTTCATGGACCTGACGGCCTACGAGCGGATGGTCAACAAGGGTGCGTACGTGGCCCAGATCGACGGCTCACTGTGTGAGAACGGCGACGCCGACGGGGGCGCGGCCTCCGAGGCCGGCCAGTCCGCCGGCGCCAACGCCGACACGCCCGAGCTGTGGACCGTGGAGACCAACCGCGGCAGCAACGACTCGCTGCAGGTCGTGCGCCTGTGGGTGCCCGAAGAGGGCAAGGGTGGGCCGGAGGGCGAGTTCGACGGGCCCGCCGAGCCGGAGAGCATCCGCGTCAAGATGATCGTGGAGGCAGCCAAGTCCGAGGCGGATCCGTTCGGCCAGTTCACGATGGACTTCGCGGCCCTGCCCGACGTCGGCGGCAACATCAACCATCCGACCATGAGCGGGCACCTGGAGACGCTTGATGTCGCCGACGGCTTCATCGGTTTCAGCCTCTACAACGCCGAGGGCGACGTGAACGCGGTGCCCGAGCCGTTCGACGACGCGTTCCTGGTGCGCGCCCACGTGAACATGTTCGCGGACCAGACCCAGGGCGTGGCCCGCATCGTCAACGAGTTCCGCGGGAACTTCCCCGGCTTCGGCGCGCCCGGCCAGGGCGGCGAAGGTGGCGAGGGCGGCGAAGGTGGTGAAGGTGGTGAGGGTGGCGAGGGAGGCGAGGGCGGCGGCGACACCGGCATCCTGACCGACGAGTACCAGATCGCCTTCAACGAGACTCACATGCTGCGCAGCAAGAACGGCGAGGAGCCGGTCTGCCTGAGCCGCACCGACTTCGTCGTCAACGCGTGGCGCTACAACCTCTATCACGCCACCGGCGAGGACGCCGGCCAGCGCGTGGACCTGCAGAGCGGATTCGGCATCGAGACCGCCGACGGCGCCTTCGGCTGGGCCGGTTACTACGGCATCTGGCTCGACGGCCAGCAGGACACCGAGGTGGATGGCCTGGTCGTCACCCAACAGGTCTACGACGACTCGGTGGCCGAGACCTACACGGTCTTCCAGGCCCCCGGTCGCCTGCTGCGCAACACCCAGGGGACGCTGCCCCTGGGCCAACTCGATGGCCTGGACTTCGAGTACTGGGAGTTTCCCGACTTCGATCCCGGCCCGGGTGGTGAGGATGGCGAAGGTGGTGAGGGTCCGCCTTTCGGCGGCCCCGAGCCCGCGCTCTTCCGCGTGCGCTACGACGTCCTCTCCGGCGACTGGGAGAAGGTCGCGGTCTGGGACGACGGCCAGTTCGGCTGGACCGAGTTCGAGACCCCCGAAGTCCTGGATCTGGTGGCCCTCGGCGGGCTCGGCCTGTGGAGCCAGAGTCTGGGCTCGGTGCACGTCGACCAGGGCGATGACCACGTCGTCTACTGGCTGGAGTCCTTCGTGGACGGCGACGACGCGCTCTTCACGAGCAGCGACGACGTCGTGCTCTACGGCTTCTTCGACATGCTGAAGTCCGGCATCGACGAGGACGAGGCCCACAGCGGTGACATCTTCCTGATGCCGCCGGAGAACGTGACCACGCCGCACGAGGTCACCTTCCACCGCGCTTCGCTCGCGCTGACCCAGGACGACGGTGGCGCAGAGGCCGACGTCGGGCTGGCAGCCGACGTGGACCAACTCGACGGCGCCTTCTCGTGGGGCATGCGGAGCGGGCCGATGGTCACCGACACGGGCACCCTCGGCGACATGGACGACATCTGGTCGGCACCCGAGTTCTTCGTCTGGGAGACCGGCCCGAACGACTGGAACCAGTTCACGGCACTGCTCGACCAGAACGGCGAGTTCGTCTCGTTCGACCCGCCGATCACCTTCCTCTACACCCACGGTCTCGAGAGCGACGCCAACGCCGAGGATGGTCACGACGGCAACAGCTTCCTGCTCGAGTACGCCGGCCCCGGTGAGCTCTGGGGCATCCCTCACGAAGGCGAGGACACCGACGACGATGGCTGGCCCGATCGCTGGTACCCGATCTTCAGCGTGGCCGACGGCACCCTGATGGGTCCGACCGGAACCGAGTACGTGGTCAAGGCGACGGACAAGGAGCTGACGCTGATGCTGGACCCGGAGGGCTGCGCGGCGCTGAACCTGGACACCGTCGGCGAGCTGCTGTTGCCCGACGAGAGCCTCTACACCAAGCCCGACATCGGGCCGCAGCCGACCGTGGACGGTCCGCCCTCCGTCATCGATGGCGTGGTCGTCACCGCCGGCGTCAACGGCCAGGAGCCGTGAGGCACGCACTGGCGCCTACCGAAGACTCCATCCACCGCTGCGCACGCGGGGACGCGACCTCAGTCCGAGATCAGCGTCGAGACCGTCGCCGAGGGGACGTGGCTGATCGTCGCCGGCTGGGCGGTGACGAGCATGTCGTCCCAGGTTCCCGGGAGCGGGAACTCGAACTCGGACCCGAACTCCACTTGCGCCGTGTCGTTCTTGACCTCGATGGCGTAGGGCGCCTGCATCTCGACCGCGCCGTCCTGCCCGACGCGCACGACCCACTGGTCTTCCTCGTCGCCCCCGATCCCGATCGGATCCAGCGACCTGGTCCAGCCCCAGGCCACGATGCCGTCGGCGAGGCGTTCCACGCCCGTCAGCTCATCGCGATCGAGCCCGCGGAAACTGCGGAACCACTTCGGCACGCCGCTCGGTGAGACCTTGAAGAGCCACGCGTCGCGCTCGTCGCTCGCGGCGCCGGTGTTGCCGGTCACCACGAATCCGCCGTGCAGCACCTTGAGGGCAACGCGGCGGTTCGGGCGCTCCTCCTGCGCCTCGAAGACCGTGCCCATCCCGCCCGATCCGATCTCGCGCAGGATCGTGAAGCGCCCGATCCGCTCGGGCGCGACCGGCCCGGCCGTGACCGCGCGCGCGATCTCGTCTCCGCTCGGAGGTTCTTGTGACTCGGCCAGGTCGGCGGCGTGCGCGGCCAGCAGGCGCCGCACGTCTGCGCACAGCTCCGCGTCCACGTCGGTGAGCGCGGCGTCTCGTTCGGACTCCGGGCGGCCGACCAGCTGCTCGAACAGGCGGCGCACCTCGGGCCAGCGCTCCTCGTTCATGCGGGCGATCCGAGGGCGTCGCGCAACCAGGCGCGCGCCGTCGCCCAGGCGCGCTCCACGCTGCGCAGGGGCAGGTCCATGGCCTCGCTCACCTCGCCGTTGGAAAGGCCTCCGAAGAAGCGCAGCTCGACGACCCGGCCGAGCTGTTCGTCCACGCCGCTCAGCCGGTCGAGCGCCTCGTTGAGCGCGAGGACGTCGTAACTGCGCTGCTCGTAGAGAGCGACGACGACGTCCAGCGGGACCCGCTCCCGGTCGCCGCCGCGCTTCTGCGCGTCGCGCGTCCGGGCGTGTGCGACGAGGACCTGCCGCATCACCCGGGCCGACAGCGCGAGGAAGTGGTGGCGGTCGTTCACCTCGCCGACACGGGCGCCGGCGAGGCGCGCCCAGGCCTCGTGCACGAGCGCGGTGGGCTGCAGCGTGTGGTTGGAACGCTCCGCCGCCATGTGGGCACGCGCGATGCGGCCCAGCTCGTCCGCCGCGGCACGGTCACCGCCTCCGTACCGTCGGAGCAACTGTGTCACATGGCCGGGTTGCGCCAAGGGATACCCGTCCATCGATGGGGAGCCGCCTGAGCGGGGCTTGCATCGTACCGGAGATCCGGATTCGCGTGCGCTACAACGTTGAGGGCGACGTGAACGCGTTGCCCGAGCCTGGCGCGCCGACACGGCCGCGCGTCACACCGTCGCGAACACGGCCTTGAGGTACTCGCTCTCGGCGAAGTCGGTGGGGTGGTCCAGGCCGTGGCCGGTCTCCCGGACGTCGCGCAGGGGGCGGCCCGCGGCGCGGGCGGCGGCGCTGACGGTCGCGAGGAAGTCATCCGCGCTCACGGGTCGGCTGCACGAGGCCAGCAGGAGCGTGCCGTCCGGCGTCACCAGGCGCGCGGCCAGCTTCGCCAGGCGGCCGTAGGCTTCGAGGGCGCCGGGAAGCTGAGCGTTCGATCGCGCGAACGCGGGTGGGTCGACGATCACCAGGTCGAAGCTCTCGTCGGCGCTTTGGAGATCGCGCAGCACCTCGAAGGCGTCGCCGCGACGGGTCACGTGGCGCGCGGCGGCTACGGCCGGAACATGCCGGTTGAGCGCGACGTTGCGCTCGGCGGCGGCCAGGGCCGGCGCGCTGAGGTCGACACTCCAGACCTCCGTCGCGCCGCCGCGAGCCGCCGCCAGGGAGAAGCCCCCGGTGTACGCGAACAGGTTGAGCACTCGTCGGCCCGCGGACAGCTCGCCCACGCGCCGCCGGTTGTCCCGCTGGTCGAGGAAGCAGCCGGTCTTCTGTCCGTGCACCGGGTCCACCTCCTGGGTGAGGCCGTGCTCGCGCCAGGTGAGCGTCGCCTCGGGCAGCTCGCCCATGAGCACCTGGCCGTCGGTGAGCCCGAACAGCGGGCCAGGTACAGCGGAGAGCTGGCGACTGAGGCGCAGCACGACCCGCTCGACGGGCTGGTGCCGCACGAGCGCCTCGAGCACGGGCCGCAGCCAGGGCACCCAGGCGTGGCTGTAGAGCTTGACCACCGTCGTGTCGGCGTAGCGGTCCGCCACCAGGCCCGGCAGCCCGTCGCTCTCGCCGTGGATCATGCGGTAGCCGTCGGTGTCCGTGGCCGGCAGCGAGACCCGCCGGGCCAGCGCCGCCGCCACGCGCTCGTCCAGCAGGGCGTCGTCGATCGGGCCCGACTTGCGCGCGCGCAGCACCCGCAACCGGAGTGGCGAACACGGGTCGTAGAGTCCAACGGCCAGGAACGCGCGCTTGCGGTCGAACACCACGCCCAGGTCCCCGGGCTCGCCTGCGCGGCTCTCTGACTTGATCTGCTCCACCGGCAACCACGGGTGCCCGGCCCGGAGCCGCGACTCGGCGGACGCGGTCACCCGCAGCACCACCGGCTTCTCGGCCGGGGCGGGCAGGGCGTCGACGGCGGCGGTGAAGGGGGAGGGGGACATGGAATGAAACAGTGCGTCAGGGCATCGAGAGCGACGGCAGACCCGTGACATGGTCCCCGACCGGGTTGGGCGATGCGAGGAGGCGGGCCTGCGGGCGCTCTCCGTGAGGACTGCGCGTGTCCCACCCGCTTTGCGCGGGATCAGGAGTGCCCTCACGCTCCGCGAGCAGCAGGCGAGCGGCGTTCCCGGGCCGGCCGACGTCCTGCGTGTGACGCCGCGTCCGGCCCCCTGGCGCCCTCGCAGCTCCCGCGACACCATGGACTCGATTCCGAGGAGGCTGGACATGACGCGCATTCCCCTGCTCCTGGTGGTCCTGGCGCTGCTCGCGCCCGCCGCCTCGCCCGTTGCCGTCGCCGCGCCCGTCACTCTCGCTCCGTGCGCAGGCGCGCCGAACCCCACCACGGACGACGAGGTCTACTGCGTCCTCGACCTGACCGACTTGACGCACGTCGACGACCCCGACGCGATCCTGTTCGAGCTGACCACCCGCGTTCGTGACCTGCCGCACGTCGTCCTCGAGGGTGGCGGCGAGGCCTTCGTCGCGCTGGAGCGCCGCGATCGCGGACCGGAAGATGACGACGGCTCCACCATCCCGTGGCCGGCGTGGCGCAACCCCTTCATCGGCGTGCCAAGTCTCGCCGTGCGCGTCCCCGAGGGTCACGGCGCGTCGGGCACGCTGCAGTTTCCCGGAGCGGCCGACGAGGTCGGGACCCTCGTGCGCTTCGAACTTCCGGCGGAGGCCTTCACCTCCGGCGAAGCGGACTTCCTCCGCGTCGAGCAGGCCCACTACGAGCGGCTCCTCGCCGCCGACCTGCCCGGCGCTGCGTGGTTCCGGCATCGCCGCGACGACGCCGCGGCGCGCGTCGACCCGTCCGACCCGTCCGACGAGCCGGACGCCGCCGCGCAGGCCGAACGCGCGCGCGCCATCGCGCTCACCGGAGAGGCAGCGCTCGCGTGGCGGCGACGCAACCGCTCGACGGTCGAGGACAGCTTCGCGCTCTTCAGCGGCGGCCGCGCCGTGAGCGAGAACCTGGCCCTCGATCGGATGCTCCCGCCCTCGATCGAAGGCGAGGACACCGTGCCCATCGAAGGACTCGCCGGCATCAGCACCCGCGCCTACGACTGGTCGGCGCTCGTGGCCGGCCTCGACCCGGAGCGGGATCCCCTGGCCGCGGTCATCCCCGAGGATCAGCACGCGCTGTTCTTCCGCGACTTCGAGGCGCTGATCGCCGTGGCCGACCACGCCGAGCATCACGGCGCGCCGGTCCTCGCCGCGCTGGAGCCGCGCACCGAGTCGGCCGGCACCCGCGACCGCTACGAGCGCCAGCTGGGCCTGCCCATGAGCGCCCTGAGCCGGATGCTGGGCCCGGCGGTCGTGCGCAGCGTGGCCGTGACCGGCGCCGACCCGTACCTGCGCACGGGCGCGGACGTCGCCCTGCTGTTCGAGGGCGATGCGGACGTGCTCGAGCCCCTGCTCATCACGCGCGTGGGGCTGGCCGCCCTGGACACCGACGACGCCGAGGCGGTGCGCGGATCGCGCGACGACGCGACCGGCGCCGGCACGTCCTACGCCGGATTCGTGACCCCGGATCGCTCGCTGTGCAGCTACATCGCGCGGGTCGGGCCGGACGCCGTGGTCGTGACGAACTCGCTCGCGCAACTCGACCGCCTGCTGGCCACGGCGCAGGGCGAGACGACGGCCCTCGCCTCGCTGGACGAGTACCGCTTCTTCCGCGACCGCTACCGCCGCGGGGACGCCGAGGAGAGCGCCCTGCTGGTGCTCACCGACGCGACGATCCGGCGCTGGTGTGGACCGCGCTGGCGCATCGGCGCCTCGCGACGCAGCCGCGCCGAAGCGCTGCTGGCCGATGACCAGGCGCGCGCGGCCGAGGCCATCGTGTCGGGCGGCGCCGGCGCCCGCTCCGAGGCCTTCGGCGACCTCGCCTTCGCGACGCCCATCCTCGAACTCGACCTCGACCGGGTCACGGAGGCGGAGCAGGACCTCTACCTCCGCTGGCGCCAGGGCTACGAGAGCAACTGGGCCGAGGTCTTCGACCCCATCGCCGTCCGCTGCACGGTGGACGCCGAGGAACTCGCGCTCGACGTGACCGTGCGCCCGCTCATCGTCGGCTCCGACTACGAGGACCTGGTCGAGATGTCCGCCGGCGCCGAGCTGCTCCCCCACGCCGGCGACCCGCACGACGGCACGCTGCTGCACTGGGTCGCGGCCTTCGACAAGCAGGCCGGCTCGCTGTCGCGCAACATGGTCCTGGGGCTGGCGCGCACGATCATGCCGCACGCCGATCCGCTGGGCTGGATGGGCTCGTCGTTCGCCGTCTACGCCGACCAGGACCCGTTCTGGGACGAACTCGCCGCGTACGAGCCGCCCGACGACTGGGAGGAGGACACCTTCTGGTACCGCGAGGGGTACCGCTTGCCCCTGGCCCTGCACGCCGACGTGGAGGACCCGCTGCAGCTCGCGCTCTTCCTCACCGGACTGCGCGCCTACGTGGAGCAGTCCGCGCCGGACCTGTTGTCCTGGGAGAACCGACAGCACGCGGGCCGCAGCTACGTGCGCATCGCGCCCACGGACCTGGCGCTCGAGGACTTTTGGATCGAGCCGGATCGCGAGGCGTGGAACCCGCCGGCCCTGCACTACGTGGCCACGGGCCACGGCCTCGTGCTCTCGCTCAGCGAGTCCCTCATCCAGCGCGTGATCGAGCGACAGGTCGAACGGTCCGGGCAGCGGGCGACTGAGCGCGCGGCGGACGGCGCGGTGGGCCCGCCCGAACCGCCCCCGTTCGAGTGGCTCGGCCGGAACGTCGCGCTGCGCGTGGACCGTGGTGTCCTCACGCTCGTGGAGGACGGCCTCGTCGGCCACGGCATCCAGCCGCTCCAGGCGCTGGCCTGGAGCAACCTGCCGATCCTCGACGAGTGGAAGCGCCGCTGGCCCGACCGCGACCCGCTCGCGATCCACGAGCAGCTGTGGGGGCGGCGCCTGCTGTGCCCCGGCGGCGGCGACTACCGCTGGAACGCCGACGACCGGCGCATGGAGTCGACGCTCTACGGCCACCCCGGCCGACCGCGCTCGGGGCCGGTGCTGCCCGAGGCGGCGCAGGACATCGGCAGCGCGGCGTTCGGGCTCGACTTCGAGGAGGACGGGCTGCGCGCGCGGGTGCGGTTGACGCGGCGCGACTGACATCGCCGCCCTCCACGCCGCACCACCTCAGCCGTCGACGTCGGCGGGGCCGATGCTCACGACCAGGCCCGCGGCCGCCGGCTGACCGGCGGCGTCCGTGACCCGGCCGCGCAGGAAACGGCCCTCCTCGTCGCTGCGCGTGCTCAGCTCCTGGCGGAAGTCGCGCTTGGCGGGGACTTCAGTGCCGGAGGTCAATACGTCTCGGTGACCTCCGCCGCCCCGTCCCGCGCCACCGTCGCGCCGCCGCCGGCCGCGTCATCCTCCGCCAGCAGGACCCAGAGCGCGGCAGCGACGACCAGCGCGCCGACGCCCACGAGCAGCAGCGTCGCGGCCTTCCCGCGGCTCCCGATCCGGTGCCTCATCCGTGCCCCTTTGGTTCCACGGCTCCACCCGATGGTCGGTACCCCCTCCCCGCGGTCCGGTCACGCGCCCGAGCGGACCTGTCACAATGCCCCGGGCAGGTCCCGGAGTCCACGCTCCGGACGCCGTCCCGCCCCGGAGATCGCGAGGAGTCATGATGCCGAGCTCACACATCGCCCGCGGGGTCCTCGTGGCCCTCTGCCTGGCTGTCCCCGTCTCGACCGCGCAGGACTTCGCGGGCGGTCCGTTCGAGTGGATGGGTGCGTCGTGGATGCTGCGCCGCGACAACGTCCTGTCCGCCATCACCGACACGAACGTCGTCGACGTGCGCACCGGCGAGATCCGGGAAGGCGTGACCATCGCCTGCTGGGGCGATGAGATCGAGGTCGTCGACGCCGGCATCGAGCTCACCGGCGCTCAGACGGTCGATGGCTCGGGCCTGTGGATCATCCCGGGGCTCATCGACCTGCACGCCCACGTCATGCCGCCGTCGATGTTCTTCCCGGACATGAAGCCGCCCGAGGAGACGCTCGGCATCCTGCTCGACCACGGCGTCACGACGATCCGGGCGCTGCCCCTCTTCAGCGAGTCCGCCGGCGCCTGGAGCGGCCGCATCAACGCGGGGCTGCTCCGGGGGCCGACGATCATCCCGGCCAGCGGCATCTTCGAGCAGGTCCCGCAGCGGACCTCGGTGGGTTACGGGGACGCGGAGGTGGCGCGCTCGTGGGTCGCGCGTGAGGCCCTGCTCGGCACGCGCTGGATCAAGATCTACAACGCGATCGACGAGCCGTCGCTGATCGCCATCGCCGACGAGGCGGCGCGACACGGCATGCGGATCTGTGGGCACGCGGAGGGGGTGCCGCCGCTTCGGGCCGCGGAGCTCGGACAGGCGACGATCGAGCACACCATCGACATTCCGTACTCCTGCCTGCGGGAGGGCACCGAAGAGCCGGCGTACGAGGACTTCTACGACAAGGTCACCTGGGGCTGGAAGCACTTCGACGAGGCCAAGGGCGAGGTGCTGCTGCAGGCCTTCCGCGAGCACGGCACGGGCTGGGTGCCGACGCTGGTCGTGACCGATGCCATCGCCCGCGTGGGTCACGACGGCGCGACGCCGCCCGACGAGGAGACCGTGGCGGAGATCATGGACTCACTCCGCGCGGCCGCGCGGCTCGCGGTCGAGCAACACCGGGCCGGTGGCCTCATCGGGCTCGGCACCGACTTCCCCGTCGACGGGGTCCTGCCCGGCATCTCCGCGCACCGCGAGCTGGAACTCCTCGTCACCGCAGGCGGCGCGACGCCGCTCGAGGCGCTGCAGATCGCCACGCTCGGCTCGGCAACGATCCTCGGGCACGACTCGATCCTGGGGGCCGTGGAGCCTGGCATGCTCGCGAACCTCGTCGCGCTGCGGGCCAACCCGCTGGAGGACATCACGAACACGCGGGACATCGCCTTCGTGGTCCACGAGGGGCGGGTGCACCGCCTCGGCGACGGTGACGCCGGCAGGTAGGTGGGCTCTCGGCGGCCCGCCGTCCGCGGCACGCTGGATCCCGGCTGGAACCCGACGCTACGATCCCTCCGGTCCCGCCGGGGTCCGGGCAGTCGGCCTGGAAGCGGGGCGTTCGTGGCCCGAGGAGGAGCGTGGACATGGCGACCGAGAAGGAAACCGACCAGTGGGGCATGATCCTCCACCTGTCGCAGTTCGCGGGCTACCTCATCCCCTTCGCGGGCTTCATCGCGCCCATCGTCATCTGGCAGATGAAGAAGGAGGAGCTGCCGAAGGTCGACGAGCACGGCAAGGTCGTCGCCAACTGCATCCTCTCGATGATCATCTACTCGGTGATCTGCACCGTGCTCGTGTTGCTGGTCGTGGGGGTCTTCCTCTTCTGGATCCTCGGTGTCATCGCGATCATCTTCCCGATCGTCGGGGCCATCAAGGCCCTGAACGGTGAGGTCTGGAAGTACCCGGGCTCGATGGCGTTCCTGAAGTAGGGGGGGCGCCCCGCCCCGACCGTGCCGAACCACAGGTCCCCCGCAAAATCCTCGAGGATCGTGAACGCGCGGTAGCGGCTCAGCCCCTCGCCATTCGTGTGGTTGGTGAAGGTCTCGCCGTCGTAGCTGATGATCCTTTCCCACATGACTCACGGCAAGCAGGTCGAACAGCGCCTCACCGGCGGCGAGAACAAGGGCTACCCCTGGTCGGTGATCCTGGACGCCGAGGGCACCGCGCTGATCACGGCCGACGGCCCGCAGGGGAACATCGGGTGCCCGGTGTCCGAGGCGGAGGCCGGACACTTCTTCGAGATGCTGAGCACGACGCGCCAGCGTCTCACCGACGCGGAGCTGGAGATCCTGCGCGCCGAGCACGCCGAGTTCGCCGCGCCGATCCTGGAGCGGCAGCGCGGGGCGGCCGAGCGACGCAAGGCAGCCGGCCGGTGACGCGATGATCCTCGTCGCGCTCGTCGCCGACGGCCTCGAGCACCACACCCCGAAGGGCTCCATCGACTTCGGAACCGACACCTACTGGCAGTGCTGGATCGCCGATGCGGGAGGACCCGCAGGATTCTCCGCCTCCAACGGTGTCCTGGGGACCGTCCAGGCTAGCGGCGCGCGCGGGGAGTCGGGCCCGACGACTTCTCGGGTCCGTGCACGCAAGGCGCAGGTCGCCTCACTGCTCGGCTTGCCCGCGACCTGAACCGCGGTGGGGGCGCGCACG
Organism: Planctomycetota bacterium; assembly: GCA_029259725.1. Lineage (GTDB taxonomy): Bacteria > Planctomycetota > B15-G4 > B15-G4 > B15-G4 > JAJDER01. The sequence goes on along the minus strand of JAJDER010000111.1, from coordinate 26,758 downwards.
CTCCGGCGTTATGCTTGCGCGCCCCATGGGCATCCTCAAGCACCTGAAGGCCGTCCCGGCCCTGATCGCCGTCAACCTGGCCGTGTTCCTCGCCTGGCAGGTCGGCTACGACGACGACGCGTGGGGCGGCTGGCTGATGCGGAACGCGACGGTGAGCCTCGCCCACCTCCAGGAGGGCCTGGTCTGGGCCCCGCTGACGTCGGCGTTCTCCCACGCCCAGGCCTGGCACTTCGCCCTCAACATGTTCGTGCTGTTCAACTTCGGCGCCGTCATGGAGTTGAGCTGGGGGCCGCGGCGGTTCGTGATCTTCTACCTGGGCGCCTGCCTCGTATCCGGGCTGATGCACGCGGCGTTCAGCCTGTTCGGCTGGCCGGACCACCCGGCCTTGGGCGCGTCGGGCGCCGTCAGCGGCGTCCTGATCGCCTTCGTGTTCCTGTACCCGCGGCACAAGCTGCTGCTGTTCCTGATCATCCCGCTGCCCGCGTGGATCGCCGCGCTGTTGCTCGTGGGCCTCGACCTCTGGGGGCTCGTGAGTCAGCACGCCGGCGGGGGCCTGCCGATCGGACACGGCGCCCACCTCGGCGGCGCCCTGTTCGGAGCGGTCTGGTCCCTGGTCCGCTGGAAACACCGGTGGCGTGACCGGCTGCCGCTGAGTGCGTCGGGTTGAGGTTGAGGTCGTGGCCGGCGCCCAGGGGCCCGCGTGATCGAGGCGCCCGGGTTGCTAGGGCTGCAGCGTCAACGCCACCGCGTTCGAGAGCCACCACGAGTTCGCGCTCACCTTGATCGCGAACTGGCAGTAGAAGGTGGCCGGTCCTCCGCCGCCGTTGATGGCGAAGCCGACCGCGCCGGCTCCGTTCGTCGTGAAGGCGAAGAGCTGGTAGTTCGGGAAGGGCACCAGGACGCCGCCCGCGAAGGCCGTGCCGGTGTTCGAGAGCGAGTAGACGAAGTAGGCCGGATCGTTGGGCGTCGCGCCCGTCAGGTCGACGTCGACGGTGCCGCCCGAGGACGGGTCGCCGCAGATGGTCAGCGTCGCCGTGCCCGGGCCCTGGTTGCCGACGCTCGGCTGGCACGCGGGTCCGCCGCCGCCGCCGTCACAGGTGATCGACAGGGTGCCGGCTCCCGTGGCTGACTGGTAGCCGCCGATGCGCACCAGGTAGCTGTTGCCGGCGACGACCGGGTGGACCACCTCGGACTGCAGGCCCTGGCCCGGGCCGCAGGCGTCGTCGTTGCAGCCGTCGGCCGAGGACGACCCGGGGCAGGCCGAGCCGTTGTAGACGGCCAGCTTCGTGTCGTAGCTGCTCGAGCACAGGCTGAAGGTCGCGTTGCCGCTGCAGCCGGGGACGTAGCGGTACCAGACGTCCGCGCCGACCTGCGTGTAGTTGAAGAAGTTGCACGGGCCCGGCTCGTTCGGTCCGTCGGTGGTGGCGCCCGTGGTGTTGAAGGAGAGCGTGCCCTCGCCGACGACGATCGCGTTCGAGCAGTTGTCGTTGGGTGGTCCGCCGCCGCCGCCGCCGGTCGTGCCGTCCACCACGAGCGTGTACTCGTTGCGCGTGTCGCTGTAGAGGTAGACGTGCAGCTTCAGGGTCTGGGACGAGCCCGAAGTGTTCGTGTAGCTGAGCGACTCGTTGTTCGTGACCGTCTCGGACACGCCGAGCTGGGCGCCACCGCACGAGTTGAACAGCTTGATGTCGATGTCGCCGTAGTTGTGCGTGAAGGTGACGTCCACGTCGAGCGTGTTGCCGGCGGGCACCGTGAGGTTGTACCAGTCCTCGTCGGTGCTCTTCACGACCAGGTCGGGGTTGCTGCCGTCACCCACGACGGCGGCTCCCGCGCAGGTGTCGTTGTTCTCGAACCCGTCGTCGCTGCCGGCTGCCAGCAGGCCGGAGATGTCGTTGTAGGTCTTGTTGAACGCGCCGTACTGATCCGGCCAGTTGTTGCCGATCAGGCCGCCGCACGCACTGCTGCCGGTGGAGAGCTGACCGATGAGCTGCTGCGAGCTGGAGACGTACAGGCCCGAACCGGAGGAGCCCGGCTCGGTGGGCCCGTCGAACCAGCTCACCTGCACCAGGTCCGGGTCGCCGATGGCGATCTTGTTGCCGAAGCTGATCTTCTTCCAGGTGCCCTGCGGATGGTGGATGCCGGTCACGCCGGTGCCGTTGGACACCGAACCCGCGTTCCAGCCCGACCAGGTCAGACCGCCGGGCAGGCCGCCCTGGATCATCAGCAGGGTGAAGTCGTAGGTGCCGATGCCGGCCTTGGTGGCCAGCAGCGTCGTCACCGCGGACTGTGGCACCGAGCCCAGCGACGGAACCGAGCCGTTGCAGCTGCCCGTCTCGTACTGCCAGTAGATCTCGGTGCTCTGGGCGGTCGAGTTGTTGCCGATGCAGTGGTTGGCCGTCAGGAAGTACGGCGTCTGGTCGCCGTTCTGGGTGGTGAGCAGCTGGCCCGTGCAGAACAGCGAGTTGCCCGAGATGAATCCGACGCCGGCCACCGACGCGGCCGTGCTGGTCCAGTTGGCGTAGCAGTTCGGGTCGTTGTGGCAGCCGCCGCCGTCGGGCCCGAGGCCCGCGAGGGTCGGCACGGGATCCAGGTAGATGTGCTGGATGCGGTCGAGGATGAAAGGCGTGCGCGGCGCGCCGAGCACCGAGGTGGCCGGCGCGATGACCTCCAGGCGCAGCGTGTCGCCGAAGGTGGTGGGCGTCCAGAGCTCGGCGCCGTCGAAGGGACCGTCGCCCTGGTAGGGGCCCTTGAGTCGCGTCGGGTCGTCCGGTGAGTAGGCGAAGAGTTGCGCGCCCTTGGGCAGGTCGAGCAGCAGGCGCGCGCGGATGCCGATCGCGCCGGGACTCTCGATGTCCATCGCCCAGTGCACGACGCCGGGCGCCACGAACTCCCAGCTTCCGTCCGCCGGCATGACGACCACGTCGCGCGCCACGCCGTATTGCAGGACCCGATCGCTGCGCGGGTGGGCGAGGTCCTCGGCCAACAACGCCGCGTTGTCGAGCGCGGGGAGCACGAGGCGATCGACGGTGCTCAGGTCGAGCCCGAACTGCTCGGACGGGAGCAGCACCACGGGCGTCTTCGGGGCGGGCGCGATGCCTGCGTCGCTGACCGCGAAGGCCTGTGGTGCATGCGCCTGTGCGAACAGCGGCGCCGACGGCGCGGCCAGGAGCCCGAGGACGAGGACGGCGAGGACCACACCTCGCGAGGGACGTACGCAGAGCGCACCGGTCGTGTGGGTCATGCCAGGCTCTCCCGATAGAGCGGTGGGGGACGCGGCCACGATACCCGAGATCCGTGCGAGCTGGCGGTCGGTGCTGACAGGGTCGATCTGCGGCGGGTTGCGGAACGAGCACTCCGGCCGCCACGCCCGTCATCCGGTGTCCACGTCTACGGCACCAGGCCTCGAACGCCGTTGCTGAGCGCGACGCCCTGGGGCGCGGCCACGTCCTGGATGCCGGCCTGCAGCCACAGCTCGATGCCCGCGGGAGTCCCAGCGGGCATCGAGAAGGGCAGGCCCAGACTCCCTGACGCATCGGTCAAGAGCATCACGGGAGCGGTGAGCCACGGGAACGGCTGGAGCGTTCCACCCTTGAACGGAACCGGCGTCGCGGACAGGGCCACGAACAGTCCGACGGGTGCCGCCGGCGCGGCGTGCAGCAGGTCGATGCGGTTGGCGCTGCCCTGGGCGAGCGTGCCGCATCCGACGAGCAGCGGATCGCCGGCGGCACCAGGGAGCGGTCCGCCCTCGTCGATCCAGGCCGTCGACGCGACATCGAAGGCGTAGGCCGCGCCGGAGCCGTCGGCGCCGTCATCGGCCTGGTTGCCGTGGACGCCGGTGGCGGAGCTGTCTTCGAGGCGTGCCGCGACCACGGCCAGCCCGCCGTCGATCCCCACCGCGTTTCCGAAGACGTCGCCGGTGAAGGTGTTGCTGGCCTTGACATAGGCCTGCGGCGTCCAGGTCGAGCCGACGCGGGCGAAGACGTAGCTCGCACCGGACACCGGCGAGCCGCGACCAGGGGCACCGAGGATGCCGGTGGCCACGCTGTCCTCGAGCGGTGCACCGATGACGATGTTGTCCCCGGATATATCCACCGACCAGCCGAAGTGATCGGTCCCGCCGGTATTGGTCGCCTTCAAGTACGCGTCCGCGCTCCACGTGGTGCCGTCGCGCACGTAGACGTAGGCCGCCCCCGAGTCGTCGGTGCCGTCGTCGGACGCGTCGCCGTCGACGCCGGTGGCGCCGCTGTCCTCGGACCAGGCGCCGACGGCGAGCGTGTCACCGTCGAGCGCGAGGGCGTAGCCGAACTGGTCGTGCTGGTCGGTGTTCGTCGCCTTGACGTAGGCCTGTTGGCTCCAACTCGCGCCGTCACGCGCGAACACGTAGACCGCACCGGCGGACGTGGCCGTGTTGCCGAGCTGCTCGCCGTCGATGCCCGTCGACGAGCTGTCTTCCAGGAGTGCGCCGATCGCGAACACGTCGTCCGACGCTGCCACCGACCAGCCGAACAGATCCCCGGTGCCGGTGTTGCTGGCCTTGACGTAGGCCTGCTGGCTCCACGTCGAGCCGTCTCGCTCGAAGACGTAGGCGGCACCCGAGCCGAGCGCCCCCTCGTCCGTGTGGCCGCCCACGCCGGTGGTGCTGCCGTCCTCGCCGGGAGCGCCCACGATCACCGTGTCGCCGCTGACGGCCACGGCGCGGCCGAAGGAGTCCTCGGTCTGTGTGTTCGATGCCTTCAGGTACGCCTGTTGGCTCCAGGTCGACCCGTGTCGCACGAACACGTACGCCGCTCCGGCGTTCTTCTCGCCGTTCCCTTCGGGGCCGTCGATGCCCGTGGAGGGACTGTCCTCCTTGGGTGCGCCGACGACGATCGTGTCGCCGTCGATGGCGACGGAGTCACCGAACTCGTCCTTCGTATCGGGGTTGCTGGCCTTGAGGTAGGCCTGCTGGACCCAGCTCTTCCCGCTGCGTACGAGCACGTAGGCGGCGCCGGCATCCGGTGCGCCGCCGTCCGACTGGTCGCCGTCCACGCCGGCGGCCGAGCTGTCCTCGAAGGGCGCGCCGACCACCAGGGTGTCCCCGCTCACGGCCAGCGACCAGCCGAACTGGTCGGCTTCGCCGGTGTTGGAGGCCTTGAGGTAGGCGTGCTGTGCGACGCACCCGGGGTCCTGGGCGGAGGCGATGGAAGCCAGCAGCAACAGGGCGAGGCCGGTGAGGCGCGGCATGGTGTCTCCTTCCGTCTGCGAGGGCACGGCGAGCGTACCGCTGCGTCGCCGACCCGTGTCGCGTCGAACGAGGATGTGTGGGTGGAGAGCCGGCGGGTCGACCCAGGGCTGACATCGGTCGCCGGCGTCCCTTCCCGGGACGACAAAGGGCTGAACAGCGCCAGCCAGTCGGGATGGCTCGGTTCCGCGTCCATCGACGACGACGTGACCTGTCGGCGGAAACCACGTCATGGGGTGATACGATCGCGGGAGCCGACTCCCCTCCCTTGTGGAGATCGTCATGGCGATCCTCCGTCTCGCGCACGGCATCACGGCGCCCCGGCTCGCCGTGCGCGCACGGGAGGCGGCCAGCGATGTCGCCCAGTCGGTGTGCCGCGAAATCCTGGAGCGCCTCGACCACTTCCAGTACGGCGGCGAGGCGGGCTTCAAGCACTGGCTCTACGCCACGGCGATGCGTCGACTCCAGAAGAAGGACGCGTTCCACCGTGCACAGAAGCGCGATGTCGCGCGGGAGAAGCCACGCGACGCCGACGGGGGCCACGGCGCGTCCCTCCTCGCCGTGTACAACTCCATCAGCTCGCCGAGCCAGCACGCCATGGGCCGCGAGGAGCTGGTCCGCATCGAGGGTGCGGTGCGTGTCGCGCTGCACCGCGCCCTGGTGAGGCTCGCGGCACTGCTGGACGAGTCGAGGGGCTGACGGGCCCGGTCCTGGCGAACGCCTCGGCAGCGCGCCGTCGCCACGCCACGGTGCGCCGAGCGCCCGCTACGGCTCGGTCGCCTTGAGTCCGTGGCTGCCGGCAAGGTTCTTCGGTGCGGCCGGGTCGCTGGTCCAGGTCTGGAACCACAGCTCCAGGCCCGAGAACACGGCCGAGTAGACGGCCGGCAGCTCGAAGCCGCCCAGGGCGTCGGCGGGCAGCGTGATGAGCTTGTCGGGGCTGGGCACGAGCACGCCGCCCTTGAAGGGCAGGTTCAGCTCGGCGTGGCCGATGACCAGGGTGGTCAGCGCGAAGGGCAGCGCGTCGCGCATCGAGATCGCGATCGGCGTGCCGTCGAGCAGCGCGCCCTCGCCGATCAGGCGCGGAATGCCGTGCGCTCCGCCCACTCCGCCGAGGGCCAGCGGCTCCCACGGCCCGGCGGTGCTCTCGAAGACCGAGGCGTGCCCGCTGTCCGGGACCGACACGATCACGTCGTCCACACCGTCACCGGTGAGGTCGCCCACGACCACGTTGGTGGGCTCGGGCGCGGTCACGTAGAGGATCTCGGGCGCGTAGGTCCCGTCGCCGTTGTTGAGCAGCACGCTCAGCGAACCGTCGTTGGCGTTCTCGAAGAAGTTGCTGGCGGCGATGTCGAGGTCGCCGTCCGCGTCGAAGTCGCCCACGCCGACGTCACCGCTTCCGATCTCGGTCTCGATGTAGATCGGCGCGCTCCAGGTCCCGTCCCCGTTGCCGAAGTAGAGCGTGACGCTCTCGGCGGCGATGTCGATGTTGCCGTCGCCGTCGAGGTCCGCGAGCTCGAAGCGGTCGATGCCGAAACAGCACACTTCGGTGTACGGGATGGGCGGGTCGAAGCCGGCGCCGTCGGCGTTGAGGAAGGTGCGGATCGAGGGGGAGGAGGTGCCGTTGCCCACGACGATGTCGGGCCAGCCGTCGTTGTCGACGTCGGCCACGTCGAGGTCCTGCTCGGTGTTGACGTTCTCGAGCGACAGCGAGGCGATGGCGGCGCCGGCCTCCATGGTGTAGACGATCGGAAGGCCGTGCAGCGCGACGATGTCGAGGTCACCGTCTCCGTCGAAGTCGGCGGTCTTGAGCGTGTTGACGCCGCCGCTCATGCCCGGCACGGCGGTCGGCGCGGCGAAGCTGCCGTCGCCGTTGCCGGCGAGCAGGATCGGTGCAGCCTGGAAGCGCGTGCCGACGATGAGATCGAGGTCCCCGTCTTCGGTGAAGTCACCCGCGACGAGATCGTACGCATCGGCATAGGTGAAGGTCTCGGTCAGGAGCAGCCCGCCGGCCCCCGTGTTCATCAGGATGTCGACGCGGTCGCCCCACTCCGACGCGGTGGCCAGGTCGTTGCGGCCGTCGCCGTCGAAGTCGGCCACCACCGTGCCGTGGATCTTGTCGCCCACGGTGTAGATGCTGCGGTAGCTGCCGTTGCCCAGGCCGAAGAGCACGGTGGCGACGCTGGTGGGGCCGCTGACCGCGACGAGGTCGGGGTCGCCGTCGTTGTTGAAGTCGCCCCAGGAGAGCCCGTCGGGCTGGTGGTTGGTGCCGAAGCCGCGCGGGGTGTCGAAGCTGCCGTCGCCCAGGCCGCGGGCCACGACCACCGCGTCGGCCGCGCGGAGCAGCACCGCCACGTCCAGGTGACCGTCGCCGTCGAGGTCGCCGGTCTCGAAGTCGGTGGGCACGACGCCGCCGGTGGGCACCGCGACCTGCCTCGGGAAGGTGCCGTTGCCGGCACCGAAGAGCACGAGGACCTCGAGCGTGGAGGCCATCACCGCGATGTCGGCGTGGCCGTCCTCGTCGAAGTCCCCGCCGCCGAGGAAGTCGGGGAAGGCGCCGGTGCTGGTGATGCTGGACTGCAGCGCGAAGGTGCCATCGCCCAGACCGGCCAGGATGTCGATGCCGTCGAAGGTGAGTGCGGCCAGGTCCACGGCGCCGTCCTCGTCGAAGTCGGCGATCGTCACCTGGGCTCGCGATTGCGCCGTCGTGCCGAAGTCCGTCTGCGGGCCGAAGGTGCCGTCGCCCAGGCCGAGTCGGACGGTGATGCGGTTGCTCGCGCACGGCACCACGAGGTCGAGCACGCCGTCACCGTTCACGTCCTCGGCGTGGATGTCGTCCGGATCCTCGGACGTCGAGTAGCCCTCGGCCGGACCGAAGAAGCCGGTGCCGAAGCCGGGCCGCACGGTGACCGATCCGAACGACTGGCACTGCAGCAGGTCGAGGTGTCCGTCGTCGTCGACGTCGATGAGCTGCACGTCGTCGGTGTCACCGGGCATGAGCGCGCCGGGCGCGAACGAAGTGCCGTCGACGCCGAACCAGACCTGCGCGTTCACGTTGCCCGCTGCGATGAAGTCCAGCAGGCCGTCCTCGTCGAGGTCCCCGGTCGCGACCGCGTCAGGGAACCAGACGCCGGTCTGCAGGTGCGGGGCGCGCAGCGGCGACTGGGCCGGCACCGAAGTCGCGAGAGCGAGAAGGGCGATGAGCGTGGCGCCGGCCGAGCGGCGGGCGGTCAACCGGCGGCTTGGTGTCGCTGCGGGAACGGGCGCTGACATGGGGACTCCTCGAACGGTGGCGGGGGACCAGTGTTCCTGACCGACTCCGAGCCACCAGGATCTCACATCTCCGCCACGGCGGGAGGATTGCCCGCGCGGCCAGACCCGCAGGTGGCAGGCGCTGCGTGATCAGAGCTTCGAGACCGCGTAGTCGACGGCCTCGGCGATCTGCATCGCGCGCGCCGCCACCGCGCTGTCCTGGGCCTCTTCCGCGAACTTGCGGAGTTTCTCGGCCTGGCGCTCATCGACCTTGCCCGAGCGGAGTGGCCCGAGCAGGCGATCGAGCTCCTTCGCCAGCGCGAGCTCCCGCGCCACGTCATCCGTCTCCAGGGAAGCGAGCAGTTCCGTCACCTCGCGTGACCAGGCCTCATCGGCCCGGACGCTGGCGGCGAGCGCCTCGGCCGCTTCGATCGCACGTCGCGGTTCACCCTGTGCGAGGAGGTGGCCCACGGACCGCTTCCACGTGTCGAAGCGCGTCGCGAGTTCGGCTTGCGCCTCGGCGAGGTCCTCCTCGTCGGGTGCTGCGGCGAGAGCGTCCGCCACCATCCGATGGCCGCCGGCCAGGTCTCCCTTCCCGTAGGCGAGTGCCCGCGCCTTCTTCGCGATGACGTGGTCGCCCCAACCGCGCGTGACCTGCTTCAGGTCGGCCTTGAGCAGCTTCTCCATGCGAGACAGGAAGTCGTAGCTCCCGGAGTCGAGCAGCGTGCCATCGACCCCGATCAACGCGACCCGCGGTGGCACGCCCTGCTTGTCGAAGTCGAACGGGAACGTCTGGAGCTTGAGCAGACGGCAGGTCGACCCGGGCAGCTCGTTCAGCACCAGCGCCTGCATGTGCACGGGCCCCTTGTTCTTGATCTCCATCAGGATCCGGACGAAACCGTCGCCGGCGTACTTCTCCTCCAACTTCTCGGTCGCGTGTGCGGCGTTCATGCCCGCACCGACGTCCGAGTAGTAGACGATCATCAGCGGTTGCCCGCGGAACTCGGAGAGCTTCGTGCGGCCGTCACCGCCGAGCAGCACACGGAACTCGAAGTCCGGGACCCGCTCGCCCGGAAGCGCCATGCCCGGCAGCGCCTTGTCCGGACCCACCTTGTCCTGCGGCGCGATCGACGTCGCGCCGCCGAGGAGGGCGAGCAGGGTGGCGCAGGCGAGGGACCGCTGGAGTCTCGCTGCCATGGAGAGGGTCCTCCCGTTCACCCGGTCTGCCCGAGGGTGATAGGAGGGGTAGAGCACCGTTCGGCCGGCGTGACACCTTCGGTCACCTGGGCACGCGCCGACCCACGACTCGGGGCGTTGAACGGCGCGAGCAGCCGGGAGACGCACGAAGTCTCCGGCCGGCGCCTTTCCGATCCAGCCGATCGGTGTTACAGCGGGGAGCATCTGCGGCGCTCCCGGCGCCGCCATCGCGAACGTGCGAGCCGAGGAGGTGTCATGAGTCCGTTCCGTCGAAGCCTGACCATCGCGGCCGTCGCGCTGGTGTTCCTCCTGACCGCGGCCGACGGCGCCACGGCCCAGTGGACCAACTGGAGTCCCGGCACACCCTGCTCGAGTGGCTTCACCATTCGACTGGATGGCATCGGGACGATGAGCTCGCCCTCGACCAACACGCTCGTGGCCACCGACGGACCGCCGGGCACCACCTGCTTCCTCGTGATCGGGTTCACGTCGCTGCGCACGCCGTTCTTCGGCGGCATCCTCGGGCCCAGCCCGGACATCGTGCTCCCGGTGGTCTTCGACGCGAGCGGTGGCTGGACCTTGCCGTTCGGGTGGCCCGCGGGAGTTCCCGCCGGGACCATGCTCTGGTACCAGATCTGGTGCCCGGACTCGGCCTTGACGCCACCGTGGTGTTCGTCGAACACCTTGAAGAGCACGAGCAGCTGAAGGCGTCCGTCACCGGTGCACGAGCCGTGCAACCACGCCTGCGTGCCCACGTCGAGTCGCCCAGGCGAGCGGCGAGGCCCACGGCCGATCACTGCTGCAGGTCGGTGCCGCACCTCGCTCGAGCAGCAGGTCGACCATGTCCGCCAGGCCTTCGCGCGCAGCCCAGGCCAGGGGTCTTGAACACAGATCGGCATCGTAGGCCTCGAGTGTCGCTCCCGCGTCGAGCAGGAGCGCCGCACACGCGATCCGCTCAGGTCGTGGTCGTGCACGCCGATCTCGAGCACAGGCTTCGTGCAGGAGCGTCGCTCCCTGCCAATCGCGAAGCTCGGGATCCATGCCGCTTCCGAGGAGGCGCTCCAACATGCGGGGATGCTCGAGGAGGTAGCTTCGACACCCGTTGACCTGGGCCGGCATGCGTGCCCCGGCATCGAGCATGCGCTGCATGAGAGCGTCCATCCCGAGTGTGCACAGGGCTGCGAAGACCGTGCCGCACCCCTCCTGCGCTGACGTCGGGTCCGCGACCACGGCGCGGATCGCCTCGTCGTGCTCCCCCAACCAGACCAGGTCGTAGGGCGCCAGTCGGCCGCCGGCGGCCACGAGCCGAGCGCGGAGCTCGGGTGTGGCGGCCGCATACGTGGCGCTTCCCGACGAGTCGATGAAGGTATTCGGGTCCGCGCCATGAGCAAGCAGCGTGTCGACGAGCGCCGCGTGGCCGAGGCGAGCCGCCGCGTGGAGCGCCGAGCCGCGCGGCGCCATCTCGCCCTCCGGAAGGTTCGGGTCGGCCCCGCGCTCGAGGAGGAGCCGCGTGATGTGGGCATGTTCGAACTCCACGGATGCCGAGAGGGGGCGCTTGCCCGTGGCGCGCGGTTCGTTGACGCGTGCGGGCACGTCGTCGATCAGGGTCAGCACGCGTTCCGCGTTCCCGAGCGCAGCGGCGATGACGACGTCCGGTTCATCGCCGGCGAGACGGCGCGCCGTGTCGAGATCGCCGCGCACGTTCCAGAAGGGCCCGGTCCAGAGCGCGAGGTCGAGGGGCGTGAAGGCCGCGCGCCAGCGTTCTTCGACGTTCGGTCGGGTCCGCGCCCGGGCGCCGGCCGCCTGCAGCACTTCGGCAAGGGAGTCATGCCCACGATCGCGCGCGACCGTGACGAGATCGTCGTTCCGAACCGTGATGTCGAGGGGGTCCGCTCCGGCATCGAGCAGGAGGCGAACCGCGTCGCCGTGGCCCTCACGCACGGCGAGGTGCAACGGGCGTGTCCCTTGGAACTCCACGTTCGCGAGCCGGGCGTCACGGCCGAGGAGGACTCGCAGCGCATCGAGATCGCCCTGCGCGGCGCTGTTCATCACGGTCCAGCTGTCCACCGGCCGGAGGCCCCCGGGCCACGGCGGCTCGGTGCTTCCGAGTGCGAGCGGTCGTTGCATGTCGATGGACGGTAGCTCTCCAGGACGAGGCCGCGCAAACGCGCCGCCTACGGCGCCTGCTTCCGGAACACCCACCAGTAGACGTCGCCCGGGGCGAGCGGCACGTCCGCGGGCAGCTGCCAGTCGCCGGTCACGCCCTCGGCCTGCAACACGCCGAACGGGACGCCCAGCTTGTGCCTCTGCACGCTGTACACCGTGCCGGTGTTCCAGCCCGGGTAGTCCTCGGGGACGAACGTCAGCCCCGTGAGGCGGAACAGGCCGGGATCGTCCGGGCTGATCCAGGGGTTGGCGACGAGGAACGCCAGCGAGCCCGCGTCGGTCCAGGTGCTCGGCACGCCGAGGATCGGCTCCTGGCCCTGCACCGAGCCGGCCGCGTCCGGCGGCGCCTGGAACATGCCGGGCACGAGGTAGGAGGAGTCCGCATAGGCGCCCGAGCAATCGGTGCGCTCGGTGTAGATCGGCGTCTTGCGCGGGAAAGGCGACAGCGCATCGACCTCGACACCGGGCACGCCGTGGAGGAACGGCGAGTCACGCACCACCGTGAAGGCCGGGGGCCGCCGGATCGTCCCGTTGTGCCAGGTGAGGAAGGTCTGTTCCTTCAGCAACGCCGTCAGGCCCTTCATGAAGTGGAACAGTGGGGCGTTGAAGGAGTCGTCGCAGGCCGCCGGGAGCGAACCCCCGAAGATGTCCGTCGTCGAGAGGTCGCCGTTGTCCGGCGTGGACAGTCCGAGGGTGTTGTCCGGCACCGTGTTCTCGAAGACGCCGCCCTCGCTCGTACCGCCGCAGGCGATGTTCTTGCTGCCGTAGGCGCCCGAGCCGAGGAACGAGAAGCTCGTCGCGTAGGCCATCCGATCGGAGAAGATCGGGATGCGCTCGAGCAGGTTGCGCGTGATCGACGGCAGCATGCCGAAGGTGATCACGTGCGTCGCCTCGACCCACGAGCGCCGGCCCGGATCCGTCGAGTAGATCGAGTTGCCGAGGCTCGCGATCTTCACGTTGTCGAAGATCGCGCGGAACAGGGGAATGGTCCGCGCGTTGGCCATGGGCTTCTTCTCGGTCGGCACGCCGGCCTGTGGACACAGGAAGCCGCCATCCGGGACGTCCAGGTCGGACCAGGACTCGCCCGAGAGCAGGGACATCGACGGGTCCATGTTCATCAGGTGCACGTTCCCGGCCATCCGACCGGCGAGGTGCTCCATGGCGACGATCAGCTCGGGGATGCCCTCGTCCGACAGCGCCTGCTGGAGGCCGGCGATCTGCTCCACGCGGTGCGTGTTCATGTAGTTGCCGCCGCCGGGCTCGTGCAGGTGGGTGTCGCGGAAGCAGGGCCCGCGCAGCAGGTTGTCGAGGTAGATGGCCTTGATGCCGGTGAACTTCACGATCTCCAGCAGGTCGTCGATGAACTGCTGCTTCCACCAGGTGGACGCCGGATCGAGGATCGACACGAAGGGCGTGGTGCTGCAGCCGAGGTGCGGTCGCAGGTCCTCGTCCCACAGGAAGGAGCTCTGTGCGTTGCCGAGTTCGCCCCAGGTGCAGGCCTCGGGGATCTCCGAGGTCGTGCAGTCCACCACCGTGCTCGCGTTCCAGTAGACCGACACCTGGTGGTTGAAGTGGCGCTGGCCCTCGCGCACCGCGGCCGCGAGGGAGGGGCGGCCCGGCAGGTAGCCGGTGTTACCCATGGCGTCGCCGTAGTACCAGAGTTCGAAGCGGTCCGGCGCGTGCGACCCGTAGTAGATGCAGTGGATGTTGGGCCCGAGGATGCGCGTCAGGTCGAGCGTCTGCCGCGCGAGCGTGTCCTGGTGGTCGGCGAACACCGCCGGGTTGAGCAGCACCTGACCGGCGAGCTGTTTGCCCGCGGGCGGCATGGTGTTGGTGGCGGCGCCGACGGGCCCCTCGTACCAGGCGACGGGCTGACCACCGTTCGCCGTGCGCAGCAACCGGCGGTAGGCCTCGGCCGCGTCCCACCAGTCGCCCTCGATCATCGCGAGCCTGACCTCGTAGCCCCCGGCCGCTTCCTTGGTGATGTAGTCGTGATCCGCGAACAGGTCATCGGGGATGTGCTCGGGGGTCAGGCTGACCCAGCGGCTCGGATTGGGGACACCGGTGGTGCAGGCCAGACAGTGCTGCAGGGTGAAGTTGCCCTGTGGGTCGAGGTAGTCGTCCGCGGGGTAGCAGTCGCCGAGAGGCAGGTCGGGGCCGACATCGATCAGCAGGTCCTTCCAGTAGTCGTCCGCGTCGGTGGTCATGACCACCAGGCAGTTCGACTCCGGGGCGCGCCCGTCGTAGTAGGCCGCCATGTTCACCGGGAAGAAGTTGGGGCCGCGCGCGAGCCGGTCGGGGAACGGGAAGCAGAGTCGCGTGTCGCCCGACGGGCCGGTGAACGTGGTGTCATCGGTGGGCGTCGTGATCAGGCTTCCACCCAGCCACGGGACGACGAGCGCGTCGGTGCCCTCCACGTCCTGGAGCGACAGGACGCGCACGTCGGGATGCAGCACCGACGTGGTGTAGAAGGGCGGGTCGGCCTCGTCGAGCGAGACGCGGATCAGCGTGTCGATGAAGGGCTCGCCGTCGACGGCGGTCCAGCGGGTCGTCACCGTGAAGGGCGTGACGTGGGCCGACGTGCTCTGCGTGATCGTCCCGGTCCAGGTGGCGACCAGGCATTCGCTGCCGCTCGGTCCGCACATCGCGTTGCTCGTGTCGAGCAGCGGGGGCTCGATGGACACGGTCACCGGCGGCGAGAGCGACCAGTCGGTGTTCCAGTCAGCGAGTCCGGTGGCGTCGATCTCGAACCACTCGGTTTCCTGGGAGGTGCCTTCGTCGCACTGCTTGACGGAGAATCCACCGTCGTTGACGAGGCGCGTCGTCCAGCCGCCGGAGCCCGGGGCCATGTCCATGCTGGCCGGCGTGGAGAGGCCCTTGTTCGTCATCGCCGTCAGCTCGAGTTCCTTGCCGTTCAGGGTGAACTCGGCCTCCACCAGCGCGTTGCCGATGACGAAGATCGAGCCGTCCTCCGCCGCGGCACCGAGGGGCAGCGAGAGGAGCGAGAGGAGCGCGAGCCACAGCGCGGTGATCGGGGCGTTCGGGAACATGGTCGACTCCGGCAGCGGGCGAGCCACGCGAGGCTCGCGCCCGGCCCTACGGGACGATGAGTGTGTTCAGGTAGACATCGGGTGCGCCCGCGGGCGCGCCGGGCGGGAGCGGGCCGGGCGGCAGCGAGTGGCCGCGCCGGTCGTCCCAGACGAGCACGGCCTGGTTGCCCCGCGCGAACAGGTCGGGGAAGGCCGAGCGCGACGAGCCCGCACCGAAGGGCTTGGTCGTCACACCGGCGGGACCCGACCAGGTCTCGCCTCCCGGCCCACTCCAGGCGACGTTGATGTCGGCGTAGGTCTCGTACGCGTTCTCGATCTGCGCGCCCTGCGTCACGGTCGACGAGTGCATCCAGGTGACGTACACGCGCTCCTCCTCGGCGACGAACAGGCGCGGGCGCGGCAGCAGCATGTCGCCCTTGCTGAAGAACGGTGCGCTCGGCGCGCCGACGGTCCGGCTCGGACTCCAGCCCGCTCCGTCGAAGCGGTTCACGACGATCAGCGTGGGTTGGAAGGCGATGGGTTGGGGGATCCAGCCGTAGGCGACCCAGACCTCACCGTCGGGCCCGAGCGCCATGGCCAGGCTCTGCGCCGCCGGTCCCGGCTGGCCCGCCAGGTCCTGGTCGGTGCCGGTGCCCGTCAGCGAGGGCCCCGTGGACAGGGTGCCGCCCGGTGCGGTGGTGCCGCTCGGGCCGACCGCCGCCGGACCCGGGCCCGCGCCTCCTCTCGGCATGGGTTGCGGGTCGATGTCCGACACCGGGAGCTCCTGCTCGAGGAACCCCGCGCCGTGCTGCGAGAGGTTGGACATCACCTGCGTGCGGTTGTCGTCCTTGCCCGACAGGTCGATCCAGGTCGCGATCACGAACTGCTCCGCGGGGATCGGTTCGCCGGACGAGTAGGCGGCGAGTTGCAGGTCGCAGGTCAGACCCGAGCTGTTGAGCTGCTCGGCCGGGCCGAAGGGCGTCGGCACGGGCGTGGGGAAGAGAGCGTCGGAGGTCGTGTGCTGCACGAAGACATCGCGGTAGCGCTCGGTGATCTCGCCCGTGGGGCAGCACGCGATGTTGCGGTGGTTGTGGTAGCCCACGTAGACGTTGCCGCTGGCATCGGCGGCGAGCCGCGGCGTGTCGGAGTGTGCCGTGACGTCGTCGTTGACCATCAGCGGGCCGATCCACGTCGTGCCCTGGTCGTCGGATGCCGTGAACCGGATCTGGTCCACGCCGGGGCTGCCCGGCGTCGGGTCGAGCTGCGCCCAGGCGACGTAGACGCGTCCCGCGTCGTCGACGGTGATCTCCGGAGCGCCGGCGTAGGCGGCGAGCGTGTTGAGCACGAGCGGCGCGTCCCAGGTGTCGCCGTTGTCCTGCGAACGCGCGAAGAGGATCTTCTCGCCGACGTTCTGCAGCGCGGGCTGGGCGTTGGAGGTCCCGAAGGCATGCCAGACGACGTACAGGGTCTGGTCGCCGTCGGTGGCCAGCTTCGGGCGCGTGGAGTGGAGCTGGTCGTGCTGGCCCTCCAGGCCCACCTCGCTGATCCAGATCTCGGTCGGCTGCACGCCGGCGCCGTAGTTCCGGATGCGGCGGTAGTAGATCGAGGACGTGTCCTTGAGCGCCGGCCCGTTCGCGCCGCGCTCGCGGTAGTCCTGCCAGACGACGTGCACCTCGTCGCCCGTCACGCCGCCCGAGGTGCCCACGACGCGCGGGAACTGCGACGACGAGGCGCCGGGTGGGTCCCCGTTCGAGCCCCCGTCACTGTCGATACGGAGATCGAGACCGAGGACTCTCGGGTCGTGGTCGGGGTACTGCGCCAGCGCGATCGGGCACGCGAGCACGAGAGCCGCGACGAGGCGCGGCACCGAGGATGTTCCCATGTGCAACCCCCTGCAGGTGGCTTCGGCCGAGACAAGGCCTCGTCCTGCATGCGCGAGGACGGGGCGGATCGGCTCAAGGAAAACGAGTGCGGACCATGGATACTCTCTACCCGCCACGACCCGACCCGACGACGCTCTCGCCGAGGCTCTCCCGATGACCACGCACCTGCTGACCTCCCTGCTCCTGCTCGCCGCGAGCGCGCCGGCCCAGATGCTCTTCGAGGAGTACGACCCGCCGTCCACGCTCGTGGTCGAGGAGACGCGGGTCACCAGCGCGCGCTACCCCTTCGTCGACGTGCACAACCACCAGTGGACCATGCCCACCGACGATCTCGCGGTGACCGTGGCCGCGATGGACGCGCTCAACATGGCGGTGATGGTCAACCTGAGCGGGCGCGCGTTCAACGGCACCGAGGAAGAGGCCAGCGCGCATCTGCACGGGTGTCTGGAGAACGCGAAGCAGAACGCGCCGGGCCGGTTCCTGACCTTCACCAACCTGTCGTACGACGGCATCGAGGAGCCGGGCTTCGGCCAGCGCCTCGCCGACCGCGTCGAGGCCGACATCGACGCCGGCGCTGCGGGCCTCAAGATCTACAAGAGCCTGGGCATGCGCATCACCGATGCCGCCGGCGTGCGTGTGGCCGTCGACGACCCGCGCCTCGACCCGGTCTGGGAGCGCTGCGGGCAACTCGACGTGCCGGTGCTGATCCACACCGCGGACCCGGCGCCCTTCTGGCAACCCTGGGACAACCAGAACGAGCGCTGGTTCGAGCTCAAGCAGAAGCCCGAGCGCAAGCGCGACCCGGCCACCGAGCCGAGCTTCGAGCAGTTGATCGCCGAGCAGCACCACGTGTTCGCCAGGCATCCGGGCACCACCTTCATCTCGGCGCACATGGGCTGGATGGCCAACGATCTCGAAGCCATGGGCCGCGTGCTCGATCGCTACCCGAACGTGGTCACCGAGATCGGCGCGGTGCTGGCAGAGTTCGGCCGCCAGCCGCGCACCGCCCACGCGTGGCTGACGAAGTACCAGGACCGCGTGCTGTTCGGCAAGGACGCCTGGACGCCCGAGGAGTACCACACCTACTTCCGCGTGCTCGAGACCGACGACGAGTACTTCGACTACTACCGACGTCGCCACGCCTTCTGGAAGATGTACGGCCTGGACCTGTCCGACCTCGTGCTCCGGAAGCTCTACTACGGCAACGCGCTGCGGCTGTTCCCGCAGATCGACCGCAGCCTGTTCCCGGACGGGGGCGTGCTGCCGGACTGAGGCTCAGGCGAAGTCGCGCTCGTACTCCTGCATGCACGGCACACACCGCGGTGCCCACGGGAGCGCCATGAGTCGCTCGGCCGGGATCGGGGTGTCGCAGTCCTCGCAGAGGCCGTAGTTGCCGCGCTCCAGCTTCGCCAACGCTTCGACCACGGCGTGCAGCGTGTCGCGCTCGCGGTTCATGATCGCGATCGACACGCCCAGCAGGGCTTCGTCGGCCGCCGTGTCCCCTTCGTCCTCGGCGTCGACGCCGCGCTCCATGGAGGTGTCGGCCTCGAGTTCCTCGAGGTCCTCGGCGAGGTCGGTGAAGAAGGTCCGGAGACGGGACTCGATCTGGGCCAGCTGGCGGGCACCGAGGCGGCGGGGCATCGGCCGGACTCCGAGGGACTCGATGCCCGAGATCCTGCCGCCCGATCGGGTTCGCGTCCACGGGCTGGCGGTCGCAAATCCGCGGGGGCGGCCCGTTCAGAGCGGCGACAGGGCGTCCAGCCCGGCGGCGAAGGCGTCGATGCGGCCCGCGCCGAGTGCCCCGACGTATCCCGGGTTCAGCGCGTCGATGTTCTCGGCGTTGTCCTGGAGCACCTGCGCGGCGTCGGTCAGCGGCCAGGGACCCCCGATGCCGAGCATCAGGGCCGCTGCGCCGCTGGCCACCCCCGTCGCCATCGAGGTGCCGCTCCACCAGGCGTAGCCGCCGCCGGGGAAGGCGCTGTAGACGTCGACACCCGGGGAGGACAGGTCCACGAAGGGTCCCGCTGCCGCGAAGTCGGCCTTGTGGTCGGCGGCGTCGACCGCCGTCACCGTCACCACGGGAGCCCCATCGAGGACCAGCCACGGCGGGAGCAGCGGGAGCTGCCAGGTGACCGAAGCCGGGTCATAGTTCCCCGGAAAGAGGACCTCTCCCCCGGTGTTGCCGGCGGAGGTGACCACGGTCACGCCGAGGGCCTCGGCGTACTGCAGCGCCGAGACGACCGCCAGCGACGTCACCTGCATGCTGACGCTGAGGTTGATCACGTCGGCGCCGGAGTCGACGGCGTAGAACAGCGCTTCCGCCAGCCGGTACCCCGAGCCGACGCCGTCGCTGTCGAGGGCTCGCACCGGCAGCAGGCGCGCTCCCGGGTCCACCAGCAGGATCGAGCCGGCGACGTGCGTGCCGTGTCCGTAGGCCTCGTCCGCCAGCCCGTCTCCGTCGTCGTCCACGCCGTCGGCCACCTCCCAGGCGCCGGGGTGCCCGTCCACGAAGTCGTAGCCATCCGAGAAGAGCCGTCCGGCGAACAACGGGTGCGACATGTCCAGACCCGTGTCGATCACCGCCACCACCGCCGAGAACGGGTGGGGCAGCGCGGCCTGGGCGTCGTCCGCGCGGATCTGCGACACGGCG
This sequence comes from Planctomycetota bacterium, assembly GCA_029259725.1. Lineage (GTDB taxonomy): Bacteria > Planctomycetota > B15-G4 > B15-G4 > B15-G4 > JAJDER01. The sequence continues at coordinate 7,363 of JAJDER010000111.1, read as the reverse complement.
GACTGGCCGATGTACTCGGCGGTGGTCGGAGTCCCGTCCACGAAGCCCACCGTGCACTGCTGGGGGTGCGCGGCGGGGTCGCCGGAGGTCGAGTTGCCGCAGCCCTCGGTCTCCGACGGCTGCCCGCGGGCGTCGGCCTCGGCGAAGACGACACCCTGCTCACCCTCGAGCTGGGCGAGCAGCAGGGAGAGTTCGGTGTCCGTCGTGCCCGCCGGCGCCTCGAGCAGGTAGAGGCCCTTGGCGATGAGCGCGTCGGCCACGGTCGTCTGCGTCTGGTCGAGCAGCGGCGTGATCGGCGCGTTGTCGAGCAGCACGACGAGACGCTTGGCCGGGGCCCACCCGGGCGGCTTCGGCGGCGATGCCGTCGCGCCGCGGTGCAGCGCGCGGCCGCCGAGACCCGGGGACTGGGCCGCCGCCGGCTCGAGACCCGCGAGGGCGGTCGCGGCGAGCAGCACGAGCGGGAGCAGGCGCAGCGTCACGGCGCGACTCCGGAGGGCGCGGGCTGAAGTGCCGCGTGACGATCGGGATCTCCCTGGACCGCGAAGGCCGCCCAGGCCAGGGCGTGGGGCGCGTCCGGGAGCAGCTCCCGCTGCGCGATCGCCGTGGCCCTGCGCGCGCCTTGTCCCGCGGCGAGCAGGCCGTGCATGCGGCGCATGAAGCGCGCGGCCAGGCCGTCGTCCACGGCCCACTGCGTCGCGACCACGGTCTTCGCGCCCGCGGCGAGGATCGCTCCGGGGAGCCCGAGCAGTTCCTCGCCTCCGACGCGGCGACTGCGGCCGGTCTCGCATCCGCTGAGCGTCACGATGTCGAAGTCCAGGTGCATGTGTGCGATGTCGTGGGCGAGCAGGAAGGAGGAACCGAGGCACACCGCGGAGAAGCGCGGACGTTCGGCCTCGAAGCGGGCGTGCCCGGCCACATGGAGAAGCCTACCTCCGATTTCCCTGCCCTGGAGCCGCGAGACGAGTTCAGCGGGGTCCAGCCGGCGGAACCGCCGCGCATAGACCCGGGAGAGGTCGTCGATCTCGCGCTCGATCTCGGGCAGGTCGACCTGGACCGCTCCGGAAGCCCACACGAGCCCGCGGTCATCTGTCGCCGCGGCGCCGCGGCGGGCGAGGGCGAGGGCCCACAGGCTGGGACCGTACGACAGCTCGTGCCGCGTGATCACCGGGGTCCCGTCGAGTTCGAAGGCGTGGAACGGGAGGTCGTGCAGCGGCCCGTAGGGAACGACCAGCAAGGGACGCCCCTCGGCAGCCGGCCCGAGATGCGCGAACACCGGGGCCAGCAGCAGTCGTCCCAGCTCGCCGAGCAGGGAGGACAGCGAACGCGCGATGCGCCCCTCGTAGCGCGCGGCGTGACGCGGTTCGAGGTGGAGTCGCTCGACCTGGAACAGGAACCGCTCGCGCAGCTCCCGCAGCCGGTCCTCGCCCACCGCGAGGGGCAGCACGTCGACGGCGAGACCCTCGCCGTCCGGCAGACCGATGAACACGACGACGCCCTGGGGCCCGGAGGCGTAGGCCAGCAGGATCTCGTCGCCGCGTCGGCCCGCGGCGAGGCGTGGGAGGTCCACGGCATCATGACTTGGAGCACGACCGGTCGAACGCTGCGCCTGCGCGAGGGTCTGGAGTTCATCGCGCGCGCTCTCGATCTCACGTTGGAGCTCGGCGGGCCGCGGGTGGCGGCGCAGCTCATGGCCGGTCTGTTGCACGCCGAGTTCGTCGTCGAGGCGGCGGGTGAGCAGCCAGTCGAGGCGCGCACGTGCCTCGTGCCACGCCGCGGACGCGCCGCCGCCGTCCGAGGGGAGCGCTTCACGCGAGCTGCGCGCCCGGCCCCGCTCCAGCACGACGAGGGCGTCGGCCGCGCGCCCCGCGTCGGCCAGCATGAGGGCCAGGTCCACGAAGGCGGGGTGCTGATCGCGGAAGAAGGCCATGCGGATGTCCTGTCCGGGCACGTGTGCGTAGGCCTCGTCGATGGTGGTGACCGCGGCCCTGAGCGCGGCGAGGGCTTCCTCGTCCCGCCCGAGCGCTCGACACGCATCGGCCGCGATGCGCAGGGCCAGCACCTCGAGCAGCTCGTCGAGGCGACTGCCGTCCCGGTCGTCCCTGAGCGCGTGCAGCGCGGCGAGCGCCTCCTCCGGCCGCTCGATCACCACGGCCCGCGCCATCACGACCGTGGCGAGGTCGGCCAGCCAGCGCATGCCGCGCTCCAGCAGCGCGGTCCTGGATGCGGTCAGCTCGGTCACGACCGCATGCGTCGGTCCACGCCCGACGGACAGCGCGGCGCGATGCAGGCGCACGAAGGCGGCATAGGACGTGTTGCCGAGGCGGTCGAAGCGATCCTCGGCCGCCCGCAACTGCGTCTGGGCCTGCAGCGGGTCGCCCAGCCGGGCCTCGGCCAGCGCGACGAGCACCTCCGCCCGTGCCAGCTCGTACTCCATGCCGAGCTCGGAGAAGGCCTCGACCGCGCTCCGCGCGCGCTGGTGCGCATCCCGATCCGCGTGCAGCCGCAGGTGGATCTCCGCCAGGTCGAGGTCGCACAGGGCCAGACCCGACGGCTTGCCGTGGCGCTCGTAGGTCCGTCGCGCTTCGGTGAGCCCCTCGACCGCCAGCTCGTAACGGCCGCGCCGGGACTCGAGGTAGGCGAGGTTGTAGTCGCAGTCGGCGACGAGCAGGCCCATGCCGGCCGCGCCCATGCCGGACCGCGCCGATCGCCAGCGCTGCTCGGCCTCGTCGCAGCGATTGGCATTCATCTCGATCACGCCCAGGTTGAAGTCGCTGAAGGCGACGCCGACCTCGTCGTCCAGTCGCTCGAAGGCCGCGCGCGCGGCGGCGTAGTGGTCACGGGCCGTGGGGTAGTCGTCGCGGCGCGTGTGCACGTTGCCGACGTTCACCTCGAGTTGCGCGAGCAGCAGGGTCTCGTCGTGCTCGACGAGCGTCCGGCGCGCCCGGTCCGCGCAGGCCAGGGCCTCATCGGCACGCCCGGCGAAGTCCAGGACCTCGACCAGACTGCGCCGGGTCCGGGCGGCCTCGACCGGCTCGTCCTGTTCGTCGTACCAGTGCGCGGCCCGCTCGAAGTCCTCCGCGCCGGCGGACGGATCCCCGTTGAAGTGTCGCGCCGTGCCCCGGCCCCGGTGCGCCAGCGCCGCGAGTCCGGGCAGATCGCGCGCCGCGCGGACCAGCGCGTCGGCGACGGGCAAAGCCTGGGCAGGCGTGTTGCGGACCAGCTCGTCGACGCGTTGCTTCAGCGCCAGGACGACGGCCTCGCGTCTGGAAGTCGGCTCGTGATCGAAGCGCGTCCAGGCATCCTCGGCGCCGGCGTCGTGGGCCTCCAGCAGGCGCTGCACCCACGCGTCCGCGACGTGCTGGTCGTCAGGAGTCACCGCGGGCGACCCCGCTCAGGTCGAGGTCGGTGACGATGACGCGCACGTCCGGACCGTCGATCATGAGGGCGTAGCGTCCGGGGCCGACGCCGTGGAAGCGGAAGTCGCCGCCGTCGTCGAGCGCCGACTCCCACGAGCGGCCCCGTCCGCACAGGACGCAGACCGTGCCGTCATGGTCCAGCGGCTCGGTCCCGTCGTCCCCGGGCCAGATCTGCCCGATCACCGAGCGCCCCTCCACCAGGGCCACGTCGACCTGGAAGGGTCCGGCCTCGTAGACCTGGTGGATCTGGTCGGGGGCGCTGCGGAGGCCGGTGGCGAAGGCCGGGGCCGGTTCGGACTGGACGAGTTCCGCCAGGTATTCGCGGAGACGGTCCAGCCCTGCGCCGAAGGCCCGCATGCGATCCGGGCGCGCCACGGGCGGGGAGCCGAGCTGGTCGAGCACGCGTCGGCGCAGGGCCTCGGAAACGGCGCTCGGGGGCGACCGACCCATCTGCGAGGCCAGGGCTTGCAGCAGGGTCAGTCGACGCTCGCAGTGCGGACAGCCGTCGTCGAGGTGCCGGCGGACATGCTCGGGGCTCGCGGCCGCGCCTTCCGAGCCTGGCTCGAGGGTGGCCAGCAGGGCCGCGTAGGAAGGACACGTCATGTCGGGCAGGCTCCGGGGACGCGGCAGGGTCCGCGTTCAGGAGACCAGGAGCCCTCCCGACGCCCTGCTGATACAGCCTTCGTCGTGATTCCTGGCGCTGGCCTCACCGGAAGCCCCTGGCCTCGAGCTGCTCGGCGAGCCGGCCGAGGCAGCGTCGCCGGGTGGGGCCGATGCTGCCGACGGGCACCTGCAGCGCAGCGGCGATGTCGGCGTAGGTCGCGACACCGGCCTTGAAGAACAGCTGCTCCAACAACTCGCGGCAGCGTTGCTCGAGGTCCGCCAGGCCCTCGCGGACGAGCCGGCCGCGCTCGGCCGCCAGCAGCAGCTGTTCGGGATCCTCGCTCTCCCCGGCCTCGTCCGGGCATGCCTCGAGGCGCCCGCCCACGAGGTGCGCGCGGCGACGCAGGTTCCGCCAGGTCTCGCGTTTCGCGGTGGTCAGGATCCAGGCGGCGAGGGCCCCCGGGTCACGGATGCCGCCCACGCTTCGATGCAAGGCGATCCAGGTGGCCTGGAACACGTCTTCCGCGTCCGCTTCTCCGAGGCCGTGACGGCGTGGGACGGCCAGGACGACCTCACCGAACTCGTCCAGCATGCGCTCCCAGGCACCGGGAACGTCCTCCCGGACGTCCGCGAGCAGGCGCTCGCCGAGCTTGGAAAGCAGGGGAGGAGGTGGCTCCAAGGCTGGCATCCGCGTTGGGGGACGGGGCGAGTATAGGCCGATCGGAGCGCTGATCCACGGGGGGAGCCACGGCCCTGCCGAGCACTCGACCTGCACCCGAGCCACCCGGAATCTGCGACAGCGATGTATCAGGTCGTGACGAAGGGGCTCCTGGGATCGGCATTCCCACTCACCTGGAGCAACCCCATGAACGCCTCCTCCGCCGAGCGCCCGCTGCACGGGCTCGTGATCATCCTGGCCTTGATCGTGCTGACGCTCGTCGCCCTTTCGGGCCTGGCCGCGCCGGCGACCGCCGGCGATGGATCCTTGCTGTCTCTCGAGTTCAACCAGGCGGTCTTCGAGGCCGGTGACATCGCCGTGCTCTCGGTCCACGGCACGCCGGGCGATGTCCCGGTGCTCTTCGCCAGCCCGAGTGCGGGCCCGACCAAGGTCGGCAAGCTGGGCTTCATCGACGTGGGTGTCGATCCCGTGCTGTTCATCGTCGAGCTCATCCCGCTGCCCGGCACGGGCTCGTATGAACTCGTGTGCGAGCTCGACTGCCTGAACCCCCTGCTGCAACAGCCGTTCCATCTGCAGGCGGCGGTGATGGACGGGTCCACGGGAGAGTTCCTGGGCTTCTCCAACCCGCTCGTCTTCCAGGCGGTGGGTGGCGACTGCGGACTCTGTGTCGACAAGGCCGACACCGATCCGGCGCTGGGCGGCTCGACGGGCGGTCATGCCCTGTGGCTCCCGGGCATCGGCACCGACTTCGTGTTCGTGTCCGGCGGGCAGCTCATGGAGCGCTCCGATGGGACCGCCCTGCTGACGGGCGTCGTGGCGCGGGAGAGTGACCCGACCCAGCGCTTCGCCGTGGACATCGCCTTCGCCGACGCGGTGTTTCCGGGCGACGTCGACCACCCGCCGGTGGGCAGCCCGAAGCTGGAGCTCGACCCGAGCGCATACCTGGACGAAGGCGGACAGATCGACACGCGCGACTGGCACTACTACGAGACCGTGGTGGGCGCCCTCGTGGGCAAGGACGCCTTCGACGGGGGTGTGCTCACCGTGGAGCGCGCCGGTCCGGCCTTCCAGGTCGGTTTCGGGGCCAACGGCAAGAACGGCTCGTTCGGCGGCTCCGGCTGGCTGACCGCGACGACCGTCGCCCAGCCCGCGGGCGAGCCCTTCCCGCAGGCGTTCCAGGGCGACCTGAACGTCGACCTGGGCGGCGACTGCGTCGACTGCGCCAGCGAGGCCGGCGACCACGCCCTCACGATCAAGAAGCTCGCACCGGATCTGCTCTTCATCGAGGGCGGTGACTTCGTCGAGTACGCCGACGGGACGGCGAAGCTCTCGGGCGTCGTCGAGAAGGTCGGCGAGCCGGGACAGCGCTGGACCGTCGACATCGCCTTCACCGAGCGCAAGAACCCCGGCGCCGTCGATCATCCGCCGACGGGCAGCCCCAAGCTGGAGCTGCCCTCGGGCTCCTACGTCGAACAGGGCGGCGTGATCGACCCGTCCACGTGGCACTACTATCGCGCGACGGACGGCACGCTCACCGGACTCGATGACGTCGAGGGCGCGGTGCTGTCGGTGCAGGACGACGGCCCCGCCTTCCAGGTCGGCCTGGGAGCGAACGGCAAGAACGAGCTCTACGGCGCTTCGGGCTGGCTGACCGTCGAGGTGATCAGTGAACCGATCCTGGGCCCGCTTCCCGACGACATCGAGAACGGGGACATCAACATCGATCTGGACGGCGACTGCCCGTAGCGGACCTGCCCTCCGCGCTTGCTCCAGGCGTCCCCTTGAAGCTCCTCGGCCCGGTAGCCATACCCTCGTCCGTTCGGGGACGATGCTCCGGGTCGGGGAGCTCCTTCACTTTCCAGCAGGTCCAGGCGCGTCCAGCGCGGCCAGGATCTCGGCGACCGGGACCGCCAGGTAGGTCCGGAAGCCGCGGCAGAACAACAGCTGCCCCCCGTCAGGCGTGAACAGCATGAAGGTCTCGTCCTCCTCGGTGTTGATCACGGGGCCGAGGTCGCGCGGTTCGGCCCAGCCGTCGCCGTCGCGCGGCACGATCCAGAGGTCGCTCGGTCGCTTCCAGCCGGTCTCGGGATCGGTGCTGGACACGCCGAGGATCACGAAGCGTCGAAGCGGATCCTCGATGCCATCCCACACGTAGAGGTCCGGGTCGAAGTCGCGCCACCGCTCGACGACCGCGTTCGGAACGGGCTCCGACGGGCCTCCGTCCCTCCACGCCGCGCGTCGCGGGAAGCGCCGGGACCAGTCCGGCGAGACGGAGATCCAGACGAGGTCGCCGCGGGCGTCGAAGCGGGGACCGGCGTCGTAGTTCTCGAGAGTGCTGATCGCGAGCAGTTGCGGCCGGCCCCAGCGGTCGCCCTCGCGCGGCGCGACCCAGAGGTTGGCGTTGGCGGTCTCGGGATCGTCGCCCGGCACCGGACGATACGACGAGAAGACCAGCGCGCGGCCATCCGGCGCGACGGTCGGGTAGAAGTCCGAGGAATCGCCCCCGAGATCGAGTTGCTGGGCCGGGCCCCAGCCCTCGCGGAGGCGCCGGGTCACGAGGATGCGGTAGTCCTCGCGGTCCGGCGTCAGCTTGCGGAAGAAGTAGAAGGCCTCGCCGTCCTCGGCGAACTGTCCGCGGAAGAGGTCGGCCTCGCCGCCACTGACG
>JAJDER010000012.1 GCA_029259725.1 Planctomycetota bacterium | reverse complement strand
ATCTCGGCCACCGCGCCGACGAGGATCGCGCCCTGCAGGTGCTGCAGCCGCACCTCGAAGCCCTGGTCCGCCAGGGACGCCATGCCCAGGATCGCGAAGGCCGGCGTGAGGAACGAGAAGGTCCCGCCCTGCACCAGCGGCAGCCGGTTGCCCCAGGTGACTTGCAGCAGAGTGGTGATGCCGCTCACGAAGAACATGGTGCCGATCAGCCAGCCCAGCTGCGCCGAGTCGCGCTCGAGCCCCAGCGCCGGCGCGAGCAGCAGCGGGATCGCCACCGTCGAACCGAACATGGTGAGATAGTGCTGGAAGCCCAGCAACACCGTCTCGCGTGCCGGCGGGATCTCGTCGATCCCGTAGATGAGACGATGACCCATGACATCCCCCGCTCGATGGACGGTCTCGACTGCCGCCGGATTCTCCGACGCCGGCGGGGCCGATGAAAGCACGCAGCGATGAAAGACCCCTTCCTGACCGCCGCCATCGAGGAGGCCCGCGCCGGCCTGGCCGAGGGCGGCATCCCGATCGGCTCGGTGCTGGTCATCGACGGCGAGATCGTCGGCCGCGGCCACAACCGCCGCGAGCAGCGGCAGAGCGCGATCCTGCACGCCGAGATGGATTGCCTGGAGAACGCCGGGCGCCTGACCGCGCGGGACTACCAGCGCGCGACGCTGTATTCGACGCTCTCGCCCTGCGACATGTGCAGCGGCACGGCGCTGCTGTACAAGATCCCACGCGTCATCGTCGGCGAGAACCGCACCTTCCAGGGCCCCGAGGACTACGTGCGCTCGCGCGGCGTGGAACTCACCATCGTCGATGACCCCGAGTGCGTGGCGCTGATGGAGCGCTTCATCGCCGAGCGTCCCGAGCTGTGGAACGAGGACATCGGGGAGCCGTAGGGCTGCGCGCGCCTCGGCGTGGGGTCGATGTCCTCCCCGGCTCCCGTAGCCGGTGATACGCTCCCTTGTCATCCGACCCCGATCCCGGAAGCCACCATGCGTCTGCCCGCCCACGCAACGCCCGCCACGCCCATGCTGCTCATCGCCGGCCTCGCCGCCCTGCTCGCCGCGCCCGGCCGCGCCGGCGACGAACTCGCGCCCGGCTACCGCCTGCTCTCGCCGCAATCCGGCACCGACTCCTACCTGCTCGACATCACCGGCACGATCGTCCACACCTGGGCCAGCAGCTTCGGCGCCGGTCAGAACCTCCTGGTGGCCGAGGACGGCACGCTGGTGCGCACGATCGTCACCACCTCGGGCCCCGGGGGCGTCGGCGGCGGCGTGCAGATGATGGACTTCGAGGGCAACCTGCTCTGGGACTACCGGCTCGACAGCGGCGGCTCGGTCCAGCACCACGACGTCGACATGCTGCCCAACGGCAACGTGCTGCTCATCGCCTGGCACGAGTTCACCGACACCGAGGCCATCGCCGCGGGCCGTGACCCGGGCCTGATCGGCGGGGGCCCGCTCTTCCGCTCCGACTCCATCGTCGAGGTCATGCCCACCGGCCCGACCACCGGCGACATCGTCTGGCGCTGGAACGCCTGGGACCACCTGATCCAGGACTTCAGCGGCGCGGCCGACAACTTCGGCGTGGTCGGCGATCACCCCGAGCTGATCGACATCAACTACCCGCCCAACGCGTCGCAGTCCAACGACTGGATCCACGCCAACGCCCTCGACTACGACCCGGTCCACGACCGGATCGTGTTCAGCGCCAACCGGCTCGACGAGGTCTGGATCATCGACCACAGCACGACCACGGCCGAGGCCGCCACCGGATCCGGCGGCAACAGCGGCAAGGGTGGCGACCTGCTCTGGCGCTGGGGCAACCCGGAGGCCTACGACGCCGGCACGGCCCTGGACAAGCTCCTCGACAACCAGCACGGCGCGAACATCATCGACGAGGGCCTCGACGGCGCCGGCCACGTGCTCCTGTTCAACAACATGCCGGCCGCACCGACCTCCGAGGTGCTCGAGCTCGAGCTGCCCCTGGACCTGAACGGGGACTTCATCTTCGGCCCGGGCGGCGTGTACGGCCCGGCCGCGCCGAGCTGGACCTACGCCCCCGGCGACATCAACAGCAACATCATGGGCAGCGCCGAGCGCCTGCCGAACGGCAACACGCTGATCTCCACGGGGCTGCAGCTGGAGCTGCGCGAGGTGAACGCCGACGGCGACCTGCTCTGGAGCCACGTGATCCCCCAGGGGCTCAGCTTCCAGACCCACTACGTCGCGCGCACCGCCTGGGAGTCGGCCACGACGGTCAGCCAGTCCGCCGGCGGCACGGTGGAGTTCGACTACGTCGGCGGCACCGGCCACGCCGGTGACACCTATTTCCTGCTCGGCACGGCCTCGGGTCCGGTCCCCGGCAGCGTCATCGCCGGCACGTCGATCCCGCTCAACTGGGATGTCTACAGCGACATCACCGTCACCTTCGCGAACACGCCGCTCTTCGATCAGACCTTCGGGACGCTGGACGGCACCGGCAACGCGTCCTCGTCCTTCGTGGTCACGCCGGGCCTCGCGCCGGCCGCGGCGGTGGGGCTGATCCTGCACCACGCGTACGTGATCCTGGACCAGGGCACGGGCAAGGTCGTCGACGCCAGCAACGCCATGGCGGTCGAGTTCCTGGACTAGGACGCGGTGAAGAAGCGGTAGTCCCGGGTTCCGAGGTGGCCGTCCTCATCCACGACGCGTACGTCGAGGGTGTACTCGGCGCCCGCGTGGAGCCAGCCGTCCGGGATAGTGAAGCTGCGCGTGCCGCCGGGCAGGTCGACCCGGATCGCGAAGTCGTCGGCGAACACGGGCTCACCGGAGCCCTGGCCGGGCTCCTCGTCGAGCGGGCCATCGAGGGCGGGACTCACGGTGACGTGGATGGCCGAGGAGATCCGCGAGAAGGGGAGCGGATACTGGTGTCGCGGGTTCATGCTGACTCCTTGTCCTGGCTCGCGGCGCGCGGGACGCTGCTCCCGGGACGCGGTGGCGCGGGCCACTCGGATGTCGACGCGAGGCACCGGTCTCACGGCGCGTCAGGTCCACCTCATGTCTATCCCGAGATTCGGGACGCCGCATGACGCCAAGATGAAGGCGTCTCGATCGCGGCCGGCACATCGGGGCGTGACGGGTGCCCTCTTGATCGATTCCGGCCGAGGCCCTAGTCTGCGGGCTCTTCGGAGGTCGCCCGCGCGGCGCCTCTGATCGGATCAACGACCGATGATGTTCGCTTTCCCCTGCAAACAAGAGGCGCAGCTGACCCCCACCAGGGGCCGGCCGGTTCTCGCGTAGGCAGAAGCCCATCGTCCACGGAGCCGCTGGAACCCCTGAGGGGACCGGCGGCTCCTGTCGTTTCAGGGAAGTCCGGCCGCAGGTCCTCGGGGGTGTCCACGACACCTCGCAGGACCGCCCAGACCCAGTTCCACACCCGCCTCACGAAGAGGAATCCGATGCCCTCGTGCACCGAATGCAGCGCCCCCCTGTCCCCGCCCACCGACGCCGTCGAGGGTGAGATCGTCCCCTGCCCCGAGTGCGGCACGGAACTCGAGATCGTCGGTCTCGATCCGGTCGCCCTGGCCCTGGCCCCCGAGGTCGAAGAGGACTGGGGCGAGTGAACGCCACCGTCGCCATGGCCTGTTCGCGCGTCCGCGTCGAGGAGAAGCTGCTGCTCGACGCGTACGCGCGGAGGGGCGTCGAGGTGCGCCGCGTGGATCCGCGGGCCCTTTCGCTCCCCCTCGGTGGGACCCACACCGATCCGACCGGCACCGATCCGACCCCCGCCTTGCAGGGCGTGACCGTGCTGCATGACCGCGGCATCTCCTACGGCGTGTCGTGTCATCTGCTCGAGGCCCTCGCGGCCCGCGGCATCGCCTGCGTCAACACGCCGGATGTCGTGCGCACCTGCGGCGACAAGGTCCTGGCCAGCCTGCGTCTGGACGAGGCCGGCGTGCCGCAACCCGAGACGCGCCTGGCCTTCTCCTCCGAGGAGGCCCTGCGTCTGCTCGACGAGGAGCTGGGCTACCCGGCCGTGCTCAAGCCCGCCGTGGGCTCGTGGGGCCGGCTCGTCGCGCGACTCAACGACCGACACGCGGCCGAGGCGGTGCTGGAGGATCGCGAAGTCCTGGGCAGCTGGCCTCATCGCTCGCTCTACCTGCAGGCCCTCGTGGCCAAGCCGGGACGCGACCTGCGCGTGTTCGTCATCGACGGCGAGCCCGTCGCCGCCATCTGGCGCCACAGCGATCACTGGGTCACGAACACCGCGCGCGGTGGCAGCGTCAGCGCCTGCGCGGTGGAGGCGGAACTCGGCGAGCTGGCCGTGGCGGCCGCGGCGGCCGTCGGCGGCGGGATCCTGGCCGTGGACCTCGTGGAGCATCCCGACCGCGGCCTGCTCGTGCTCGAGGTCAACCACGGCGGCGAGTTCCGCAACAGCATCGAGCCCACCGGCGTGGACCTGCCCGGCCTGATGGTCGATCACGTGCTCGCCGTCGCCGCACGCACCTCGGCGGTCCTGGCCGGCGCGGCGACGGAGTGCGCATGACCACCAGCGTCTCCATCGCCGGCGCGTCCGGCTACGTCGGCGGGGAGCTGCTGCGGTTGCTGCTCGCCCATCCCGACGTGACCGTGGCCCAGGCCACCTCCGAACGCCTCGCGGGTCAGCCGCTCTCGCGCATCCACCCGCACCTGCGGCACGAGCGGCGGGTCCGCTTCTGCCGCCTGGAGGAACTCGAGGACTGCGACGTGCTGTTCACGGCGCTGCCGCACGGTCGGATGTCCGCCCTCGTCGACGCGCTGGCCGGGCGCGCCGGGCGCATCATCGACTGCTCGGCGGACTTCCGGTTGCGCGACCCCGACGCCTACCGGCGCTGGTACGGCGAGGATCACCCGGCGCCCGAGTGGCTCGAACAGTTCGTCTACGGCCTGCCCGAACACGATCGCGAGTCGCTGCGCGGGGCGCGATACATCAGCGGCGTCGGCTGCAACGCGACCTCGGTGAACCTGGCGCTGCTCCCGCTGGCGCGCGCGGGCCTGCTGGGCGAGGGCACGACGGTCTTCGCGGAGGTCAAGGCGGGCAGCAGCGAAGGCGGCGCCACGGCCGGCGCCGGCAGCCATCACCCGGTGCGCAGCTCGGTCGTGCGCTCGTTCGCGCCCGTCGGTCACCGCCACACGGCCGAGGTCGAGCAGGCCTACCCGGGATTGCAGCTGCACCTGTCGATCACGTCGATCGACCTGGTGCGCGGCGCCCTCGCTACCTGCCACGTGATGCCCGAGGCGGTGCTCGACGAGCAGACCCTGCTCCGCGCCTGGCGCCATGCCGTCCGCGACGAGCCGTTCCTCGATTGCGTGCACGAGCGCGGTGGCACCTACCGCCACCCCGAGCCCAAGCTGCTCTGGGGCACCAACCGAGCCGACCTCGGCTTCGCCCACGACGCCGACCGCGGACGTGTCGTGGCCCTCTGCGCCCTCGACAACCTGGGCAAGGGTGCCGCCGGAACGGCGGTGCAGTGCATGAACCTGTCGCTGGGGCTGGACGAGACCGCGGGCCTGGGCGCCTTCGGACTCCACCCCGTCTGAACAACGCTCAAGCGGTCCGCAGCAGCGGGCCTGGAGAAGAGTGATGACCCTCATCGTGAAGATCGGCGGCGCCCTCGGCATCGGAGGGGACGCGCTCCTCGACGATCTCGCACGCACCGCCAGCGAGCAGCGGCGCCTGGTGATCGTGCACGGCGGCTCGGACGCGACCACGCGCCTGCAGCAGCAGCTCGGCCGTCCGGCGCAGATGGCCCGCTCGCCGTCGGGGCATGAGAGCCGCGTGACGGACCGGCCGGCCCTCGAGGCCTTCGCCATGGCCACCGCGTTGGTGAACCGGCAGCTTGTGGAGGGCCTGCTCGCCCGCGGCGTGCGCGCGTTCGGGCTCTCGGGGATGGACGGCGGTCTCGTCCGGGCGCAGCGCAAGGCGTCGATGCGCGCCGTGATCGACGGCCGCACGCGCGTGCTGCACGACCAGTGGACCGGCCGCCCCGACGGCGTGGATGCCACGCTGCTGGAAGCGCTGCTCGACGCGGGCCTCGTCCCGGTGATCGCCCCGCTCGCGGCCGGGCCCGAGGGCGAGATGCTCAATGTCGACGGGGACCGCATCGCCGCCGCGCTCGCTGCCGGCGTCTCCGCGCAGACCCTGCTGATCCTGACCAACGTGCCCGGCCTGCTCTCCGACCCGGCGCGCGAGGACAGCCTGGTGAGCACGGTGCCGTTCGCGGAGTTGCCGGGCGCCGAGGAGCTGGCCCGTGGGCGCATGCGCCGCAAGCTGCTCGGCGCGCGCGAGGCGCTCGAGGGTGGCGTCGCCCGCGTGGTCCTGGGCGACGCACGACGACGATGCCCGGTGAGCGACGCCCTGTCCGGCGCCGGCACGACGCTCTGGGGGCCGGTCCAGGAGACCACGCCCGATCGGGATCCGGGCCACGCGCGCCCGGTCCAGCGCCCTCGCGCGTGGAGCCTCGGGCCGCTCACGCCACGACGGGAATCCGCATGAGCTCGCCCACTGCCGCCGCGCCGTCGGTCCACGACGCGGGCTTCGCCGGCTTCCGCGGGTTGGAACTCGTGCGCGGCGAAGGCCCGTGGGTCTTCGACGCCACCGGCCGGCGCTACCTCGACGCGACCTCGATGTACGGAGTCGCCCTGCTCGGCCACAGCCACCCGGCGTTGACCGAGGCGCTGGCGCACCAGGCGGCCACGTTGATGTCCTGCTTCAGCAGCTACGCCAACGATCGCCGCAACGCCTTGCTGAACCGGCTCGCCGAGCTGCTCGAGCCCCTGGACCGTTTCTTCCTGTGCAACTCGGGCACCGAGGCCGTCGAGGCCGCACTCAAGCTCGCGCGCCTCGCGACCGGACGCCCGGGCGTGGTCTCGTTTTCCCGCGGCTTCCACGGGCGCACCTTCGGCAGCGCGAGCGCGACCGTCCGCGGCACCCAGCGTGACCAGCTCGCACCGCTGCTCGAGGGCTTCCGGCAGGTCCGTCCCGGCGACCACGCGGCGCTGGCCGCCGAACTCCGGCGCGGCGACGTGGGTCTGGTTCTCACCGAGGTCGTGCAGGGCGAGGGGGGTGTGTACCCGCTCGACGGCGACGACCTGCGCGCCGTGCAGCAGGCCGCGCGCGAGGCCGGCGCGCTCTTCGCCGTGGACGAGGTGCAGACCGGCGTCGGGCGCACGGGGCGCTGGTTCGGCTACCGACACCACGACCTCGATCCCGACTTCGTGACCCTCGCCAAGGGCCTCGGCGGCGGCGTGCCCATCGGCGCGGTGGCCTTCCGGTCATCGCTTGGTCGATGGCCGGCGGGCACGCACGGCTCCACCTTCGGCGGCAACCCGCTGGCCTGCGCCGCAGCGCTGGCCACGCTGGACGTGGTCACCCGGGAAGGGCTCGTGGAAGTCGCGGCACGGCGCGGAGAACGCCTGCGGCAGAGACTGCGCGCGGGCTGTGGCGACCGGGTGCGCGAAGTCCGCGGCGTCGGCCTGATGCTCGGCCTCGACCTGGAAGGAGCCTCGGCCACGACCCAACGCCGCCTGCAGGATCGCGGCTTCCTGGTGCTCGGCGCGGGTCCGCGCACGCTGCGCCTGCTGCCCCCGCTGATCACGCCGGAGGCGGAACTCGATCGCCTGGCCGATGCCATCATCGACGTGGTCACCGAGCCGGTCGACGAGGCCCACACCGCGCCGGCAGCCACGCACCCGGGCACGGCGGAGCAACAGGCATGACGGAGCCCGCGCAGATGCCCGAAGCCGCGTCAGCACCCGCGTCAGCGCCGCCGCCGGTGCACGCGCCAACGCCCGCGCCCTCGCGCATCGACGACGAGGCGGCCGTGGACCTGCTCGAGGAACTCGTCTCCGCACCGAGCCTCAGCGGGGAGGAGACCCTGGCCGTCACCTTGCTCGTGTTGCGCATGCGGGAACTCGGGTTCGATGCGCACGTCGATGCCGCCGGCAACGCCGTCGGCGTGATCGGCACCGGCTCCCCGCACATGATCCTGCTGGGCCACATCGACACCGTGTCCGGCGTGGTCCCCGTGCGTCGCGAGGCCGGGCGCCTCTACGGCCGAGGAAGCGTCGATGCCAAGGGGCCCCTGGTGGCCTTCGTCGTCGCCTCGGCCCGCGCGGCCGCGGCGGGCCGACTCGGCGGCCGCGTCACCGTCATCGGCTGCGTCGAGGAGGAGGTCGCGAGTTCACGCGGCGCGCACCAGGCCGCCACGCTCCCCGCACCCGACGCCTGCATCATCGGCGAGCCGAGCCGGTGGGACCGGATCACGCTGGGGTACAAGGGCTACCTGCGCGCACGCCTCTCCCGCGTGATCGACGCCGGACACGGCGCCCACGATCGCGCGAGTGCTGCGGCGCAGGCCTGCCGACTGGGCGTCCACCTCGAGGCTCGCGCGGCCGAGTTCGACGCGGGACGCACGAGCGTGTGGGAACGCCTGCTCGTGCACGTGTCGAGGGTCTCCGCCGGCAGCGACGGCCTTCAGGATCGAGCCGAGCTGGATCTCGTGTTGCGCCTGCCGGCGGAGCTTCCGCCCGACGCGGCCCAGGCCTGGCTCACCGAGCACGCCGCCGGCTGGACGGTCGCGTGCGAAGGCGGGCTGAGCGCCTGGGACGGCCCGCGCACGACCTCGCTGCATCGCGCCCTCTCGCGCGCCATCGCCTCGCAGGGCGGGCGCGCGCGCTTCGTGCGCAAGACCGGCACCGCCGACCTCAACGTGGTCGCTCCCGCCTGGGGCTGCCCGGCCCTGGCCTACGGGCCCGGCGACGCGTCCCTGGACCACACGCCCGACGAGCACATCGAGATCGCCGAGTTCCTGGCCGGCGTCGCCGTGCTGGAGCACCTGCTCGCCAACCCGGCCTGGGCCGCACCTGCCGACTGAATGCGACGACGCCCGCCCCCGAGGCACGGGGACGGGCGTCGTCTTCACGCGCGGAGCGTGTCGGTCACGCCCTCACGGCGTGCGCGCACTCACGCCGTTGGTCATCGACCACTTGTGGATCGCGACGACGTCGTTGATCAGCATCTGGAAGTTGATCAGCGTGTCCGCCGGGATGCCGTTGGGCCAGGTGCCCGCGAGCGTCAGCTCGCCGTTGCCGTCGGAAACGAACGGACCGAGGACGAAGTCCGCCGTGGGCACGAGCAGGCCGCCCTTCACGGGCGCGTAGGGTGTGCCCAGGCCGATCACCATGAAGGTCAGGGCGTTCGGAGCGGCGAGGTCGAGCTCGAAGCTGGCCGCCGTCCCCCCCGCCAGGTTGGCGAAGCCACGCAGCGTCGGCTTGCCGGCCACGCCCTCGAGGGCGCCGCTGACCACGCACAGGGGATCCGGCACGATCAGGCGCAGGTTCTCGAAGTCGCGACCGTCCAGGACGTGGTTGCCATCCAGGTCCGCCGTGACCTCCCAGGCCCAGTCACCCTGGTCGGGCAACACGCCGTTCTGAACCGCGTCGGTCAACCGCGCGAGGTCGTTGCAGTCCTGGTCCCCGTCGCCGTCGACGTCACCGAGGCTGGTCGCCCCCGCCAGGTCGCGCGACACGGTGACGATGCCGTTGAGGTCGTGGTCGGCCGCCTTGAGCACGGTGACCGCGCCGTCGGTCCAGCGCACCGCGACCCAGTCGGCCTCGACCGAGTCCGCCAGGCCGAAGTGCAGGCGCGAGCTCTCCTGGTTCAGGAAGGAGCTGCCCGTGCGCACCTCGCCCATCTGGACCAGGCCACCCGGACCGTCGATGCGCGTGAAGACGCGCGCGCCGATGGTGTTCAGGCTCCCGCCGGCCTCGATCAGCGCGACCTGCAGGGCGTTGACCGAGTCGGTGGACTCCTCGACGAGCGTGGACTTGTAGAAGCCCGAGCCCATCTCGTCCGCCGGGTCCACCGGGATGCCGCCGCTCTTGGTCGCGACGAGGTCCAGGTCACCGTCGTTGTCGTAGTCGATGGCCGCGAGCGAGCGCATCGTGTCGGGCTGACCGCCTTCGCGGGAGAAACCCGGCACGTCCACGCCCATCGGCTCCCACTCGATGTTGCCGTTGCCGTCCGTGGCCGGGAACAGGTTCCGGTACACACCGTTGGTCGAGTAGCCCATGGGCAGCATGGCCACGTTGCCCATGCCGCGGGCGGTGAGCAGGTCGCGGTCGCAGTCGTTGTCGATGTCGACGAAGATCGCGCCCCAACCCACGCCGAGGACCGTGTTGGTCACGTCGGCCTCGGCCCCGATGTGGTGGTAGGACTGCCCCACGCCGCCCAGCGAGAGGTCGCTGTCGTTGCGGTAGAAGGCGTCCTCCTTGTGGGCCAGACCCAGGGCGCTGCCCGTGTTGGTCAGGTACCAGTCCAGGTCGAAGTCGTTGTCGAAGTCACCCACGCCGGCGCCCATCTCGTGGCCCCAGGCGCCGCCCGGGAGCGGCTCGGGACCGTTGAAGTTCCGGCCCACGGGCGTGGCGATGTTCGGGCCGAAGGTGCCGTCCTTCTGGTTCAGCAACAGCAGGTCCTGCTCGGCCTCGATGTTGATGTGCAGGTCGACCCAGCCGTCGCGGTCGACGTCCTCGAAGATCGGCGACCAGGTCCAGCCGTCACCGAGGCCGTCCAGGCCCGCCTCGAGGGTCGCATCCACGAACAGGCGCGGGGAGTAGTCGGGCTCGCCCAGGTCGGGGTTCGGGTTCGGCACGCTCTTCCACAGCCGGAACTGATCGCTGTCGAAGCAGCAGGTCGGCGTGTTGCGCATCCAGTACGTCGTGATGAAGTCGAGGTAGCCGTCGTTGTTGTAGTCGGCCACCGCGGCGCCGCCGGGGTTGCCCCACTCGGTCGTCTCGGTCGTGGCGCCCAAGGCGAACCCACCCACGCTGCCGGTCACATCGGTGAAGCCGAAGCCCGGCGCACCATCGTTGCGGAAGAACGAGTAGAGGTCGAAGTAACCGCCCAGGTCGCCCGGGTAGCCGAGGGTGACGAGGTCGAGGTCACCGTCGTTGTCGTAGTCGAAGAACAGCCCGTGCGAGCGGCGCTTGGCGGGCTCGTCGACACCGAGGATGAACGCGGACTCGGTGAAGGTCGCGTCGCCGTTGTTGAGGTACAGCTCGTTCGGCAGACCCTCGGTGCTCCCGAAGAACAGGTCGTCGAAGCCGTCGTTGTTCACGTCGGCCACGGCCACGCCGGCGGCTTCCGCCATGAGCTCGTTCACCGGGACGAACTCGTGCGAGATGCCGGGGTGCTCGGGATCCAGCGGATCGAGGTTCACCTCGATGAGATCCCATGTTTGACCCATGCAAGGTACGGCGATCGCTGCTGCGACGGCAGCGCTCAAGAAGAGACGATTCATGTCATGCCCGAGGTTGCGCCGGTCGTGGGGAGACACCTCGATACCGGCTCTGTGCCCAATCATTGCTTGCCCGAAAAAAAGGGCCGGCCGTTGCAATAGGACCGAACCCCACCGGGAAAGTCTGCACGAGCCTCGGTAAACCGACAAGGTGGCCTTGAGCCGTCTTGGGCGCGGCGCGGCGGCTCTCGACACCCCGGAAGCGTGATCCGAGCGCCCGGAGCCACGGCGAATCGGCCCTCAGCATCCGAAATCGGGCACCCTGCGGCCTCCAGCCGGCGAGCCGAAGCACGCGGGGAATCCGGGGTCCCACAACTCGGTTCGCCCCGAATCCGACGATCTGTTCGGGAGAAGCCCCCTCTCCACTCGGACACGTCGATGCCCCTACCTTCAAGCCGCCGATCCCCACCGGGGTTCACGGTCCTCGAGTTGCTGGTTGCCGCCGCCATCTCGGCCATGGTGCTCCTGGCGCTCGCGTCGAGCCTGCAACTCTTCGGCGACAATCTCGAATCGGTGCGCGTCGATGCCGACACCGGGCCCGAGCAGGCCGTGGCGCTGATGACCGACATGGCGCGCTACGGCTGGAGTGTCGAGCAACCCGATGACGACCAGCTCGACGTCGTCGACGCCCTCGGCGCGCGCACGACCTTCGCCCTCGACAACGGACTGCTGCGCATCACGCGGCCCTCCGGCGCGCACGGCACGCTGCTCGCCGGTGTCTCCGACTTCTCGATCCATGCCGAGCCCATGCGTCGGCTGCGCGAGGACGCGCCGCTGTTCGAGAACCGGGCGTGGTGGGAGAAGACCGGCCCGTCGCTCGACGAACTCACCGTCGAGTCCGCGCTGCCCGTCGCGCTGGGCTTCACCATGGACTCCGCCGTGCCCGACGACTTCGACACCGTGGCCGACGTGGACGAGCACGCGCTGAGCGCCTACCTGTCCACGCTGGTCCTGGCCATCGCCTACCTGCCGGCCATCCCGCCGGACCCGAACGAGCCCATCGTCGGCGACGACGGCAACCCCAACAACGGCAACGGCAACAAGGTCGACATCTGCCACAGCCCGCCGGGCACCCCGGACGCCGCGCACACGCTCAGCGTGTCCGTCAACGCCGTCGACGCTCACCTGGCCCACGGCGACACCCTGGGCGCCTGCGAGGTCCCGCCGCCGCCGGACCCCGAGGCGCTGCTCGTCTTCGAGCTGTACGAGGCCCGCGCACCCGACGACGCACGCCCCGTCGGCCCGATGCTCGCCTCCACCTCGGTCTCGTCCTACGCGCTG
The DNA here is from genome assembly GCA_029259725.1 of Planctomycetota bacterium. Taxonomy (GTDB): domain Bacteria; phylum Planctomycetota; class B15-G4; order B15-G4; family B15-G4; genus JAJDER01. The sequence continues at coordinate 73,759 of JAJDER010000012.1, read as the reverse complement.
CCCTCCGGCTCGGCCCTGTGGGTGCAGACCGAGCCAGGCCCGCACGGTGACGAACACCCCCACAACATGGACGAGTGCAGCAACTCGACGTCCAACGGCAAGGTCATGATCTGCCACGTCCCGCCCGGCAACCCGTCGAATGCGCACTCGATCACCATCTCTCCCAACGCCGTGCCCGCGCACCTCGCCCACGGTGACTACTACGGTTGCTGCGGCCAGCACGAGACGCCCGAAGACATCTACACCCTCGTGATCAACGCGCCGACGGCGGAGACCGCGCTGGACCTCTCACCGCTCGGCGCGGAAGTGCTCCCGGGCCGTGCCTACACCCTGGTGATGAGCCTTCAGGGTCCCGGCTCGGTCCACCTCGGTGCCTTCGACGGCGGCACGCTGGTCAACTCGGGCGTGGCGCAGAGCGCGGATGCCGGCGGCAACCTGGTCCCCGCGGACCTGCAGGTGCCCTTCCGCCTCGAGGGCGCGCAGCAGATCACCCAGACCGCGGAGCACGCGCCGATCTCGCAGCTCTCCCTCACGCTCGAGATGGACGACGGCAAGACGGTCAGCGGTTCCGCCAGCGTGCTGGGCCAGGTCGGCGTTCCCGCCGAGTGGCTCGGCACCGTACCCGGGCAGCTACTGGAGCTCTCCCCATGATGCGCCTGCCCCTCGGGCGAGACCGCCGCCGCACCGCCGGACTGACGATGGCCGAGTTGCTGATCACCGCGGCGGTCATGAGCTCCGCCCTCGTCGCGGTGTCGTGGTCGATGTCGGCCACCGCGCGAACCCATGCCGCCTTCGGCGCCTCCGACGGCCCGGCGTTCTTCATGGCCAAGGAGATCCACGCACTCGCCGAGGCCCTGCCGCGCGAACCGAGCGGCGCCACCGGCGCGCTCGTCGCCGCTGACGTGTTGGCTCTCGACTCGCTGGTGGGCGCCAGCTTCTCGCCTCCGATCCTCGCGGACGGCAGCGTCATCGACGGCTTCGACGGCTGGAGCCAGACCGTCTCGCTCTCCGTGTTCGCCGTCGACGACCTCTCCCAGGCCACGGCCGACGACCCCGCGGCGGGCCTCCCGCCCGACGCCGCCAAGCTCTACCGCCTCCAGGTCGACATCGCGGACGCCGGAGACGAGATCGACTCCTTCCACTGGTGGATCACCCCATGACACCCTTGCCAGCGCGCCCGACCTGCGCACACGACGTCGCCCGGCGGCACCGCGGTCCCCGCGCCACAGGCGGCTCCCGAGCCACCCGTGGCCACCGAATCACACTTGGCCGCCGCATCACGCGTGGCCGCCGCGTCACGCGCGGCTTCACGCTCATCGCGGTGCTCGTGACCGTGTCGCTCATGGCCAGCCTCGTCGCGGTCTACAGCCGCCACGTCGTCGTCGAGCAGCGCAGCAACATGTCTTCGCCGGCCCTGCTGGGGTCGCGCGAGGCGTGTCACTCCGGCCTGCAGTGCGCTCGACAGGCGCTCGTCTCGGGCGTGGACGTCTTCGGTGACGTCCCGTCCGCAGGGGGCAGCGCGCACATCAGCGTGTCGTCACTGATCGGCGGCACCCAGTCCATCGAGGTCTCGGCCGTGGATGCGGACGGCTTCGGCGCGCGGCGCGTGGCCGAACTCGCGCTGCGACCCCAGGCCGCGAGCCAGCCCTCGGGGCCCTCCAGCCTGCCGACCCTCGATCCGCTCACGGTGGACACCCTGATCGCCTCCGGCGCTCTCGACCTGCATCACTACTCGACGTCCCAGCGCCTTTCGGGCGTCGAGCTGAGCGGCCTGATGATCGTGCACAACGGCGTGGACCTCGAACTCGACGACGTCGTGCTGCACGGCGCGATCGTCTCCGCGGACGTGATCTCCAAGGCGGACCTCGGTGACTTCAACGCGCTCGCCGCGCCCCGCGTGCTGGTCGACGGCAACCTGCGCATCGACGCCCACGACGAGTTCCCCGGCGTGGCCATCCTGCTGCCGGACGGCATCGTCGCCAGCGGCGACAGCGAGGCCCGGGTGCAGATCCACGGCGACGTCATCGCCCACGATCTCGCGCTGCTCCAGGCCGGCGCCCTGGGCGGCAACGTCTCGGCGGTGAACCTGCAGCTCGCGGACCCCGACCTGCTGGACAGGCTCGGCGAGGACCGCAAGGCCCCGGACTGGTCCGGGGAACTCGCGCTCGGCGCCACCGCCGAACCCGCCACCCTGGCCGTGATCCCGCCGGCGACGGCGCTCCAGGACCTCCTTCCGATCGTGACCTACTGGGACGGACCGTGACCCCATGACGCGCATCCCCCTGCACGGGCGCGAGCCCGCACGCCGCGCCACCGCCGGCGTCACCCTGATCGAGATGCTCGTGGTCGTCGCGGTCCTCGGCCTGCTCACGGCCGTGGCCGGCATCCCGGGTGGAATCGACGACGCCACCGCGCTCGACGGCGCCGAGATCCAGCTCCAGGACGCGTTCTCCGTCGCGCAGACCCTCTCGTACTCGCTGGCCGAGCCCCACGGCGTGGTCTTCGACACGAACAACCACCGCTTCGCCGTCGTGAGCCAGGACGGCACGCCGGCGCGCGACCCGCTGACCCACGGCCCGTACGTGATCGAGTTCTCCGCGCCGGGCCAGCTGGCCGGGGTGGAGATCGACAGCGCGGGCTTCGGGGCCACCGGCAAGGCCGGCATCTTCGACAGCGGCGGCGTCCCCGTGAGCGGTGGCCAGGTCACGCTGTCGAAGGGCGAGAACTCGCGCACCTTCGTGCTCGACGCCGCGACCGGCAAGCTCACACCCATGACGAGCTTCTAGGGCCGCTTCCTCGCCCCGGGCCTCGGCAGCCCGCCGGGACGTGTCGAGCGAGGGTCACGACGCGCCCCCGGCCGCGGTGATACAACGGGCCCATGAAGATCCTCAAGATCGTGGGCGGCCTGCTCGCTCTCCTCGTCGTCGCCGGTGCCGGGATGATGGTCTACATGGGCATCGCGCTCGCACCGACGGTGGAGATCGGCACCCCGACCCCGGATGTCGCCCTCTCGAGCCTCGACGGCACCGACCTCCCCCTGGCGAGCCTGCGCGGCAAGGTCGTGCTGCTCGATTTCTGGGGCTCCACCTGAAGCGGGTGCATCGATCTCATGCGTGACATGAGCCCCCGCGAGCAGGAGTACGCCGACAAGGGTGTGGAGGTCCTCGCGGTGAACGCCTTCGAGAACCCGGCCGCCGGCCGCGCGTTCATCGAGGGCACCGACCTCGAGCTCCATTGGGCCTTCGCCGACGACACGTTCACCGAGGCCATGGGCATCGAGGGCGTGCCCTCGCAGGTCATCCTCGACGCGGAAGGTCGCGTGGCGTGGACCTCGAGCCTCGGCACCCTGTTCGGCGGCGCGGACGCGGTCTACGCGGCGCTGGATGAGGTGCTCGCGGCGGGGTGAGCGTCACCGGCTGCGCCTGGCCCTCGCGCTCGACGTCCATCACCCGGATGCCGCCGCGCGCGCCGCCGGTCTCGGCCACCCGGTCGAGGCGCGTCTGCCGCGTCGCACACCATCCGACGCCCGGCGCCGTCACGATCGGGCCTCCGGCGGCCCCCTGTCCCTGGCGGCGACCGCCGCCCCGTCATCACAGCCCATCCGCCGAGCCTCGGCACCACGAGCCGCGACATGCCGATCCTGATCATCGCGCTGCTCTTCACCGGCCTCGCCCTCCCGCCGGTGTGCGCCGCCGCGCAGGAGTCCGCCGGTGAGCCGGTGCCCGTCGCCGGCGCCCCGGTCGCTGACCAGCACGACGACTCGGACACCCTGTCCGCCGACGACCGCGACCTGGCCGACCGCGCCCGCACTCTGGTCGAGGGCCACGTCGCCGACGACACCTTCTCCGGCGCCGTGCTCCTCGCCCGTGGCGAGCAGGTGCTGCTGCGCGGTGCCTGGGGCCTGCGCGATCGCGACGCGGAGGACCCCAACACGCTCGACACCCGCTTCAACCTCGGGTCCATCACCAAGACCTTCACCGCCGTCACCCTGGGCCAGCTGGTGGAGGCCGGCGAGCTCGACTGGCACACCACCGTCGGCGAGGTCCTGCCCGACTATCCGCGACGAGACGTGCACGAGCAGGTGACCGTGGCCATGCTCGCCACGCACTCCTCGGGCATCCCGGACTACTGGAGCCGCTGGGACCGCGCCGGGCGTCCGGCGACTGATGGCCTGCACGAATACGTCGACCTGTTCGTGAAGCGCCGGCTGGACTTCAAGCCGGGCACCGAATCGAGTTACAGCAACTCAGGTGTGGTCGTGCTGGGCCTGATGATCGAGGCGCTGACCGGAGAGGACTACTACGAGGTGGTGCGCCGCCGCGTGTTCGAGCCGGCCGGGATGGAGCGCACCGCCTGGCTGCCCATCCGCGAGCCCGTCCACGACCAGGCCATCGGCTACGAGAAGCCCGACCGCCGCGGCCACCGTGGCAACGGCGCCGACGAGAACCCGGGCCGCGGCTGCCCCGCCGGCGGGTCCTACTCGACCGTGGACGACATGCATCGTTTCGCCCTGGCGCTGCAGGACGGCACGCTCGTCTCCCCCGCCATGTTCGAGTTGCTGACCACGAAGAAGCTCGACCTCCATCCGGGCGTGGGGTACGGCTACCTGTTCTTCGACCTCGGCACCGGCGACGGCCGACACGTCGGGCACGACGGCGGATCGGCCGGGGTGAACGCCGAGTTCTACCTCTTCCCGGCGACCGGCCACGTGCTGATCGTGCTCGCGAACTACGAGCAGGCGGCGGACCTGGTGGCCGGCGAACTGACGCGCCTGTTGCTCGAGTAGGGGCGGCAGCCCGCCTCGACACCGAGGGCTCCCCCGTCGCCGCGTGCGGGTGCGCGAATCCACCGGGTCGCGGTTCGTGCGCCACCGGGCCCCAAGCCCTAGGCTGTCTCCCCCCAAGAGCAAGAGACGGAGTCCCCCACCATGCGCGTCGCCCTCGCCCTGCTGCTCGTCGTCGCGAGCCTGACCGGCCAGAACATCATCAAGGTCCCCCAGGACTTCCCGACCATCCAGGAAGCCATCGAGGAGGCGCCCGACGGTGCCGAGATCCGCGTGTCGTCCGGGACCTACACTTCGTTCCAGATCGTCGGCCGGGACAGCCTCACCATCCGCGCCAAGGGCAAGGTCGTGGTCCAGGCCATCGAGCTCGACGGCGTGACCGCCGCGATCACCGTCAGCAGCTCGACGGACATCACCCTGAGCAAGCTGCGCATCGAGAACACCGTCCTGGACGGGGTCTCGCTCAACGACTGCACCCGCGCGCACCTCGACAAGCTCCGCCTCTCGGACATCGGCAACGACGGGATCAGCGTCGTGGACAGCATCGACACCTGCATCGAGAAGACCAGGATCGACGACACCGTGGGGCGCGGGATCTTCGTGGTGGTCTCGAACGACACCGAGATCTCGAAGTGCAAGTTCGAGGACATCGGCACCTCGGCGATCGCCGCCTCCGACTGCAACGACCTCGTGGTCGAGAAGAACACCATCGACGGCACCGGCCTGGACGCGATCAGCAGCACCGACTCGGATGACGGGAGGTACAGCAAGAACACGGTCAAGAACGCCGGCGAGGACGGCATCTCCATCGGCGGCACGGACAACCAGCTCGACAAGAACACCGTCAAGGACGCCGACGACGACGGTGTCCACATCACCGACGGCTCGGGCAACACGCTCACCAAGAACAAGGTGATCAAGGCCGGCTTCCGCGCCTACTACCTCCAGGGCTCGGGTCAGGTGCTGGACAAGAACACGGCCACCAAGCCCGGGGACGACGCCTTCGTCTGCGCCGGCACCGGCGGTCACACGCTCACGAAGAACACGGCGATCAAGCCGGGCTTCGACGGCTTCTGGATCTTCGACGGCAGCGACAACTGCACGCTCACCGACAACAAGTCCAGCAAGACCGGGGATGATGGCTTCGACGTGCAGGCCACCGGGCTCGACGCGACGGGCAACAAGTCCTCGGGCGCGGACGGCCACGGCTTCGAGGTGAACGCCGGCGGCAACACGTTCACCGAGAACAAGGCCCACGGCAGCGGCGGGTTCGACCTGTTCGACGACGCCGGTGGAAACACCTACATCGACAACACGTTCAAGACGTCCAACCTCTGAGGACCGCGGGGCGCGTACCCGACGGTGCACGGCATGGGCGGCTACGCGTCGTCTGGTTCGACGTCCGGCGCCGCGGGAGAGAGGCGGACACGCTGGATGCTGCGGGCCGAGACGTCGATGACCGTCGCGTCGTAGGGCCCGACGCGCACCGTGTCGCCCTGCTTGGACATCCGGCCGAGGCGCGCGGTGATGTGGCCCCCGATCGTGTCCTCCTCCTCGCGCTCTCCCTCGGGCAGGTCGAAGCGCAGCCGGTCCTCGAGTTCGGGGATGGAGACGCGGCCGCGCACCTCGAAGACGCCCTGGGCCGACTCGTGGATCTCCGACTCGTCCTCGTCGAACTCGTCACCGAGCGGGCCGACGATCTCCTCCAGCGCGTCCTCCCGGAAGGCGAGTCCGATCGCGGTCCCGTGCTCGTCGAGCACCACCGCGCCGTGCTCTCTCGCCCCCTGGAGCTCGAGCAGGAAGTTCGAGAGCGGCATCGTGTCGGGCACGAACAGCGGCTCTCGCGCGAGCGCCTGCAAGTCGGGCGTCTCGCCGCGCAGCGTCACGTCGAGGACGTCCTTGGCGTGCACCACCCCCACGATCGTGTCGAGGCCGAGTTCGCAGAGCGCGAAGCGGGAGTGCCCGCTGGTCCGGATGCGCTCCAGGTTGCTCTCGAGCGCGTGATCCAGCACCAGGAAGTCGATCTCGACCCGCGGCACCACGATGTGCCGAACCTCGAGCTTGGTCAGGCGGAAGACGTTCTCCGCCAGCTGCAACTCGTGCTCGGAGATGTGCCCGGCGCGGGCCGAGAGGGACAGGATGCTGCGGATCTCCTCGGCGCTGTGGCTGTCCTCGTGACCGAGATCGGCGGGCAACCCGATGACCCGCAGCATCCCGTTCGAGATCCGGTTGATCGCGACGATGAAGGGACCGAAGACCCAGGCGAAGGTCCTCAACGTCGTCGAGGTGGCCAACGCCACGCCCTCCGACCGGCGTAGCGCCCACATCTTCGGAGCCTGCTCGCCCACGGTCATGTGCAGCAGCGTGATCACGGAGAAGGCCAGCACGATCGAGACGATCGACACCCAGCCCGCATCCGGCCCGACGGGAACGCCGAGCGCCTCGGCGGCGGCGACCAGCAGGACCGAGACGGCCGGTTCGCCCAACGCACCCAGGATCAGGCTCGCGAGCGTGATGCCGAGTTGACAGGCCGAGAGGTAGCGGTCGAGGTGACGCAGGATGTGCTTCACCCGGGAGGCCGCCCGGTTCCCGTCCAGGGCCAGCTGGTCGATGCGGGACTGCCGGACCTTCACCAGCGCGAACTCGGCCGCGACGAAGAAGCCGTTCAGGAACACGAAGAAGATCGTCGCGCCGAGTCGCCAGGCCACTCCCAGGGCGTCGAGGGAAGCATGCGCGTCGTTCACGACACCGACCATGGAGTGTCCTCCCCCGAATCCCCCCGCGGCGACCCTGCCGGGCCGCGACCTGCCAGCCGATGCCTCAGAGCGTACACACCTCGGTGTTGTCGAAGTTCCGCCCGTAGAAGCCCATGTAGTCCGCCTTGCGCTCGAGGGCCTCGATCACGTAGCGGCTGAAGTTGACCTTGGTGAACTTCTGCGCGCTGCCGAGGCCGCCCGGGCTGAAGACGTTGATCTCCATCAGCTTGTCGCCCACGATGTCCAGGCCGACCAGGAACATGCCGTCCTGGACCAGCTTGGGACGCACGATCTCGGCGATGCGCAGGGCGGTCGAATCGATCTCGGCCGGGGCGAGCTTCCCGCCGGCGTGGATGTTGCTGCGCATGTCGTCGCCCTTCCGGAGCCGACGGAAGGCCGCGTACTTCCCGGCCACGCGCAGCGGGCGGCCGTTCATGACGAACAGCCGGGTGTCGCCCTGCTCGGCCGCGGTCAGGTACTCCTGGGCGATCACGTAGCCGTCGCGACTGACCGCGTCGATCATCTGGTTGAGGTTGGGCAGGTCGTCCGGCCGGACCAGGAAGACGCTCGCGCCGCCCGAGCCCTGCAGCGGCTTGAGCACGATCCGGTGCAGATCCTTGACCATGGCCCGGATCTCGTCCCGGTCCCGCGTGATCAGCGTCGCGGGCCTGACCTCGGCCGGGAAGAGCTGGAAGTACATCTTGCTCGCGGCCTTCGCCAGTCCGTTGGGATCGTTGACGACGATGACTCCGCGGCGCGTCGCCATGCGTCCGAACTCATGGGCGATCGTCGCCGCCCAGGGCCTCGTGATCACGTCGTCCGAGGGCACGTTCCGCAGCATGAGCACGTCGAGGTCGTCGACGGAGATGCGCTCGGAGACCGCCTTCTTGCCGGTGAGGTCCTCGAAGAACGTCTCGTGGGACTTGTACTTCTTCGGCGGGACGGTCCGCGCGCGGGCGCGGATCGACTCGTCGAGGTCGTAGGCGAAGTCCCCGGCGCCCATCACGTAGACCTGGTGGCCCCGATTGACCGCGTCGCAGGCGAGTCGAATCGTCGTGTAGCCGACCTGTTCGGTACTCACGTCATTGACCACGAAGCCGAGTCTCATGGGTCTCCTCCGGTGTCCTGGTTGTGGAGCTCGTCGAGTTCCTCGGCGACTCCCTGGACCGTGCTCGCGAGCGCGGCCTTGATGGCCTCGAGCAGTTCCGCGTCCGCGCGTCCGCTCCATTCGTCCATGAAGAACTTCTTGAACTCGATCGACAGGACGCATGCGGAGGCCGGGAAGGTCTCGTGCGCCCAGCGCCCGCCGTTGCCGCCGCGGAACTTGACGTTCTCGCGCACGTCCAGTCGGCCGCCCGGAAAGTCGAACGCGGCGAGGTCGTGGATGAACCGGTCGATGACGCCGGCCCACGGCGCGCGATCGCCGAGCGTTCCCGTGCCGACGTTGACCTGCGGGTTGCCGGCGACGTCGGCAGCGAGACCGTCCGGCCCTTCCCGACGATGGTTGTAGGAGTGCAGGTCGAAGACGACGAAACGCCCGTGCCGAGCCGCCAAGCCGGAGTACAGCTCGTGCAGCATCGCGTAGAAGGCGTCGTAGCCGGACAGGGAGCGCGCGACCACATCGTCCGGCAGGGGGCCCTTCCAGACGCGAAGGCCCCAGGCATCCTCGGGCTGCCGATAGACGGCCTGCTCCCGGGGCCGGTTCAGGTCGACCTCGAAGCGCGAGCGGTGCACCACGATGCCGGTCGCCGCGATGCCGGTCCAAAGCCCGGTGTAGGGGTCTTCCTCCCGGAGCCGACCCGCCTCGGACAACGCCAGATGGGGATGGAGCTCCTCGCGCAGGTCGCTGCCGTGGTGGACGGCCGTCGCGACCAGGGGCAGGCCCAGGTTTCTCTCGGTCAGCTCCCAGATCGCTCGCATGCACGCTTCCTCGCGGCTCCCCGTCGCCTGCCGGGGTCGGTTGTTCGGCGACTCCGAGTGTGACGGGTCGCCCCAATCGGACGCAAGATGTATTGAAAATCGGAATCAAGATGCCGTTTCGAGTATGCTCACGTCCGCCCTGGCTTCCTCGAGCGGCAGCCCTGACGGCCGTCGCCCCTTGTCCCATGCTGCTCCGGATCCTGCTCTGCATCCCCGGCTCCCCAGATCTGGAGCGCGTGCGAGCGGCACTGGCTCGTCGGTCGCTGGTCACGCTCGCCGAGGGTGCGCCGCAGCTCTGGGCGGCGGTGCGCACGGATGTCGTCGACCTGGTGATCCTGGGCACGGCCTTGCTGAGCGAGGATCCGGCGGGTTTCGTGCGAGCCCTCCGGGCCGCCCCCGGCGCACCGGACGTGATCCTGATCGGCCGGTCCGACGGGCTGGAACGACAGGCCTGCCTGGCCGCCGGCTGCCTGGCCGTGCTCGAGGCCGGCACGGACGTCGAGAGGCTCGGGGACGCGCTCGAGACCATCGCCGCCCGGACCAGCGCGGAGCGCGACCGCCGCGTGGTGACCCGGCCGCGACTCGATCGCCGCCTGGATGCCCTGGGCACCCGCAGTCTGGCCATCCGTCGCTTCCAGGACGCGGCCCGGCGCCTCGCGGCGAGCGGCTCACCGGTCCTGATCCAGGGCGAACCCGGCAGCGGCAAGACCTGGCTCGGCCCCGTCCTGCACGGCGAGAGCGCGAGATCACAGGGGCCGTTCCAGAGTCTCCGCTGCAGCGACAGCCCGGAGGAGACGCTCGACAGCGCCCTCTTCGGGCACGCGGCGGAGGCGCTCGCGGGCCCGCCGACGGCCGGGCGCGGCGTCATGGAGCGCGCACACGGGGGCACCCTGTTCCTGGAACGCATCGAACGCGCCCCACTTCGCCTGCAGGCCAAGCTGCTGGAGGTGCTCGACACGGGCGAGTGCCAGCGCGTCGGTGGACGCCACCGCTTCCACGTCGACGTCCGGATCCTGGCCTCGGTCGCCGATGCGCCCGAGTCCCATGTCGAGCGCGGGGACCTGCATCCGGGACTCCATCGCCGTCTGGGGCTGGCCCAGCTCACGACACCACCGCTGCGCGACCGCCCGGAGGATGTGCCGGATCTCGCTCTCGCGGCCCATCGCAAGTGCCGGGCCCGCTACGGGCTGGCGGTCGACGGCTTCACGCCATCCGCGTTGGACGCCCTGCAGCAACACACGTGGCCCGGCAACGTGTGTGAACTCTGGAGCGTCGTGGAGCGCTCTACCCTGCTCTCCCGCGGGGATCGGATCGGGCTGGAGGATCTCCCGCCGGACCTGCTGGCGCGCCCGCTGCCCCCCCCGGACGGAGGCTTTCTCGTGCTGGAGGCCCCCTGGCTGCACGACCCGGCCCACCTGCCGACGCTGCGAAGCCTGCGCAGTCAGACCCTCGAGGTCGTGGAGCGCGCCTACCTCGCCAGAGTCCTGCGAGCCGCCGGAGGCCGCGTGGCCGAGGCCGCCCGCCGCGCGGACGTCGATCCACGCTCGCTGTACGAACGCATGCGCCGGTACGGGCTGCGCAAGGAGGAGTTCAAGCCACCGCGCCGCCCACCTCGCCGGAGACCTGACTCGTGAAGAAGCCGCGCCGAGGCGGGAACGAGATCTCGGATGCGCTGATCGAAGCCGTGTGCAAACGCCTGGCGAACAACCAGCGCGTCCGACGCAGCCTGCCCGACGGAGGCCGGTTGCACGTGGACCGGCAGCTGCCCTTCCTGTGCGTCTACCGCCGGCCGCACGATCGCAAGGACGTCGGCACGGATCAGCTCGTCAAGACCAGCGCCTCGTACCTGATCGCGCCCGCCGACCCCCGCCACGACGCCCAGGTCCGGGCCCTCCTGCATCGTGTCAGCGCCGAGCTGTCCGGTGTGTTCGGCTCCTTCCTGATCGTGGAGCTGTGGTCCGCGCCCGACGGTGGCCGCGCCAACGACCCGGCCGTTCCCACGGTCCGACCCACGTTCACGGTGCACGCCCCCGAGGACGGTGGCATGGATCGCACCGTCGACGTGCTGCGGTCGCGACTCGTGTCGATCAAGGTGCTCAAGCAGGGCGTCCTGGCCAACGTGGAGCTGGACGGCGACTGCCAGCCCCCCGGCCTGGGACCGCTGCTCTCGCCGGAGGCTGCCGCGGCGGCGCACTGCGCCATCATCGGGCTCGCCGTGCCGCCCGTGTACCGGCGTCCGGAATCGGATCAACAGTACCCGCCGGTGATGCGCTCGCTACGACGCAGCCTGGGCCTCGCCCTGCGTCAGGCGTTCTTCGAGTTCACGTGCTCGCACACGACGCGCTCCCCGGAGCACTACCACACCCTGGGCCGTCGGGCCGTGGTGAAGGCGGTCTGGGAGGTCGACCGGCGACTGGCTGCGGTGAGCGATGCCTTCGACTACCTGCTGTTGCTCAATCCGGTCAACTCGAACGCCGCCTACGAGGTGTTCAAGGGCAGCGGCTTCGAGCGCGTTCCCGCGTTCCACTACCGCCCGCTCCCGATCGACACCGGCTTGCTGAAGCGCAGGCTCTACCAGATCCCGATCGAGCGCATCGAGGATCCCGCCCTGCAGCACCTGTTCCTGGACAAGCAGGAGGAACTCGAACTCAAGCTCACGATGCTCCGGGATCGCGACACGCCCCGCTTCGTGCACGAGAGCCTCCAGCTGTTCGGCGCGGTGGACGACGAGCTGGTCGCGCTCGCCGAGAACCTGCTCACCAGCCTGCCGCGGACGTCCCGGGCGACCACGAGCGAGATGCGCGTGGACGCCGAGCAGTTCGCCGGCTTCGCACGGGCGGAGTTCGATCACTACCGGCGGGCGTGCCCCGACTTCGACGCCACGGCGAGGATCACCAAGAACGTGACGGGCCTGATCGTGTCGCGCGGCAAGCTGATGATCAACCGGGACCTGAGCGTGCCGCGCTCGCGGGTCGAGGCGTTGCTGGCGCACGAGGTCGGCACGCACGTGCTCACCTACTACAACGGCCGGGCGCAACCGTTCCGGCAGCTCTACTCCGGCCTGTCCGCGTACGAAGAGCTGCAGGAGGGCCTGGCCGTGTTCGCCGAGTATCTGGTGGGCGGGCTGAGTCGGGACCGCATGCGTCAGCTCGCGGCACGCGTCGTCACGGCGCAACACCTGGTCGCCGGCGCCTCCTTCGTCGAGAGCTTCGACAATCTCCGCGAGACGCACGGCTTCTCACCGCGGATGGCCTACACGACGACGATGCGGGTCTATCGCGGCGGCGGCCTGACCAAGGACGTCGTCTACCTGCGAGGCCTGCAGTCCGTCGTCCGATACGTTCGCCAGGGTCACGACCTGGCGCCGCTCTACAGCGGGAAGTTCGCACTCGCGCACCTGCCCATCATCCAGGAACTGCAGCACCGCGAGGTCCTGCTGCCGCCACCGCTCGAGCCTCGCTACCTGACCCGTGCGGACACCACCGAGCGGCTGGCGCGCACTCGCGACGGCGACGGCTCCGTCCTCCAGCTCGTGCGCGAGGACCTGGCCGAGGTCGAAGACGCATGAAGATCGGTTTCGTCGTCAACGTGATGGACAGCGATGCCTCGGGGGCGACGACCTACCGACTGGCCGCGGAGTGCGTCAACCGCGGGCACGACGCATGGATCCTGAGTACCGGCACCCTGGCCTACAACCCGGACGACACGCTCGGCGGGCACGCGCGGACGGTGCCCCCCGGCCACTACACGTCGGACAGCTTCCTGCAGGCCCTGAGGAGCAGCAAGGCGATCCAGGCCACCGTCGTGCTCGACGAATGCGACGTGTTGTTCCTGCGCAGCAACCCGGCGGCGCAACATCCGTGGGCGCAATTCGCAGGGGTCCAGTTCGGACGACTCGCGATGCGACGCGGCGTGCTCGTGCTGAACGATCCCAACGGCCTGGCCAAGGCGTCCAACAAGCTCTACCTGCAGACCTTTCCCGAACGGGTCCGCCCGCGGACCCTCGTGACCCGCAGCCGGGACCGCATCCGGTCGTTCCTGGAGGACGAGGGCGTCATCATCGTCAAGCCGCTGCTCGGCTCGGGCGGGAGCGGCGTGTTCATCCTGCGCCGCGAGGACCGACGCAACTTCGACGAGATCGTGGGCGCCGTGACGCGCGACGGCTACCTGATCGCCCAGGAGTACCTGCCCGCCGCGGCGGCCGGGGACACCCGGATGTTCCTGATGAACGGACTCCCGCTCGTGCAGCAGGGCCGGTACGCGGCCTTCCGTCGCATCCGCACCGGTGACGACCTGCGCAGCAACATCCATGCGGGCGGCAAGCTGCGCCGGGCCGAGGTCGACGAGTCGATGTTGCGCGTCGCGGAGGAGGTGCGCCCGCGCCTGATCGAGGACGGCATGTTCCTCGTGGGGCTGGACCTCGCCGGCGACAAGCTGATGGAGATCAACGTCTTCAGCCCGGGCGGGCTCGGCAGCGCGCAACTGTTCGAGAAGGTGGACTTCGCTCCGGTCGTGGTCGAGTCGCTCGAGCGGAAGGTGGAGTCCAGGAGGGCCGAGCCGGGCCGGTTCACCAACGTCGAGCTGGCCACGCTCTGAGCGGCTCGATCCTCTCGCCGGCCGCGGGCGCCGCCCGTCGCGGCAGCTGCACTCCGCCGATCATGACACGAGCCGTGGCAGCAGGCTGCTGGCCAGACTGAGCACGAGCAGGAAGCCGGCCATGTCCGTCACGGTCGTGAGCAGGGGCCCCGCCGCCAGCGCGGGGTCGACACCGACCCGGCGCAGGATGAGCGGCAGGGTGCCCCCCAGGGAGACGGCGACGAGCGTGTTGACGGCCATGGCCGTGCCGACGACGAGCCCCAGCCAGGGGTTGCCCTTCCAGGCCCAGGCCGCGAGCGCCACCAGCAGACCGAGCACGATGCCGTTGATCACGCCCACGCCGAGTTCCTTGCGCCACACGCGCCGGGCCTCGGTGGGCGCCACCACACCCAGGGACAACTCGCGCAGCGTGACGGCCACCGCCTGGTTGCCCGAGCAGCCACTCATGTCCGAGATGATCGGCAGGAACACGGCCAGCGCGATGACCGCCGTCAACGTGTCCTCGTGGAACGCGATGACCGTGGCGGCCAGGATGTTGAGCACCACGTTGACGGCCAGCCACGCCAGGCGCCGGCGCGACCGCAGCAGCAGGGGCATGCTGCGCAGCTCCTCGCCCGAGATCACACCCTGCACGCGCTGGAAGTCGCGCTCGGTGCGCTCGGTCACGGCCTCCTCGACATCGGCCCTCTGCACGATGCCGAGCAGCCGCTGCTGGGCGTCCACCACCGGCACGCCGTAGTAGGGATGGCGTTCGAACAGCCGGCGCAACTCCTCGAGCGACATGTCGTCGGGCACGGTCTCCGTGTCGCGCCGCATGAGGTCGCGCACGCGTTGGCTCTCGGGCGCGAGCAGCAGGTCGCGCATGCGCAGCACTCCCAACAGCCGCCCGACACGCGTGAGCACGTAGATGTACTGGATGTCGTAGTCCTGGTACTCCTCGGCGTGGAGACGCAGGTCCGACACGACTGCGGCCACGGTCCGGCTCGGCCGGTAGGCCAGGCGCTCGGTGATCATCAGGCCGCCGGCCACGTCATCGGGGTAGGCCGCCAGGCGGCGCAACCTCTGCGCCGGGCCGGGCTTCATCTCCGCCAGGATCGCCTCGGCCTCGGGCTCATGGAGGTCACCGAGCAGGTCCGCCTGCTCGTTGCTCGGCAGCTCCTCGACGATACGCGCGGCCTCGTTGGGCGGCAGGTCCTCCAGGGCCTCCACGACCTGCGTCTCGGGCAGCAGCTCCACCAGGTCGGCGGCTTCGTCGGGATCGAGGGTCGCCAGGAGGTGCGCGCGCGCCTCGGCGTCGAGGCGCGAGACGGCGAGCACGACATCGCCGTCGGTCAGGCCGTCAAGGTAGGACTCGAGAGCGGTCGCGTCCGCCTCCGCAGCCAGCATCTCGGCCAACTCGTCCCAGGGCCGTGTCGTCGCTGTCGCCATCGCCATCTCCACCACCGCCTCGGCCGGTCGTCCGGGGTGTCCCGCCCTTCGGAGCGCGAATCATGGCCTCGGTCGGCGGGAAGAGCGAGTGCATCCGGCGACATTCCACCGGGTGGCGACCCACGCCCGACCCTGGGATGATCGCGGGACCCGCCCCCGCCAGACACGGAGACCCTCCATGGCCACCGACCACACCCCAGGCTTCCAGGACGCCGAACTCATCCTGCGTCTCTACGAGATGCGCCGCGAAGAGGTGATGCGCAGGTCCCGCGACGCGATCAGCTTCGGCTTCTGGCCGCGGAGCTTCGACGACATCGTCGCCATCCTCGACTTCGGCCACGCCGACAACGCCGCCTGGCGTCAGGTCGTCAGCTACTGGGAGATGGTCTTCGGCTTCGGGCAACGCGGCATCATCGAGCCCGAGCTGCTGGTCGAGAACAGCGGCGAGGGCATCCTGCTCTACACCAAGGTGCGCCCGTTCCTCGACCCGATCCGCGAGAGCTCGCCGACCGCGTTCCAGCACACCGAGTGGGCCGCGACGCAGACCGCGAACGGCCGGCAGCGGGTGGAGTTCTTCGAGCGGCGGTTCGGCGACAAGCTGATCCTGCCGACGGCGAGTTCGTAGGCGCGTGCGACGCATGAACGGGCCCGTGGCCTCGGACGCGGCGCCTCCCCGGATGCACGGGTTCGAGCGCCTGCTCACGCTCTGGGTCGTGCTCTGCATGGGCGCCGGCATCACGCTCGGTCGCGTCGCCCCGGGGTTCGCCCGTGCGCTGGACGGGATGACGCTCGATGTCGACGGCGCGCCCGTCGTGTCGATCCCCATCGCGATCTGCCTGTTCCTGATGATGTACCCGATCATGGTGAAGATCGACTTCGCCGAGGTCGTCACGGCGGGGAAGAGCAGGCGCCCCGTGTTGCTGACGTTGCTCGTGAACTGGTGCATCAAGCCGTTCACCATGCTGGCCATCTCGAGCTTCTTCCTGGGCACGGTGTTCCTGCACCTCATCGGGCCCGACGCCACCGACCTGGTCCGGCTGCCGTTCGGACTCGACCTCGCCGAAGGCGCGACGTACGGCGCCGGCCGCGTGGTGGTACAGGAGGGTGTCAAGCTGCTCGAGGTCCCGCTGTGGCGGAGCTACCTCGCCGGTTGCATCCTGCTCGGCGTCGCGCCCTGCACCGCGATGGTGCTGGTCTGGGGCCACCTGGCTCGCGGCAGCGACGGGCACACGCTGGTCATGGTCGCCGTCAACTCGCTGGTCATGCTGGTTCTGTACGGCGTGCTGGGCGGGTACCTGCTCGGCGTCGGCCGGCTGCCCGTGCCGTGGCAGGCGCTGCTGTCGTCCATCGGCATCTACGTGGCGCTGCCGCTCGTCGCCGGATTCGTGTCGCGCCGCTGGATCATCGCGCGCAAGGGCGAGACCTGGTTCAAGCAGCGCTTCCTGCACGTGCTCACGCCGATCACCATCGGCGCGTTGCTGCTGACGCTCGTGCTCCTGTTCTCCTTCAAGGGCGACGTGATCCTCGACGCGCCGCTCACCATCCTCTGGATCGCGGTCCCCCTGATCGTCCAGACCCTGCTCATCTTCGCCCTCGGGTATGGACTGGCCCGCCTGTTCCGGCTGCGCTACGCCGACGCCGCGCCCACCGCCATGATCGGCGCGAGCAACCACTTCGAGGTGGCCATCGCCACCGCGGCGATGCTCTTCGGCCTCTCGTCGGGCGCCGCCCTGGCCACCGTGGTCGGCGTGCTCATCGAGGTCCCGTTGATGCTCGCGCTGGTGCGGTTCTGCCTGCGCACGCAACACTGGTTCCCGGAGTCGCGGGCCGGTCGAGGTCGCCGCAGCGTGCACGGTGTCCGCTCCCAGGACATCCTGCCGTGAGACCGGGACCGCGGTCGACCAGGACCGACAGCCCGGGCCATCCGGGTCACGCGGCGCCGCCGTCTGCGCGCCTCCATCCCTGAACGGAGCGAGTCCATGTGCCACGACCAACTCGAGGGTTCATCGACCCGCGGTGTCCGCCTCACGAGGCGCACGGCGCTGCGCGGTGCGCTCGCCGTCCCCGCCTGGATGGCGCTCGCGGCCGCGACGACGGCGGGGACCTCCGCCGCGACCTCCGCGGCGAACGCTCCGGTGAGCGGAGCCCGGGTTCCGGATGACGACGAGGTCCGCGCCGACGAGGTCGCCGCCTTCCTCGACACCTGGCAGCAGCGGGCCAACGCGGCGGTGGCCACCGGTTCCACCGACGACGATGGCCTCCTGCACGCGCTGCTCGCCGAGCTGTCGGTCCTGGGAGTCGAGCGGCTCCCCGGACGCCAGCAGGACGCCTACTCCAGCGATGACTTCACGAGCGGCCCGATCGCCGCCTCGCCCACCTTCCTGGTGCTCGAGTTCGAGCTGGCCCCGAACGCGGTGATCACGCCCCACAACCACGTCGGCTTCTCGTTCGTGTCGGTGGGCGTCGAGGGCGAGGCCACCGTGCGCCACTACGAGCCGGAAGCGGGCGCGCCGAGCCCGCGCGTGCTGGACACGCCCTTCGACCTGCGCGAGGTCCAACGCACGCTGCTGACGCGCGGGCGCAGCTCGTCGCTGAGCCGCACCCGCGCGAACATCCACGCCTTCCGCGGCGGCCCCGAGGGCGCGCGGTTCATCGACTTCGGCGTGCACTACGAGACGACGAACGGCGGCTACGAGGTGTTCAGCAAGCTCGACATCGACGAAGCAGCCAGCGACCCGGCGCGCGGCATCCACACCGCGCGCTGGATCGGCAACCCGAAGAGCTGATCGGGTCGAGGTCCCGGATGGCGTGTCCTGGGCCATGGCCGGCGCGGTCAGGATCAGCAGTCCGAGGATGAACAGGCGGCTCGCGGGGCGGGGGCTTCGGGCGGAGGGGGAACGCTCGGCGAGAATCGGCCCGTCACACCTCCGAGCTCGGCGGCCCCTACCTGGTGGGAGGGCCGACTCGGACCGTCAGGGACCCGCCGCCATGACACCATCCAACCTTCGTCGCGCCGCGACCCCGGTCACCGTCGTGCTCGGCGTGGTCTTCGCCCTGGCCGCGTCGTCTCCGCCCCAGGACGCCGATGCGCAGCTCTTCGCGGATACCTTCGACGCGCACTGGGAGCGCTTGCGCGACGACTATCCGTACTTCGAGTTCTACGGCGTCGACTGGACAGCCGAGCGTGCGGAGCACCGGCCGCGCGCGCTCGCCGCCGCCAACGCCGACGAGTTCGCCTGGGAGCTGGCGCGCCTGATCTCGGCCTTGCCGGACCCACACGTCGCGTTCATCCCGGCGATGGACACGATCAGGGGGCGCTGGTCGTACCCGGACGTGGAGACCCGCATGATCGAGCGGCGCGCCTACGCGCTGGCGTGGCCCGAGGGTGAGGCCCCCGACGCGCCGCCGACATGCGCCGACGACCCGCGCGCCTATCCCGAGATCGTCGCGGTCCGGGGCCAGGCGCTCCAGGGCGCGGCGGACATCCTCGCGGCCGGGCCTCTCGGCTCGACCTTCACGATCCGCTTGCGCTGGCCCGACGGCACCGAGACCGAGGAGGAACTGCGCCGGCCCGACGAGTCCAACCTCCCGCCGCCGGACAAGCACTTCGGCGAGCGTTGGCTGGTGACGGGTCGGGTCGGCTCCATCGGGTACATGCACGTGAAGACCTTCGACCCCTCCAAGGGCACGCTCGGGCCCGACGGCAAGATGACCACGATGCTGCGCGCCGCCCTGAGAGAGCTCGGCGACACCGACGGGCTGATCCTCGACCTGCAGGGCAACGGCGGCGGTCAGGTCGCGGCGTCCGACCCGTTCCTCGGGAACTTCCTGGAGCGCTCCCTGAGCTACGCCTGGGGGAACAGCGGCGGGCAGACCCGCGTGATCCGACCGCGCACGCCGCGCTATCGCGGCCGGGTCGTCGCGCTCGTCGACGCGCGCAGCGCGAGCGGCGGCGAGTGGGCCGCGCGCATCCTGCGGGACGCGGGGCGCGCCACCGTCGTCGGCGGGCCCACCGCCGGAGCCGAGGCGGCGGTGCACACCTCGGAGGGGCCCGACGGGTCGAAGGTCATGTTCAGCGCGTGGCCGATGGTCGAGCCGGGTGTCACGCCGTTCCAGGGCACGGGCATCGAGCTCGACCACGCGCTGCCGCTGACCATCGCGGCGGTGCGCGCACAGGGCTACGAGGAGGCGCTGGACCAGGTGCGTCGCGCGCGGTTCGCGCAGGCGTTGGCCGTGCTCGGCGCGCCGGCGGGCGATCTCGACGAGTTCATGGCCTTGGCCCACGCCGCCGACGCGCAGGCCACGCCCGCGGAGCGCTGACAGCTCGGCGCCCCGCCGCTCCAGGCGTGTCGCCGGGCTGACCCCTGGAATCCGCCCGCGCTGAAGGCTCTCCTGTCTGGGTGAACGCCTCGACCCCGACCGAGCTGACCGACGCGGATCGCCACCGCAGCATGCAGCTCTCGCGAGTCGACGCCGCGGTCTACGCGGTCATGGTGGGACTCGGCGAGGCCTACTTCCTCGCCGATGCGGTGCGCCTCGGGGCGACGCCGGCACAGATCGCCCTGCTCGTCGGCCTGCCCCTGGCGGTCGGCGCGGCCGGCCCGGTCCTGGCCCTGCGGCTGTTGCGCGTCCTCGGGAGGCGCAAGCCCGTCGTCGTCGGCGCGGCGGCGGGACAGGTGGCGATCCTGTTCCTGCTCGCGGGGCTCGACGCGACCGGGCGCACCACCACCGACCTGCTGATCGCGATCTCGACGGCGTACCAGATCTGCGCCCAGTCCGCGGGCACGGCCTGGAGTTCCTGGTTCGGCGATCTCGTGCCGGCCCCCGAGCGCGGCCGCTACTTCGCCACGCGCAACCGCGGCGCCTACGCGGGCACGCTGCTGGGACTCGTCGTCGGCGGGCTGATCCTCAACCGCTTCGAGCCGGCGCGGGCCGGGGTGGCGGGCGCGGTGGGCGGCACCGGCTTCGCGCTGGTCTACCTGCTGGCGGGCCTCTCCCGATGCGTGTCTCTGGGGCTGCTGGTCGCCTCGCGCGAGGGGCGCTTCTCGGGCATGCCGGATCGCACCCGCGTCGTCCGGTTCCTGCGGACCGAGCGCGGGACCGGAGCGTGGCGGCTGGTCCTGTTGATCGGGTTGCTCCAGGTCACCGTCTACCTCGCCTCGCCCTTCTTCAATCCGTTCATGCTCGAGGAGCTCGCCTTCACCTACCTCGAGTACATGGCCGCGTCGGCCTGCCTGGTGGTGGCCAAGGTGCTGGTGCTGCCCCTGTGGGGACGGTGGATCGACCGGCACGGCTCCCAGGGAGCCCTGGCCCGGGGCGGCCTGATGCTCGCGCTCGTGCCCCTGCCCTGGGTCTTCGTGAACGACCTCTGGGGCGTGCTGCTGTGCCAGGCGCTGTCCGGCTTCGCCTGGTCGGGGTTCGAGGTCAGCAGCTTCTCGCTGCTGCTCGAACTCGGCTACCGCCGCATGCGCCCGACGATCTTCGCGGCCCAGAGCGTGGTGACCGGCTCGGCGCAACTGCTGGGCAGCCTGGCGGGCAGCGCACTGCTCTCGGCGGCCGTCGATGCCCGCCACATCTTCGCGCTGAGCAGCGCCCTGCGCGTCGTGGTGGTGGTGCTGCTGATCCGGCTGCTGCCCCGACGCGCACCCGGGGTCCAGGCCCCCGCCTCGCGCCCGCGCTTCCGCATCGTGGGCTTCCGCCCCGGCTCCGGCCTGGCGAGGCGGCCGATCGATGAGCCCGACCCGCCCACGGACGGACCTGATGCGAGCCTCACCCGACCCGGTTCGCACGACGGAACCGGTCGGCCGCGCGCACCGGTATCATCCGAACCGTGACCGATCGGCGAGCCTTGCACACGAGTCCGAGGGCGACGTGAGAGCCGCCGTGTACGAGACGTTCGGCGGACCGATCCTCGTCGGCGACGTGCCGGACCCTGAGCCCGGCGAAGCCGGCGTCGTGATCCGCGTGGCGGCCACCGGCATCTGTCGCAGCGACTTCCACGGCTGGTGCGGTCGCGACCCCGACATCACGCTGCCCCACGTGCCCGGCCACGAACTGGCGGGCGAGGTCGTCGCCGTGGGCCCGCAGGTCCGCAACTGGCAGCCCGGGGCCCGGGTCACGGTGCCGTTCGTCGTGGCCTGCGGCACCTGTCCTTCGTGCCGAGCCGAGCATCAGCACCTCTGCGACCGGCAGATGCAGCCCGGCTTCACGCACTGGGGCTCCTTCGCCGAACTGGTTTGGATCGACCACGCCGACGTGAACCTGGTGGCTCTGCCGGACGGCCTCGACTTCGTCAGCGCCGCAGGGCTGGGCTGCCGGGTCACCACCGCGTTCCGTGCGCTGGTCGATCAGGGACGCGTCGCCGCCGGCGAGTGGGTGGCCGTGCACGGCTGCGGCGGTCTGGGTCTGGCGGCCGTGATGATCGCCCGCGCGCTCGGTGCTCGCGTGATCGGCGTGGACATCCGCACCGACGCCCTGGAGCTGGCGACGGACCTCGGCGCCGAGTGCGTCATCGACGCCCGCGAGGAACCCGACGTGGCCAGCGCCGTGCGTGACCTGACGAGCGGAGGTGCCCAGCTCTCGATGGATGCCCTCGGCCACACGAAGACCTTCACCGACTCGGTCCACTCGCTGGCCAAGCGGGGGCGCCACGTGCAGGTCGGGCTCATGACCGGCGAGCACGCCACGCCGGCGGTGCCGATGTCGGAGGTCATCCACCGTGAGCTCGAACTCCGGGGCAGCCTCGGCATGCAGGCCCACCGGTTCGGGGCGCTGCTGGCCCTGATCGAGGACGGCCGCCTGGATCCACGCCGGCTCGTCGGCCGCACCCTCTCGCTGGCCGAAGGCGCGGCGGCGTTGGCGGGCATGGCGGACGGCGCCGAGGGCGGTGGCATCACGGTCATCGACCACTTCTGACGCGCGGGCCCCTGAGCGAGCGCGGGCCCGCCTCCGGTTCGTTGCCATCCCCTCGCCTCTTGCGGGTCCGACCGGCGCGACCGAACCTGGGCACCATGCTGGCACTCCACCCCCACTGCGAGCGCTGCGACGCGCCGCTGCCGCCGGAAGCCCCGGCGCGCATCTGCTCGTTCGAGTGCACCTTCTGCGAGGTCTGCGGGGAGCAGCTCGAGCAACGCTGTCCGAACTGCGAGGGCGAGCTCGTGCGTCGCCCGGTGCGACCGGCCGAACACCTGGACAAGTACCCGCCCGTCGCGGTCAACGGCCTGGCGCCGGCCATCCCGGTGTTGAGCGTGACCAGCGACGCGGCGGCCGTGGCCTTCTACGGCGACCTGCTCGGCTTCCGGTCGTGCCACGTCTACAGGCCCGACCCCGCGCGGGAAGACCCGACCTATCGCGTGCTGCGTCGCGACGCCGCCTACGTGCACCTGACTTCGTTCCCCGGCGACGGCACGCCGCCCGGACACGTCTACCTGCGCGTGCCGGACGTGGACGCGCTGCACCGGGAACTGGCCGGGCGCGGGGTGACCTTCCACCTGCTCCCCACCGACCAGTCCTGGGGCACGCGCGAGATGGTCGTGGCGGATCCCGATGGCAACGAGCTGCACTTCCACCAGGAGTGAGCCGGGCCTCCCGGGTCGGCGAAACACGCACCACCGCTGGGGGCGCGGCGACGGCCCATCGCGCCGCGCTGACGGGTCTGAACAAGCGTGATAGTGTGCGGTCGTTGATCGCCACGCGCCCGGACCGGAGCCACCGCATGAAGCATGCCCCTTGGATTGGCGGGTTCGGCGGCCTGCTGGCCCTGCTCCTCGCCACGACGTCGACGTGGAGCCAGAGCGTCCTCGTCGTGGCCGGCGACGGCAGCGGGGACCACCTCCAGCTCCAGGCCGCGATCTCGGCGGCCGCCGCCGGCGACGTGATCCTCGTGCGCCCGCACACCGAGCGCTACGACTTCGCGACCCTCGACGGCAAGCCCCTGACCCTCGTCGGCGACGGCGACGTCCGGCCCGAGCTGGAAGACCTGCGCATCCGCAACCTCGCGCCCGGAGAGGTCGTGACCCTGCGTTTCCTCGACATCGAGGGCCGGTCCGCGCCCACCTTCTTCCTGCCGACCCAGTTCGTCGGCCTGGAGCTGGACGACAACGACGGCTGCGTGTGGCTCGAGGACCTGGTGGTGGCCGGCGCGAATGGCATTCCCAAGTGGGGTGGTTCCGAAACGGGCTGGCGCGGTCTCGACGTGGACGACAGCGCCTGCGTCGTGGTCGTGGACACCGAGGTCGTGGGAGGCTTCGGCGCCCACAGCGTCGGCGGGTCCACGTACCTCGGGGGCGACGGGGGCCTGCTGACGAACAGCCGGGTCGCGCTCCACGGCTGCACGTTCACGGGCGGTCGGGGCGGCGACGAGGTCCTGCACCCTGCCGCGCAGGGTGGGATCGGCATCGACTGCACCTCGTCAGAGCTGTTCACGAGCGGGTCGTCGCTGATCGGCGGTGACACGGGGGACGTGTTCTTGCTGCCGACGTCCGACCCCACGGCGTCGGGCCTCGTCGTGCGCGACGGCGCGGACGTCCAGCACCTGGCCACGACCTTCGCGTCCGGCGGTGGGCAGGCGACCCCCGGCCCGCCGATCGAGGCGACCGGAACGCCCAGCATCGTCGAGGACCTCGACGACGACCACCGGGCGATCAAGACCCCCGCCGTCGTCCGGGAGCTCACGCGGGCACACGTGAGCTACTCGGGTGAGCCGGGCGATCTCGTCCTGCTGAGCATCGCGTCGACGCCGGACTGGGCGTTCGTGCCGGCCCTCAAGGGCGTGCAACACCTCGGCGCGGCACCGGTCCAGGCGATCCTGGGCACCGCGGGAGCCGACGGCACCCTGGTCGCCGCCTTCCAGAGCCCGCGCGTGCCGGCCGGCACCGACGCGGCGACGGGTTTCGCCCAAGCGGTCGTCGCCGAGACCGACGGCGGGATCCGACTCGGTGCGCCGTCTTCGATCCTGATCGTGAGCGCGTCGATCCCGGGGCCGTAGCGCCTCTGGCGCTCAGCCCTCCGTCGCGGTCTCGGGCCCAGTCCGACGCCGAGCGAGACGCCCAGGGACCCGTGGTTCGCGAGTACGCTGTCGCGCGCCGATCAGAGGTCGGCGGACACGCCGTCCACGGTCTCGGCCGGAGGGAGGCCCTTGAACACCCGCCGCGCCATGAGGACCTGCTCATGGCCGCCGAGTAGGACCAGCACGTCGGCCGGTTGGAGCCGGAAGCTCCCGCCCAGCTCGGTGATGGGCTCGTCGTCCCGCACCGCGACCACCACGTTGGCTCCCACGCGTTCGCGCAGGCCCAGCTCGGACAGGGTCAGCCCCACGACCGGCGACCCGGCGTCGATGATCACCGTGTCGAGCGTGGTCCGGGCGAGCAGTGCCCGCAGCGCCGCCACGCCCGAGAGACCCGCGAGAGCGCCCTCGCCGCCGGCTCCCTCGCGCAGCATCTCGTACCCCTCGTGACGGATCATCTCGGCCTGCAGCGCCACGTTGGCCGAGGCCAGGCCGAGTTGCCGCAGGGTCGAGCTGAAGATCTCGATGGAGGTCTCGAATTGTTCGGGGATGACCCGGTCGGCGCCGAGTCGGCGCAACTCGGTGCGCTCGGCGGCGAAACGGGTCCGCACGATGATGTGCACATCCTCGGAGAGGCGCCTCGCCGCCCGCACGGCGCGGCGCGCGCCTTCGGGGTCGGGCATCGTCAGGACGAGCACCCGGGCCCGTTTCAGGCCGGCGCGTGTGAGCACCTCCGGCCGCGTGGCGTCGCCGAAGATCATCGGCAGCCCGTCGAGCCTTGCCCGGGCCGCCTGGTCGATGTCGAGGTCCACCCCACAAAAGGTGATGCCGGCGGCCTTCAGGACCCGTGCCACGTGCTGGCCCACCTGCCCGTGGCCGACGAGGACCACGTCGGGACCGGCGGTGGCCGCCGCGACCGCGTCCGGTTCCTCGGCGCGGCCGACTCGCTTCGGCAATCGGTCAGCCAGCCACGGGGCCGCGTTCATCAGGAACGGGGAGGCCAGCATCGTCAACGAGGCCACCGCCAGCACCAGGCCCATCGCCTCGCTCTCCAACAGGCCCTGGGCACGGCCCAGGCTCGCGAGGATCAGCGAGAACTCGCCCACCTGCGCGATGGAGATGGCGGTGAGCAGCGACAGGCGCACCTGCCGCGTGAGCAGCATGAGCAGCGGCGCGACCAGGCCTGCCTTCAGCAGCACCAGGCCCAGCGCCAGGGCCGGCACCAGGGCCCCGTGCTCCACCACGAGCCCGGGGTCCACCAGCATGCCGATCGAGATGAAGAACATGGCGTTGAACACGTCCCGGAACGGGACGATCTCCGACACGACCTCGTGGCTGTACTCGGACTCCGAGATGAACAGCCCCGCGATGAACGCACCCAGCGCCACCGACAGACCGAAGACCTGGGCCAGCCACGCGGAGCCCAGCACCGTCAGCGCGACGAAGAGCACGAACAGCTCGCGGCCACCGGCTTTCACGACCAGGGCTGCCAGCCGCGGGAAGCCGTAGCGCGCCATGACGACCACGGCGCCGATGCCCAGCACGGTCTCGCCCAGGACGAAGAGGGTGCGCCCCACCCCTCCGGCCTCGCCGCCCAGCAGCGACACCGAGACCATCAGCAGGATGACGCACAGGTCCTGGAACAGCAGGATGCCGACGGACAGGCGGCCGTGCGGGGCGTCGAGCTGCCGCGCGTCGGACAGGGCCTTGAGCACGAACGCGGTGCTGGACATGGCGCCCAGGAAGCCCAGCAGCACGGCGGTGCGCCAGGGCACGTCCATGACCAGGGCCAGGCCGGTCACCGCGGCGATGGTGACGAGCATCTGCCCGCCGCCGGCCACCAGCAGCCGGGGCCCCTGCAGCAGCAGGCGGGGCAGCGAGAACTCCAGTCCGACCGTGAACAGCAGCAGCACCACGCCGATCTCGGCCAGCGACTCGACCGTCTCGACCTGCTCGACCCAGCCGAGCGCATGGGGCCCGACGAACAGTCCCACCAGCAGGTAGCCGGCGATGGCCGGCAGCCTCAGCCGCTTCATCAGCAGCGACGCGGGCACCGCCACCGCCAGCAGCAGCACGAGGTCGGCGAAGGTGGTGACGTGCATCACGCCCCATCGTCGCAGGTCGCCGCGCCGCAAGGGAGTCCGATGCAGCCGGGAACGGCGGTCGCGCTCGCCTTGAGGATCCCGAGCACGTCGTGCCACTGCTTGTCGGAGACGCGGCCCCCGTCGTCGTACCAGCGCAGCTTCTGCAGCAGCGTGTCCTCGGGCGTGGCGATCCGCAGCTCCGCGCCGGCATCCCCCACCTGGATGGGCGCGCCCGTTCGATCTCGCTGGCGAAGAGCCCGGTGAACGGCCGCACGTAGACGTCGACCTTCGTCATCGTGGCGAGGTGGATCGCGCTGAAGGACGGGGAAGCACCGACGGCGCACCGACCGCCTCGGTGGACACGTGGACGCCGCCGGCCATCGTCGCGACGAGAGCCGCTGATTCCGCCCCAGAGCCGGCGGTGGCCGCCGCGGTGCGAGAGCGGGACGGGCCTCAAGGCACGACGTCGAGCACCAGCGCGTTCGTGAGCAGGCTGCCGGACAGCGCCTGCACGAACTGCTCGCCTGGCGGCGTTGCCGGCGGCAGCCGCGCGTCCAGCTCGAGGATCCCGTCGGTCGGGATCGGACCCAGCGACACCACGGTGAGCGGCGCCTGCAGCAACAACGGGCCGAAGCCCGTCGGCGCGGGCGGGTCGGCGAGGCCGGCGCCGGCGAGGAGCAACACGTCGCCGTCGCCGGGCACGCCCACGATCCGCAGGCTCAACTCGGCCCCGGCCTGTGCCTCGCCGAGCGCGTAGAGATGCGGATGGAACTCGTCGAGGCCGATGTCGCGCTCGCTCCCGAAGGGGCGCGGGTCGCCGTCGAGGTCCCGGGCGACAGCGCTCCCGAGCGCCGACGCGCCGGCATCGCGACAGGGCGAGCCCGCGGTGAGATGGAAGTCATCACGGGCCGCATCGGCGAACGCCGGGTCGACATCGAGGTTCGGGAAGCCGGGCACGGACGGCAGGCCCCCCTCGACGTTGCTGGCGCCCACCTCGACGGGGCCGGTGTCGGCGATCTGGTCGGGCTGGTTCCCGCGCACGATCGTATTGGCGACATCGGTCGGCAACCCGGGACCCACGCACAAGCCGCCGCCCGATGACGCGCTGTTGTCGAGCAGGTTGCAGTGATCGACGAACGCCGCCGCCTGGGAACCGCCGAGCAATCCCAGCCCCCCGCCGACGCCGGCGGCCGTGTTGCGCAGGAACAGGTCGTTGGTGAACTGGAGGATCCCCAGCACGAAGCCGAAGCCGTTGGCCGCGTAGCTCACCGCGGCTCCGCCCCCGTCGCCAAGCGACAGGTTGTCGACGAACCCGCAGCGCCGCACCTCACTGCACGTGGTCGTGACCGTGGGGATGTCGACCTCGACCGAGAGACCGCCACCGTCGCTGCCCGCGTGGTTGCTCACGAACTGCGTGTCCTCGATGCGGAAGGCCTGCATGCCGCAGATCGCGACGCCCCCGCCGCGGCCCCCGGCGCGGTTGCGGCGGAACACGCAGCGCTCGAGCACGACACCTTGGGCGGCGTGCAGCCCGCCGCCGTCGACCGTCGCCACGTTGCCGGCCACGATGCAGTCGAACACGGACAGCCGCTCGAAGCCGGCGGCCACCCCACCGCCCTCCGAGCCGGATCCCCCCGTGATCGTGAAGCCGTGCAGCTCGGTGTCCTCGGCGCCCGCGATCAATCGTACGACCGGTTGGCCCGTGCCGCTCGCGTCGATCGTGGTGACTCCAGCGGCCTGCAAGGCGCGCAGCTCGAGTCGCTTGTCGATCACGATCGCCTCGCCGTACACCCCGGGCTCCACGAGGACCGTGTCGCCCTGCGACGCGAGATCGATCGCCGCCTGCAAGCTGTCCCCGGGACCGACGAGAATCTCGCCGGCCGCGGCGAACGGAGCGACCGTGGCGATGAGGATCGCGACAAGATGTCTCGACCAGCGCGACACGGCCGTCCTCCGACGAGATGAGCCTCGGTGGTGCACCCCCACACGGTAGGCTGCGGTCAGTCGATCGGCTACCAACTCGGCCCCGGCACGCCGGCGCCGTGCACGGAGGTGCGGTGATGGCCCTCGGACGTCGGGGAGCGGATCCGGGAGGAAAGGCCGCGAGAATTCTCCCAGGGTCTGTCCCCGGTCCCCGGGTCCCTGCAGTTAAACCCGTGAGACCGAGTTCACGCGCAGGCGCCAGGGAGTCACGCCATGACACACAAGCCACCCCATCAACATCTGTGGGGAATGATGTTCCTGCTCGTCCTGCTGGTCTGCAGCTGCATCGAGCTGACCGGGCAGAGAGTCACGCTGCACCACGATCCGGTCGGTGACCGGCTGCTGGTCCTCCTGCACTACGACGGCATCTCGAACAGCGAGCCGGACAAGCAGGAGAAGGCCGAGGAGGACCTCCGGAACTTCGTTCAGGGCGGTGACGTGATGCTCTTCGACTGGTTCCTCCACTTCCCGCGTCACGACTTCGAGAGACGGGCTGGCGACACCGACGCGGCGCCCGCCGAGAGGGCGTTGGCCACGAGACTCCTCGAAAGCGTCGAGGTGACCTCGCTGGGGCACTACCGGGACCCGAACGGACGCCTCGGCGCGGCGCAGCTCGTGGTGATCCACGAGGCCAGCGCCATGCTGGCGGCAGCGAACGCGGCGATCAGCGAGGCGCTGCTCGGGCTCCCGGCACAGACGAAAGAGGGCCATTGGGATCGCACGGTGCGGCTCTGGCACGACCTGGCCGAACGGGGCCATGCCTGGCTCTCGATCGAGGGCCACTCGCTGGTCTGTCGGCTCCGCGTCGACGAAGGCGAGTGGACGAGCGGCAAGTACCGGTTCCTGGTGGACCTGGAGGAGATGGCGGACGACGACGACGCAGGGCTGAGTTTCCTGCGCCGCTTCTTCTCCGCCGCCCTGCTCTCCCTGGTCCAGGAGAGGGGCGAGGTCACGGTGCGCCTCGGGATGATCGACGAGCCCCACACCCTGCGCTGCGAGTTGCGCACGACGTATGAGCCCAACGTCGCGGTGCTCGTGAAGGAGCTCGTGCCCTCCGACCTCGACCGCGAGCTGGCTCGGAGCCTCCTCGGCGAGGCGCCGGCCTCCGTCCCGGTCTCTCACGTGATCGCCTGGGGACCGGCCGAGGAGCGGGTGCGCGCCGTGCTGGGCGCTGCCGCGAGCATCGACGAGGATCGAGCCGCGCGTTGCCGGCGCTGGCTGGAGGCGTTCGCGCACGAGTGGAACGCGGCTCGCCGCTTTCCCGAAGCGCCGGTGCTCCACGAGAACGAGGCGGCCTACCTCGAGCTCTGGAGGGCGTGGTACCGAACCCTGGTCGGCCAGCCCCGACTTTAGCGGGAGGGCCGCGTCCGCGGGGTCACTCGGGCGCGGACTCGGACGCCGCTCTCCGGCTGCGCGTGAACCGCAGCAGCGCTCCGACGATCATCGCGAGCCCCCCCAACACCGCCAGCGTGAGCGGCCAGCCGAGATGCTCCTGGAAGTGGCGCTCCGTGCTGCGCGTCACGGCGACCGCGAGACCGATCAGGCCCGGCGCCACGAAGGCCGCACGCCGGATCCGCGTGCCGAAGACGACGACGGTGATGCTGAGCAGCACGCCGGCGTACTCGTAGATGCTGATCCCGGCGCCACCGACCTCGCCGAAGAAGGGCGCGTCCTCGAACAGCACGCTCGTCGGAACCAGCAGGCTCACGGGAACGAGGAGCATGAACAGCTCGCCCCAGAACCGGACGACGCCGGCGGCCGAGCGAGCGTGCCCCAGCCCCAGGACCAGGTACACGAGCCCGTTCGCCATCAGCCACAACTGCACGGGCTGCTCGTCCCAGTCGTTCGCGCCGAGCCACTTCTCGGCCCCGTAGCGCGCCACGAACGTGAGCAGCACCGCGAACGGCACGGGGAAGAAGCTGTAGAAGATCGTCCCCCAGCCCACCCGGTCACGCCGCAGCAGCGGGCCGGCGACGAGCACGAACATCAGGCTCACCGGCAGGTAGCTGAGGCTGATCAGCCAGAAGTCCTCGACCTCGAGGTACCAGTAGCGCAGGCCGAGCAGGAGCAACACGCCCGAATAGAGCAGGTAGGTTCCGACGCCCACCCAGAGCGCGAAGAGCTTGGCGCGCACCGAAGCGAGCAGCACGAGCGCGTAGATCAGGAAAGCGCTCAGCGTCAGGTTGACCTGCGTGTTGGTCACGACGAAGCGGCCGTTCTCGCCCTGGAGCGCGTCGTCGCCCATGAGCTCCCACAGCTCCAGCTGGGGAAAGCGTAGCCAGCCGAACTCGGCCAGGACGACGGCGATCAGCATCGGGAGCAGCAGGCTGCCGGTGGAGAGGAACACCATCGCGTTGAGCCGCGCGCCGCGACGGTGCGACATCCAGCCCACCAGGTTCACCAGCAGACACGGCACGGCCAGCGTCGTCACGCGCTGCCAGCGCGCGAGATCGTCCCAGTAGAACGCCGGCCAGAGCACGCTGCTGACCACGGCGAGCCAGCCTCCGAGACGCAGCAGCGCCGTCTCCCACGGAAAGCGGCGTGACATCTCGTCCCACGCCGAGTCCGCCTCGAGGAGCCAGCGGTAGGGACGGACCAGTCGATCCATCTCGCGCATGTCGATGAGGTTCTGGCGGCGCCACAGGCGGATGTCGGTGAGGTGGTTGTGGAGCTTGCCGCTCCGCTCGCGCAGGTAGCGCGTGGGCCGCGCGAACACCTCCCGGCCTTCGAGGAAGCGGCGCAGGTCGTCGGCCAACATGCGCGCCGACTCGTAACGGTCCTTCGGCGCCCGCTCCATGGCCTTGAGGCAGATGCGCTGCAGCGTCTCGGGGACGTCGGGGTCGATCTCCTGGAGCAGTCTCGGCTCGGCTCCCAGGACGGCCTCCCGGAGTGCGGGCACGTTGTCGGCGGCGAACGGGCGTTGCCCCGTCAGCAGGACGTACATCGTCACGCCCAGCGCGTAGATGTCGCTCGCCGGTGAGGCGCCGGCCTCCGCGGCATACAGCTCGGGTGCGATGAAATAGGGCGAGCCCTTGAGCGACGTCTCGCGGACGTCCGCCGGCGCCTGCATGAGGGCCGAGTCCACGGCCTTGGCAAGCCCGAAGTCGGTGATGTGCGGCTCGTCCTGGTAGTCGACGAGGATGTTGGCGGGCTTGATGTCGCGATGCAGGATGCCCGAGTGGTGCGCGTAGAAGAGCGCGCGGGCGATCTTCTCGAGCATGGCGGCCACGAAGCGGTGGTCCTTGCCCCGGCAGGCCTCCTCGAGCGGACGCCCCTCGACGAAGGGCATCACGTAATACGGCGGCTGGTGGTCCGGGTCGAAGCTGAACACGCGCACGATGTGCGGGTGATCGAGCCGGGCCGCCGAACGCGCTTCGCTCTCGAAGAACGCTCGCCCCTCGGGCGTGTCGAGGTGCGCGCGCGTCGTCTTGACCGCGACGACGCGGTCCAGGCTCACTTCCCGCGCCTTGTAGACCTTGCCCATGCCGCCGATGCCCGGATCATCCGCGTTCAGGATCTCGAGCCCGGGGAAGTCCGGGACCAGGGCCGCCGGCTCGCTGCTCACGACCTCGGCGGCCGCGTTCTCGATGACGGAGAGGGCCGGAAACACCTCGCGGATCTCGTCCGCCAGCTCCGGGTGGGCCCGGACGTACTCCTCGACCGAAGGCGTCTCGCCCCGCCGCCGGCGTTCGAGGAATGCCTCCACCAGCTTCTCGATCGGGCCGCAGTCCGGAGCCGGATCGTCCATCCGCTATCGCTCCGTGTCTTCCAGGTCGGCCAGGATCGCCCGCATCCTCTTCAGCGCCCGAATGTATCGCTTGCTCGCGGCGGAGGCCATGATGCCGAGCTCGCACGCGACCTCCGCGCTGTCGAGCTGCTCGAAGTGTCTCAGCACGAGCACCTCGCGGTCCGCGGGCGACATCTCCTCCAGCGCCAGGAGCAGCCGTTCGAGGATCTCTTCGCGCATGGCTGCGGCGCTCGGAGACGTCAGCGTTGCGCAGATCCGCTCCGCGATGAAGTGGGAGTCGGCGGGCACCTGGGGACTCCCGGTCGCGTGCTGCTCCCGCCGCACGTCGCGCCCCTGGGCGCCGACGTGGCGGCGGTGGAGTTCGGCCAGCTTCTGCATCCCCAGCAGGCGCAACCAGATGAAGAACGGGATCTTCCGCTCCCGGAGGTACTCGCCGAGCCGGCGCGTGGCGTCGACGTAGACCTCCTGGACGACGTCCTCCACGTCCACTCGACGTCGCAGACGCCGGTCGAGACGCACGCGGATCATGCGACCGAGGCGTCTCCGGTGGAGATCGAACAGCTCCTCGAGCGCAGGCTCGTCACCGTCCGCGGCTCGGGCCAGCAGGCCCCGTGTCTGCTCGCCGTCGAGGAACACCTTGGCGCCACGCTCCACGATATGACCTGCCCCCCGACGGTTCGTATCGCTCCCAAGTTAGATTAGTCCTCGAGTACTGATTCTGTCCATCGGGGCCGCCGGAGCGGAGCGTGGTGGACCTGGCCCTGAGACCGGTCCAGAGATGGAGCTCGCCTCCGGGCCCCCTCCGGGAGGGACACGAGCTGGCGAGGAGGCGAGGACACCGCGCACGTCAGGAGGGACTCGCTGGATGAGCGTGGATGAGTCCTCGCGCGCTACGGCGCGCCGACCCCACTCGCGCTCGACGCGGCTTCGGGCGAGCGCTCTGCCCGAGAGGCCGCGACGAGGTCCTCGATGACGGGACCCATCTCCTCGTCCCCGGGCAGCAGCATGTCCAGCTCCCTCAACTCCGCCTTGAGCCTGAGGGACTGATCGAACAGCTCGATGGCGCGACCCAGGTGCTCGTCGCGCACTGCCGCGGTGAGCCCCTCGCCGCGCGCCAGGACCGTGCCGCCGAGCAGCATGGTCGTGACGATCATGAGCATGGGCTGACCGCGCGTCGCCCGAGCACCTTGACGGAAGTCAAGCCCGGCTGGAAGCAGGCGAGTACGCCGGCGGGCGCTGGTACGCCCCACCGATTGCTAAGCTCCGGACCCGTCCGTTCCGGAGACCCCATGGACACCGCCTCCGTCCGCGCGCTGCTCGCACAGCTGCCCCACTTCCGCGGGCTGCCGGAGGACGTTCTCGAGGCGGTGGTCCGCATCGCGAGCGAGTTGGACCTGCGCTCCGGCGATGACGTGTTCCGCGAAGGGGAGCGCTGCAGCGGCTTCTTCGTCGTCGCCGAAGGCCGCGTGAAGATCTACCGGCTCCGCGAGGACGGCCGCGAACAGGTCATCCATGACGTCGGACCCGGGCGCACATTCGCCGAAGCCGCGCTCTTTCATCGAGGTCGATTTCCCGCCTACGCGGCGGCGACGGCATCGCCGACACGGCTCGTGAAGCTCGACGCGACAGGCTTCCTGCAACTCTTCCGGAGCGAACCTCGCCTCGGAACGTCGATGGTCGGCTCGCTGTGTACCTGGCTCCACTCGCTGCTGGAGCACATCGAGACCCTGTCCATCGTGAGCGCCGGCGCACGTCTTGCGCACCATCTGCTCAGGCTCCCGGCTCGCCAGGAGGGAGAGACGCTGGTCATCACGCTCCCGGTCGCCAAGAAGGACCTGGCGAGCGAGCTGTCCGTCACGCCCGAGACTCTCTCCCGTCTGCTCGCTCGCTGGAAAGACCAGGGCTGGATCGAGGTGGACGCCTCGCGCGTCACGCTGCTGCAGCCAGCGGCCATCGAAGCGCTCGCGGACACAGGCACGGCCAGCCCCTGAAGGTTCGGGCCGGCCGGCCGAACAAAGCCGTCGACGCTTGACCTCGGTCAAGGACTCTGGGCGACATCAGGTCGATACTGGACGAATCATCCTACAAGGAGACTCGCCATGACCGATGCCCATGTGCACCTCGACGAAGCCGACCTCGCCGCGAGAGGGTCGTGCATCGCCAACAGCGATGCATTCGCCATCCTGTCCCATTGTCACGAGCACATCCTGGAAAAACTGGAGGTGCTCGAGGATGTGGGACGGGAGCTGGCCACCGACGGCGCCTTCACCGAGCGACGCCTGGCCATGCTGTGCGACGTGCTCACCATGCTCGACACCGCCATCCCGCTCCACACGGCCGACGAGGAGGAGACCCTGTTCCCCGTCTTGCGGGCGACCGAGATATTCGCCGGAATGGACGCCACGCCGATGGACTGCATCGAGTACGAGCACGACGGCCACCGGCAGCTCATGGTCGACCTGAAGCGTGAGGTCATGAAGCGGGACGGGGCCACCACCGCCCGGGCGGCCATGGCCATCGTCGAGGAGTACCGCAGCCACATCCAGAAGGAGGAAGAGGTCGTCTACCCGTGGGCTCGTGAACTCGTCGATGGCGCCTCGCTCGTCCGCATGGCAACCGTCATGCGCCAGCGGCGTGTCGATGCGGGCATCCTGAAAGCCTGTTGAGGGACGGTACCTGCTCCCATGCGTGTCCTCTTCCTCTCGACCTATCTGGCGCAAGAGCCCCTCGGGGTCATGCACCTTTCGACCGCGCTCCTCGCTGCAGGGCACGAGACGAAGATGATCTTCGTTCCCGACCCGAGCTTTCCTCGCAAGCTCAAGGACTACGACCCCGACGTGGTCTGCTACTCGTTCACCACCGGCGTGCACACCGCCGTGGCCGGTCTCAACCTCATCGTCAAGAAGCTGAAGCCGGACGTCGTTTCGCTGGCCGGCGGTGCCCACGTGACCGTGGTGCCCGAGTTCATCCGGGAACCGGGATTCGACGCGATCTGCCGGGGCGAAGGGGAGCAGGCCATCGTCGACTTCGTCAATGCCCTCGCGGCGGGCGACGACCTCACCAACATTCCCAACATCTGGTTCAAGGACGAGCACGGAGTCATCCACGAGAATGAGCCGCGACCCCTCGTGCAGGATCTCGACAGCCTCGGGTTCTGCGACCGTTCCCTGGTCTACGACGCCGGTCCCGTCTATCGCAACAGCGGACGCAAGGTCATCAAGACCGACCGCGGCTGTCCGATGAATTGCTCCTTCTGCTTCCATCACGCGTGGAAGCACAAGATCTACGGCGTGACCAACAACGAGTACGTGCGCCGACGCAGTGTGAGCCACGTGATCGAGGAAGTGCAGCTCATCCGCGAGCACCATCCGATGAACTTCGTGCACTTCCTGGACGACATCTTCAACATCAGGAATGCGTGGCTCGAAGAGTTTGCCGAGCGCTGGCCACGAGAGGTGGGGCTGCCTTTCGACGCCATTCTCATGGCGAACGTGGTCACCGATCGACACATTGAGCTACTCCGTAAGGCCGGTTGTGTCTATGCCCGAATCGCCTTCGAGGCAGCCAACGATCACATGCGCAATGCAGTCATGCGCAAGAACACGACACGCGCGCAGCTCGTGCGGGCCGCCGAGGCCATCACCCGCCACGGCATCCGCCTGGGCTCACTGAACATGCTGGGCGGCCCCGGCGCCTCCATCGAGGACGACCTCGAGACGGTCGAGTTGAACATCGAGTGCAAGGTCGATCACCCGCTGGTAAGCCTGCTGCAGCCCTATCCGATGACCGACATCAACGACATGACGCGGGAGATGGGCGTCGCGACCGACACCTGGGACGATTATCCCACGCTCTTCAACCGCACCACGTCGATCGCTCTGCCTCATCGCCATCACTACGAGAACCTGCACAAGTGGTTCCCAATCGTCGTCCGTCATCCGAGCCTGCTTCCCCTGGCCCGGCGGGCCATCCGCTGGAAGCGAATGCGGCGTCCCTACACCTGGATGTACATGCTCTACAGCGAGTGGCTCGTCACCGAGCAGAACACGCTCTATCACGCCGCGCAGAACACACGGGGCTGGAAGACGATCCCCATCGTCGACTTCACGCGCAGGGTCGTCTCCAAGGGTCTGCTGCGCCTGGTGACGGTGGTGGCGGGCAAGGGAGCATCCCGCTGGGCCGCTCGAATTCAACTCAACGATGAGCGCGCCATCAGCCACATGGAGGAGTAGGCGAGCGAAGGGCCTCCGGTCGGTCCACAAACACTGGCAATAAACGGATATACTTATCGTAAGATATTCTGTCCCTGTCCCACTCAGGCACTACCCGCGACCTCCAAGGAGGATTCGAGATGTCAGTCTGTCGCACGGCGCGGCCGTCTTCGATCGCACGGCTCTGCCGCAGCCGATTCGCTGGGATGACCACTGCCGCGCTCCTGACTGGACTGGCCGCCAGCTGGCTCGCATCGTCTGCCACCGCTCAACTCGCGCCCCAGCCCGCGGCTCATGAGCCCAGCGCCCCGACGTATCCGGCGGATCCTGCGGTCCTCGAACGTGGCACGGAGCTGTACGAACGCCAGTGCATGATGTGCCATGGTGCCACCGGGCGCGGGGACGGAGCGGCCAGCTACCTGCTGTATCCCAAACCGCGCAACTTCGTCAGCGGCACGTTTCGCGTCGTCTCCACCGACAACGCCAACCCCAGCGACGACGACCTCCTCGGCATCCTGCGCATGGGCATGCCCGGCTCGGCCATGCCCCCGTGGAGCCACCTGCCGGAGTCCGACCTACACGCATTGGTCGCCAAGGTGCGCCAACTGCTGGTGGAAGGGCTCGTCGCCGAGGAACTGGCCGACGACGAGGACATCACGCGTGAGGAGGCGCTCGAGTACGTGCTCGAGGACTACATGCCGGGCCCGCTGGCGACGATCCCGCCCCCACCGCCAGAAGATCGCATCGATCTCGCACACGGCGCCGAACTCTACGCCCAGATGTGCGCCGCCTGTCATGGCACCGCTGGCCGCGCGGACGTGGTGGTCGAGAAGTTCGACAGCGAGGGCTGGCCCATCGGCGCGCGCGACTTCACGCGCGGAATCTTCAAGGGCGGCAGCCGTCCTGAGGACATCGCCCGTCGAATCTACCTCGGCATGCCCGGTACGCCTATGCCCGCGCTTCCGCTCCAGCAGGACGAACTCTGGTCCCTGGTCGGCCACGTCGCCGGCATGATCGAACCGGGCGCGCAGGAACGCGTGCTGCAGAGCCAGATGACACTCTTCGCGCGGCGTACGCACGCTTCGCTCACGCGGGACCCCGACGCTGCCGTTTGGTCGCAGGCCGAACCCACCCCGCTTGCGCTCATGCCGCTCTGGTGGCGTGACGACCGGCCCGAAGGCGTCACCGTCCAGGCCCTGCACGACGACGAGCGCCTGGCACTGCGCCTGACGTGGTCCGACGCCACCCGCGACGACCTCGTGCTGGACCAGCAGGCGTTCAGCGATGGCGCGGCCGTGCAGCTCTCGTCGGACGCCGTCCCGCCCTTCTTCGGCATGGGCGACGCCATGAGCCCCGTGAACATCTGGCACTGGCACGCGAGCTGGCAGCGCGATCAGGACGAGGGTGTCCCCATGCTGGCTCAACTCTTCCGCAACGCCCCCGGCGGGCCGCTGGCCACGGCCGGCGCCCCCCAGGACCCGACGTTCTCCACCGGCACGGTCGTGGGCAACCCGGTGTCGCAGGTGGGCCACCGGAACCCGGTCGAAGATCTGAACGCTCAGGGTCAGGGCACGCTAAGCACCCAACCGAGGTTCGGGCAGAACGCAGAGGGCGCGGGTCGCTGGCTCGACGGCGAGTGGTCGGTGGTGTTCCTGCGCGCCATTCGCGAACCAGCGGCAGGCGACGTGGTGCCTCAGCCGGGTGAGGGCGTGTCCATCGCCTTCGCCATCTGGGACGGCTCCGCCGGGGACCGCAACGGCGTCAAGTCCGTGACCATCTGGCACAAGCTGCAGCTGGAGGATTGACCATGGCAACCCGCGTTCCTGATCACTCGCCCGACGCTCCCCATGCAGCCGGCGACGCGCGGTCGGATCGAGCCGGCCTGAGCCGGCGCGGCTTCCTGCAAATGATCGGCGTCGGCACGTGCGTCCTCGCCGGGCCGATGGACGTGCTCGGAGCGCTCGCGCCGCTTCAGGACATCGAGAACCCTCTGGACCACTACCCGAACCGCGGCTGGGAGTCCGTCTACCGGGACCAGTACCGCTACGACCGCACGTTCACCTGGATCTGCGCGCCGAACGACACACACATGTGCCGCATGAAGGCCTTCGTGCGCAACGGCGTGATGGTGCGTTCGGAGCAGAACTACGACAACGACCGCTGCGGCGACCTGTATGGGAACAACGCCTCGGTGGCATGGAACCCCCGCGGGTGTCCCAAGGGCTTCACTTTCCAGCGCCGGGTGTACGGCCCGTTCCGACTCAAGGGTCCGGTCCTGCGCAAGGGCTGGAAGGAGTGGGCCGATGCCGGTTTCCCATCGCTGTCGGACGACCCGTCTCTGCGTACGCGTTATCGCTTCGACGATCGCGGCAACGATGACTACGTGCGCATGAGCTGGGAGCAGGCCTCGGATTACGTCGCGCGCGGGATGATGGCCGTGTCGCGCACGTACAACGGCGAGGCGGGCCGGAAACGCCTGCAGCGGGATGGCTACCCCGACGAGATGTTCGAGCACTGGGACGGTGCAGGCACTCGCACGATGAAGATCGGCAGCAACCTGCCGATCCACGGTCTGATCGGGAAGTTCGGTCTGTTCCGTTTCGCGAACATGACCGGGCTCATCGACCACCACACGCGCGGCAAGAGCCCCGAGGAGAGCCTCGGTGCGCGCGACTGGACCGAGTACACGTGGCGCGGCGACCAGGCCCCGGGGCAGCCCTTCGTCCACGGGCTGCAGACGTCCGACTGCGACATGAACGACATGCGCTTCAGCAAGCTCACCATCCACATCGGCAAGAACCTCGTCGAAAACAAGATGGCGGACTCGCACTGGCTCAACGAGATCATGGAGCGCGGCGGGAAGATCGCCTGCATCACACCCGACTACAGCGCGCCGTCGGCCAAGGCGGACTACTGGATCGGCGTGCGTCCGGGCCTCTCCGACACTTCGGTCGTGCTCGCGTTGACCAAGATCCTGATGGACAACGACTGGGTCGACGCCGACTTCGTGAAACGCTTCACCGACTTCCCGCTGCTGGTGCGCACGGATGACCTGCGCCGGCTGCGGCCGCAGGACGTGATCGAGGACTACAAACCCAGGGACATTCGCAACGGCCCCTCCTTCAAGAAGCAGGCCCTGACCGACGAGCAGCGCGAGCGCATCGGCGACTTCTGCGCATGGGACGAGCAACGAGGCGAAGTGGTCGTGCTCACTCGCGACGACGTGGGCGGCAACGCGAACACGGACGTCGTGCTCAAGGGGACCTTCACCGTGCGCACCGTCGACGGCGAGGACGTCGAGGTGATGCCGGTGTACGAGATGTACAAGCGGCACCTCGTCGACTACGACACCAAGACGGTCGAGGAGATCAGCGGCGCCAACGCCGAATTGGTCGAGCGCCTCGCAAAGGACATCTGGGAGACGACCCAGGCCGGACACCCGGTGGCCATCCACCACGGCGAGGGCGTCAACCACTACTTCCACGCCACGCTGCACAACCGCGCCTGCTACCTGCCGATGATGCTGACCGGCAACATCGGCAAGCACGGCGCGGGCGTGTTCACCTGGGCCGGCAACTACAAGGGTGCACTGCTGCAGGGGAGCCCCTGGACGGGTCCCGGCGCAGGCACCTACTCGCACGAAGATCCGTTCAACCCCGTGCTCGACGAGACGGCACGCATCACCAAGAAGCACATTCGCAACATGACCATGGGCGAAGACGTCGCCTACTGGGGGCACGGTGAGAAGCCGCTCATCGTCGACACCGACAAGGGCCGCCGCGTCTTCACCGGCAAGACCCACATGCCGTCGCCGACAAAGCTCATGTGGTACAGCAACGCCAACTTCCTCAACCAGGCGAAGTGGGTCTACAACCTGATCGTCAACGTGCTGCCCAAGATCGACATGATCGTCGATCAGCAGATCGAGTGGACCGGTTCGGCCGAATACGCGGACGTCGTGCTGCCGGCCAACTCCTGGGTCGAGATGCAGGACATCGAGCTGGGCGGCTCGTGCAGCAACCCGTTCCTCCAGGTCTGGGGCGGCGATGGTGTCCCGCCGGTGCACGACAGCCGCGACGATGCCGAGATCTTTGCCGGCGTCGGCCGTGCCTTCGCGAAGATCACCGGAGACCGACGCTTCGCTGACTATTGGAAGTTCATCACCGAGAAGAAGGCCCGTGTCTACGTCCAGCGCGTGCTCGACAACTGCACCACGACACGCGGACCACAGGGTGCCTATCAGGTGGACAAGATCCTCGCGGGCGACTACGGCGGCGAGCCGGGCTCGGCCCTGATGCTCTTCCGCACGTACCCGCGCGTGCCCTTCTACGAGCAGATCAACGACAACATGCCGTTCTACACCGACTGCGGCCGGTTGGCGTCCTACT
Organism: Planctomycetota bacterium; assembly: GCA_029259725.1. Lineage (GTDB taxonomy): Bacteria > Planctomycetota > B15-G4 > B15-G4 > B15-G4 > JAJDER01. The sequence goes on along the minus strand of JAJDER010000012.1, from coordinate 32,858 downwards.
GCGACCTGCCCGAAGCCATCGAATACGGCGAAAACCTGATCACGCACCGCGAGGCCGTCGAGGCCACTCCCTATATGCCCAACGTGATCGTGAGCAGCAGTCCCTACGTCCGCCCGGTGGACTACGGCATCGCGCACGACGATCTCGACCCTGATCGGCGCACCGTGCGCAACGTCAAGATGCCTTGGAGCGAGGTGAAGCAGACCATCAACCCGCTCTGGGAGCAGGGCTACCGCTTCTTCTGCAGCACGCCCAAGAGCCGGCACACGACCCACAGCTCCTGGTCCACGGTGGACTGGCACTGGATCTGGAGTACCAACCACGGCGACCCCATGCGACGCGACAAGCGCGACCCGGGGGTCGGTGATCGCCAGATCCAGCTCAACCCTCAGGCCGCCAAGGACCTCGACCTGCACGAAGGCGACTACGTGCACGTGGATGCCAACGCCGCCGACAGACCGTTCGTCGGTGCCGGACCCGACGACCCGCGCACGCGCGCCTTCCGCTGCATGGTGCGCGTGAAGCTCAACCCGTCGCTGCCTTACTCGATGACGATCATGAAGCACACCGGCTGGATCGCCACCGAACGCACGGTCAAGGCACACGACACCCGCGCCGACGGCCTGGCCCTGTCGCCCCAGACCGGGTACCAGAGCAGCTATCGCTACGGCAGCCACCAGAGCATCACGCGCAGCTGGCTGATGCCCATGCACCAGACCGACACGCTGTTCCACAAGAAGACCGGCTCGGTCGGATTCACATTCGGGTTCGACGTGGACAACCACGGTGTGAACACGGTGCCCAAGGAGACGCTGGTGCGCATCGTGAAGGCGGAAGCCGGTGGCCTGGGCGGCGTCGGCCTCTGGGAGCCCGCGACGACCGGCCGCTCGCCCGGTGCGGAGAGCGACGAGATGCGTGCCTACATTGCCGGCTCATTGACGGAGTCCTAGAGATGCCCCCGCACGACCATCCCCCGCACCACGACGGCTCGAGCACCCACGATCCGGATCCGTACGGCGGCCAACACCCCAAGGACCGCGCCATCGAGGACGAGGACCCCATGCTGCTCACGGCCGAGCCCGTGGACGGCGATCCGGAGCTGATGTTCACGAGCATCGTGGAGGAGTTCGCGCGGCAAGGATTCGATGCGGACCACATCATGCAGCTCTTCGCGTCACCCTTCTTCCAGGCGACCTGGGGCCTGCGCCAGCTCTACGGCGAGGACGGCGTGCGTACGCGCGTCGATGCGACGCTGGCGCGCTGCGGCGTGCATCGCTTCCGCACGCAGCACGCGAAACCCGGCTCGGTGGCGTGCGAAGAGGAGCCACCGGACATCCTCAACTGCGCTCCACCACCCCATACAAGTCACGACGACACAGGCGCCGACGCCACCGGCACGGGAGGAAAAGATGCCATCGGTTCATAACTGGCAGCTCGGCCGCGACATGCAGTACCCCTACGAGGGCAGCTATCCCGAGCGACAGTTCGCCTTCGTCTTCAACATCAACCGCTGCATCGCGTGCCAGACCTGCACCATGGCCTGCAAGTCCACCTGGACCTTCAGCAAGGGGCAGGAGCACATGTGGTGGAACAACGTCGAGTCCAAGCCCTACGGCGGCTACCCGCAGGGCTGGGATGTCAAGCTGCTCAAGATGCTCGACAAGGCCAACCCGAAGGGTCAGAAGTGGGCGCCCGCGCACGGCCCCACCGAGGCGCCCTACGGCGAGTTCAAGGGCAAGACCATCTTCGAGGCGGCGGGCCGCGCCACGGACAGCCCCGCCAGCCAACGCGTATTGGGATACCTGCCCGCCGACCGGGAGTGGAGTGCACCGAACATCCACGAGGAAACCGCCGCCGGTGAGGTGCAGGTACCCGGCGAGTACGGCGCCTCGACGCAGCTCCCGGAGCACAAGGTGTGGTTCTTCTACCTGCAGCGGCTGTGCAACCACTGCACGTACCCGGGCTGCCTGGGCGCCTGCCCGCGCAAGGCGATCTACAAGCGACCCGAGGACGGCGTCGTGCTCATCGACCAGGAGCGCTGCCGCGGCTACCGCAAGTGTGTCGAGGGCTGCCCGTACAAGAAGTCGATGTACCGACCCACGACGCGGGTGAGCGAGAAGTGCATCGCCTGCTACCCGCGCCTTGAGGGATAGGACCCCGAACTCTCTTCGAACGGCGCGCCTCTCGAGACGCGCTGCATGACCGCCTGCGTGGGCAAGATTCGCCTGCAAGGTCTGGTGGCCATGAACGGCAACGGCGAGTGGGCCCCGGACCCCGGCAACCCGCTGTACTTCCTGGTGCGCGAGCGGCGCGTCGCGCTGCCCCTCTACCCGCAGTTCGGCACCTCGCCCAACGGCTTCTACATTCCGCCTCGCTGGGTCCCGCGGTCATACCTCAAGCAGATGTTCGGCCCGGGAGTGGAGCACGCCATCGAACAGTACGTCTGCCCCGACAGGGACCTGCTCGCGGTGATGCAACTCTTCCGTGCGCAGCAGCAGATTCTGTTCAACTACAAGATCGAGCGCGGTCCCAAGGTGGCCGAGGTCGAAGTGACCATGCCGGACGGCTCCTCCAAGACGCAGGAGATCTGGAACGACACCGTGGTCGGCTTCAACAAGCTGGGTCAGGAGGTCGTGCGCACGACCGTCGAGGAGCCGACCTTCGAACGCCATGAGGACCACCTCAACTCCATCTGAGAACGACCATGAAGGACGCCACGACACACGACGCCGTGAAGGCCTCTGCCATCACGAGCGAGTGGACACCCCTGCACGCTGCGCGTCTGGCTGTCTGCCGGCTCCTCGCACTGGTAGCCTCCGACCCGCGCAGCGCGCGCTGGCAGCGGCTGGGGCAGGAGGAGTTCATCGAAACCGCGAGGGCCGCCGCGGCCTTCCTTGGCCAGGAGCCAGCCGCCATGCCGCAGCAACTCGCTCCCGGTGAACGCACGCCCGCCGACCTCGACCTGGCGTCACTCGCGGAGGCACTCGATGCGCCCCACGATGACCTGGTCGAGGAATACGACCGCGTCTTCGGTCTGGTGGCCAGCAAGGAGTGCCCGGTCTACGAGACCGATTACTGTCCGCAGACCTTCTCGGTCTATCGCAGCCAGCAGATGGCGGACGTAGCCGGCTACTACTCCGCCTTCGGGCTGCAGCCTTCCCGCGACATGCCCGAACGTCCCGACCACGTGGCGATGGAGATCGAGTTCCTGGCATGGCTGCTGGCCAAGGAACATCACGCGCTGCGGCCCGACAACGACGACGCGACCGAGCAGGCCAGTGTGTGCCGCGACGCCCAGAAGAGTTTTGTCCAAGCCCACCTGGCGTGGTGGCTGCCAGCGTTCGCCCACGCGCTGCAGCGCAAGACCGGTGGTGCGGAAGGAGTCGTCGCGGTCGGCTACCTCAGCGAGTTGGCCCGGATCCTGGCCGCATGGGTCCCGATTGAGCGCGCCGTCCTCGGCGTCGAGCCACCCATCGAGCTGGCGGCGCCCAACCCGGCCGACGAAAACGAGGTGGGTTGCGGGAGCTGCGGCGAGGGCGTGTAGGAAGGCACGAGTCCTGGCCCTGCCGAAGAACCCTATCGAACGGCCGAGCGGAGCTGCACGAGCGTGGCGTACTCCGGGTGGCGCACGATGAGCTTGCCGCCGCCCAGGCCGTTGAGCACGACGTCACGGCCGATCGGACCTCCAGCGATCCCCCCCGGAGTTCGACCTCGGCCCCGGGCAGCACCGACACGGACGTCGCGCTCGTGCGCCAGCCCTTCTTGTGGAAGGCGTGGAGTTCGCCGAGAAACGGGGTGTCGACCTCGAAGCGAAATCGGCCCTCCTCATCGCTGACGACGACCGGAGGCCGAGCCGGGAAGTGCGGACCGGCTGCCGTCTCGAGCAGGACGACGTGTGCGTTCGGGATCGGGCGACCGCCAGCACCCCCGAGCACCCGGCCGGTCACGGTCCCGCGCGGGAGCATGCGCACGTCGAGCTCGAGCCGCTCCTGGCCTGCCGCCGCGCTGAACTGGATGAAGCGCGATGACGTGTCGTCCTCGGCATGATCCACGCGCAGGAGATGGTCGCCGGGTGGCAACAGCAGGGTCGCCCACCCCTGCCCATCGCTGCGGGTGCGACGATCGGGAGGCGAGGTCGGCGTGCGAGACTTGCGGAAGAAGTAGCACTTCGGCCTCTCGACCGGCGGCTGGACCCCCTCGATAAGCTCGGTGAGTCCATCGTCGGGGAATCGCCGGTCCGGACCATCCCAGGCCTGGACCAGGGCATTCTCGACGGCCGCGCCCCGGACGTCGGTCACCAGGAGGCCGACCTCGACCTCGGCCCCGGCGTGCAGTCGAGCGACGAGCGCCAACAGAAGCGAGACAACCATGAGGCCCGCCTACTCATCAGGTTTTGGTGGTGATGGGGTGGCTGCCTTCCCTCCGGCAACGGCCTTGCAGGATACGTCGCAACAACCTGCCGCCGCCGGAAGTACCCGTTTGGGTGATCCAAAGATGGGGAGATCCTCACAGAGGGGGGCCTACTCCTGGGGGGGCCTACCCCTGCAACTCCACCCACTGCACCAGGCCCATCCCCCCGAAGATGAACTCGTTTGGTGACACAAGGTTGTCCCCAACTCCATCGCCGGTGCAATCTGCGATCGCACTGACCGTCCAGCCCAATCTCTCCCCTCGCCGTTCACCCTTGAAGACGACTTCCAGCAACTGATCCTGGACGCGGGGGCCGACTGGGGCCAATCCCGCCCGGCGGAGGCGGAGTCGTGGAGCCGGTGCGCTGGCGCGAGCGCCGCCGAGCGTTGATGCGCGCGTCCATTTCGCACGCGCAGAGGCCCGTCGGCGGGCGCACGTTGGGCGAACAATGGCGACGGCCCGCCGGTGGAGCACCGGCGGGCCGTCATTGGTAGCGGGGGCCTCATAGGAGGAGCAGGAGATGGGGACCCGGGGCTGAGTGGCGCTGTCTGGTCCCGTGGGGACGACCCCGAAGGTTCCCCCAACGGCGGCCCGCGAACGGCACGGTCGGCGCGTCGTGGGACCACACGGCCGGGGTTCTCCAAGGGTACCCCGCGAGTTCCCCGGAAACGCGCCAGGGGCCCCGTGGGCGCTTCGGCACAACTCTCCCGTTGACAGGGACTAACGGCGATGGCTGGTCGCCCGCACTTCCACTTGGTCACCCCTCGCCAGTTACAGGAAACGAAGCCCCGCACGCTGCCCCTGTAACTGCGTCGCTCGGGAGCGATCGCGCACGAATCCCAGGCGGTTCGAGGAGTGCGAGATGCCGCCGCGCGAGGGTCGAGGCCCTCTCGCGAACCGCCGCGAGTCGGTCCACCCCGCTCCAAACTTTTTTTGCCGCCGCTGCGGTGCCCCCAAAGCCGGCCCTTCGCCACTCCAGCGCTCCACCCCTGCTCGGACACACCCTGGTTCCAGTTACACGGGCGTCGCCGAACATGCCCGCGCGGAAACCCCTTCCCTGCAAGGCCGATTCACTAGGGAACTTTGTAACTGGCGATCTCTATTCCAATGCGGCGGATGTAACTGAGTGACATCCGGAGCCATGTAACTCAGTTACAAAGTTAGGCACTCGGCGAGCGCGCAAGTGAGTCGCCGCGCCAAAAAAAGCGTGCATCCGCGTACCGCAGGTGGCAATTGAAACCCACAAAGCCCCGCACGGTTCGCCGAGTGCGGCCCGGGGCACACCCTCATTGCGCTCGCTGCCATGGTGCGTGCGCTGCTCCTTTGTCTCCTTTCATTCGGAGGCCCCTCATGTCTGTTCATCCGAGATCCGGATCAGAGACTCCACTCCGGTCCTTCTCCCGCTCTGAGTCTCTTGTCATCACACGCGTTCCTCTGGACGCCCTACACCTCGACCCACAGAACGCCCGCCTTCACGGCGAGGAAAACCTCGCCGCCATCAGGGCGAGCCTGCTCCGCTTCGGCCAGAGCGAGCCCCTCGTTGTGCAAGCCGCGACCGGGCACGTCATCGGGGGCAACGGACGCCTCGTCGTCATGCGCGAGCTGGGCTGGCGCGAGGCCGATGTCGTCCGCCTGAACCTCGACGACCGCGAGGCCAGGGCCCTTGGCATCGCCCTGAATCGGACCGCCGAGCTGGCTGACTGGGACCTCGAGAACCTCACCCGCGCTCTCGGCGAGCTGAGAGCAGACGACGCCTTGCTGGGCGTGGGGTTCTCGGGTGACGACATCGACGACCTCCTCGATCAGCTCGGAGCCGAGGAACCCGACCCTGTCGACCTCGATGACCCTGGGCCCTCCGAGCCCCCCAGCGTTCCCGTGAGCCGACCTGGCGACCTCTGGCAGCTCGGCTCGCACCGGCTGCTCTGTGGCGACGCCCAGCGCCCCGAGGACTACGCGAGACTCATGCAGGGCGAGCAGGCCGTGCTCATGGCGACCGATCCTCCCTACTGCGTACGCTACACCGGCGAGAACCGCCCCGCGGTCGGCGGCAAGCCTTCGGGCAAGGACTGGTCGTCGGTCTACCGCGAGATCGACATCACAGACTACGGCCAGTTCCTGCGTGGCTTCTTCCCTGCAGCCCTGGAGCGGCTGGAGTCCTCCGCCCCGCTCTACGTGTGGCACGCCCACCTCCAGCAGCACACCTTGGCCGAGGTCCTCGCCGAGCTGGACGTCTTGTTCCATCAGGTGATCGTGTGGGTCAAGCCCACCGCGGTCTTCGGGCACAGCTACTTCCAGTGGCAGCACGAGCCCTGCGCCTTTGGCTGGCGGCGCGGCCACAAGCCCGCTCACGCCACCGGGCCGATGAGCACGGTCTGGGAGGTGGACTGGGAGGGCAAGCAGCGCGTGGTGGGCAACGAGCACCCCACCCAGAAGCCCCTGCGCTTGTTCGAGATCCCGATGGAGCTGCACACCAGGCCCGGAGACCTCGTACTGGAGCCCTTCTCGGGGAGCGGGAGCCAGATCCTGGCGGCCGAGAGGCGAGGTCGGCGCTGCTACGCCCTCGACATCGTCCCGGCCTTCATCGATGTCGCGGTGACTCGCTGGCAGCGTGCGACGGGCCAGCAGGCCACCTTGGACCAGACGGGGACTCCCTTTGCCGAAGTCGCTCAGCGTCGCCTCGCGGAAGGAGGTGCGCCATGAACCGCCTCCCCGAGAACGCCTTCGAGTACTACGTCGAGCTCGGCGAGGCCCGCAGCTACCAGGCCGTCGCGGACCACTTCGGTGTCTCGAAGAAGACCGTGACCAAGCACGCCAAGCGGGACGGTTGGCAAGAGCGCCTCGTGCTGGCCCAGAGAACGGCCCAAGCGAAGTCGGCAACCCGCATTGTCGAAAGCCTCGAGGAGATGAATCTACGCCACCTCAAGACCGCGCAGCTCCTTCAGAAGAAGAGCCTGGAGACCTTGAAGACCCATCCACTGACCTCGGCGATCGAGGCCGTGCGGACGCTCGAGCTGGGCATCAAGCAGGAGCGCTTGATCCGCGGTGAGCCGACCGAACGCACGGCGACGAGCGTCGAGGAAGTCATTCGCCGCGAGTACGAGCGGTGGATGGGGGACGACGAGGACGCAGAGGAGGTCGATGACGATGAGTGACCTCCTCAACAAACGAGCCTTCTTTGAGGACATCCAGTACCAACCGCACGACGGCCAATGGGAGGTCCACCGCTCTCGTGCCCCGCGGCGTGTCCTGGCCTGTGGCGTCCGCTGGGGCAAGACCCTGTGCGCCGCCATGGAGGGCTTGGCGGCCGCGATGGAGCCGGCCGACCAGTCCATCGGTTGGGTCGTCGGCCCCACCTATGACCTCGCCGATCGAGTCTTCAGGGTCCTGGCGCGAACGGCCCGGCAGCACCTTCCCCACCGCGTCGTCGCCGTCAAGGAACGCGATCGGCGCATCCAACTCCGCAACATGGCCGGAGGGCTCTCGGAGGTCCGCGCCAAGTCGGCCGAGAACCCCGTCTCCCTGCTCGGGGAGGGACTCGACTTCGTCATCGTGGACGAGGCCGCCCGGCTCAAGCCGGTGATCTGGCAGGAGCACCTCTCCCAGCGTCTGATCGATAAGCGGGGCAAAGCGCTGCTCATCTCGACGCCCCACGGAAAGGGCTACTTCCACCGGCTCTTCCTTCGAGGTCAGCGTGATGTGGACCCGGGCTACGAGAGCTGGAACTGTCCCAGCTGGACCAATCCCCTGCTCGACGCGGACGACATCGAGCGAGAGCGCGACCGGCTCCCCGAGCGGTCGTTCCGGGAGCAGTTCGGGGCCGAGTTCATCGAAGGGTCGGGGGCGGTCTTCCGCCACGTCCGCGAGTGCGCGGTGGGGGCGTTCCGAGAACCCCTGCGCGGCGAGCGATACTACGCAGGCCTGGATCTGGCCAAGGTCGAGGACTACACGGTGCTCGTCATCGTCAACCGGTCCCTCGAAGTGGTCTTCGTCGACCGCTTCCACCGGATCGACTGGGAGCAGCAGGTGCTTCGCATCCGGCACCACGCACGCCGGTACAACAACGCCATCATCCGTTGCGACACGACCGGGCTCGGTGAGCCCGTCTTCGAGAAGCTCTCCGGTGCGGGGTGTCGCGTGGTGGCCTACGCGTTCACGCAGAGATCGAAGGCGGACTTGATCAACAACCTAATGCTGCGGCTCGAAGAGAAGAGCCTGCGGCTTCCGAGGCCCGAGCATTGGCCTGAGGGCATCGATGAGTTGGAGGCGTTCCAGTACTCGGTGACGGACGCGGGAGGCCTTCGCACAGGCGCTCCTTCGGGGCAGCACGACGACTGCGTCATCGCCTTGGCCCTCGCGGTCTGGACGCCGAGTCCGCGGCGAAAGCCCGTGACGGTCCAGGTGCGGTACCGGACACCGCAGGAGAGGGAGTGGATCCTCAGGCACCATCCCCTGGTAAAGGGAACCAGGCGCCGAAGGAGCTATCGGCGGTGACCCAGCCCCTTGCCCCGAGCACCCGAGGCCTGTGTCTTGACCGTCTCGGTCAGACCAGCCGCAGGGATCTCGAAGAGCACGAGAGACGTCACCCCTTCGCCCGAGTCGATAGTGACCTGCTCCATGCAGCGCCGGATCGCTCGCAGCCTCTGCTCGGGCGTCCCATCGCGAAGCACACCGGGCAGGGTCGCGAGGAAGCTGCGAACGTCCTGCAGGACCTCATTCTCCTCCATCCGACCGAGGAGCAACGCTTCCAGCTCCTGATCCCGGCGTTGCAGAGAGTCCTTCTGCTGGCTCAGCTCGGTCAGGCGCTGGTCGACGAAGTCCCGATTCGTCTCCGTGATGTTGTCGAGCAGTGAGGTGACCTTGGTGTCGATCGCGGCCAACTCGTCGGCCAGGCGCTCGCGGGCCAACTCGACGTCCTGGTGCTCGGTCCCGATCCCCGCTCGGATCCGCTCCTGGAGGCGCTTGCGCCCCTCAGCGCCTCCGTAACGTGCCTCGTAGAATCCCAGGACCGCCTCGACGACCGCGGCTTCGAGGTCGGCCTGCTTCACCGGCCCGAAGATGCAGGCCGAGCGGCCCGACCGGATGTAGCTGCCGCACCCGTAGTAGAAGGTCTTGACGAGGGAGCCGTCCTTGCGGGGCTTGCCCTTGCGCCGCACACAGCCCTCGTAGCGACCGCCGCAGCGTCCGCACACCACCAGGCCCGAGAGCAGGTAGCGGGCCCTCTGGCCCTTCCAGCCGCCGACCGCGCGGGGGTTGCGCCCCTTCTGCTTGCGAGACGTAGTCCGGGACTCTCGGACCTGCCGGGCCTGTTCGAAGTGTCGACGGGCGATCAGGGCCGGGTGGGCATCCCGGACGATGATCCAGTCCTCCTCGGGGTTGGGGACGAGGCGGGCGCCATAGGCTTCCGAGCGCTCGGTGGCCCGTCCGCCGCTGATCTTGTGGAAGCGGCCGTCGCGGCGGCGGTTCCAGACCATGTCGCCGGTGTAGGCGGGGTTGAGGAGGATCTCGCGAATCGTGGAGCTGACCCAGCGGCCCGAGTAGATGCGGGACCACGCGGGCCCGCGGGGCGTCGGCACCTTGTCGTCGTTGAGGGCGGAGGCGATGGCGGCGTAGCCACGCTGCTCTTCGGCGGCCATCTGGTAGATCCGCTCGACCACGGTGATGCGGGCCGGGTCGCTGGGCAGCAGGCGCGCGCGGTCGCGCTTGGTGATCGACACGCGCTCTCCACGCGCCAGGGTGCGGTCAAGGTCCCCCGCCTCGTCGAGGATGTGCTTGGTGCCGTCGGGCTGGAAACGCACCACGAACAGGAACTCCCCCCGATCGTTTTCGTAGCGCAGGTCGTAGCCGTAGGGCGGCGTGCCCCCCATCCACCAGCCGCCATCGACCCTGGAGAGGAGACCCCGGATCGTGACCTTGGAGAGATCCTTGGACTCCTGGCGGGCCTGCCACTGCTTGACCGGGCGGAGCAGGTCGTCGGTCCCGTCGCCGGTGAAGTTCTCGCTGACGTAGAGGACCTCGACCCCGTGCAGGCGCAGCAGGTGCCGGTAGTACCCGGCCTCGTCGTTGTCGAGGCGCCCGAAGCGCTTGACGTCGTAGACGACGACGTACCGGAAGGCGCAGGTGGGCTCCTGGGCGTCGGCCAGCATCTGCTGGAAGGCCTTCCGCTGGGTCGTGCTGGTGCCGCTGATGGCGTCGTCGACGTAGAGGCGGTGAAGTCGTAGGCCGTGGTCGGCCGCGTAGGCTTCGACGGCGCACTTCTGGTCGGAGAGGGACTGCTCCTGGCGGTCGGTGGAGCGGCGCAGGTAGCCAACGGCCTGGGTGGTCGGAGCCCGTGACGAGGTGGGGGAAGCGCGGAGGGTGGGGACGCGGGGCATAGTGGTCTCCAGACGAAGATCACCATGGAGGCTCATCGCGCGCAGATGCTCAAGCGCTGATATCTCGCCGATCCTGGCCGAGAACCGCTGGATTGGCGCCACCCGCGTAGCTCGGCTTACCAGTCCACGTGGCAGAACGCCTACTGTGAACGGGTCATCGGCACGCTGCGGCGGGAGTGCACGGACCACGTGCTGCCGATGAGCGCGACACCTCACGGCGATGCCGCGCGAGTACGTCGCGTTCTACAACGGGGACCGGCCGCACCAGAGGCTGGATGGCGACGCGCCTGATGGGCGAGCGGTTGAGTCGGAGCACGATGGCGATGTAATCGGCGTGCCCATGCTCGGCGGACTGCACCACCGCTACACGCGGGCTGCGGCCTGAGCGACGGGCTCGTGCAGTCGGCAACACACGGGAGAGATGCTAACTAACCGTGGACGCAACACGAATCCGCGTCAGTGCCGGCGCGGGCTGTGGGTCTGACCGCTGCCCTCCTCGTCTCACCCGGATGCAACGCCCCGTCCGATCAGCTCCCGCCGCGAGGCCAGCCCCGCTTTCGAGCAGTGGACGTTCGACGACGACCTCACCATCGAGTGCGAGGGAGACATCGTCATCGACGGCGGCCTCGTCGGACTCCCCCATCATCAAGGGGACCGTGTCGACGCGCCGGTGCTCATCCGTCGCAGCGCTACGCGCATCCTCATCGCAGGTGCTGTTCGCGGCGCACCGGGCAAGGACGGCCGCCTGAACCCCGAGGTTGTTCAGGATCTGCGCGACGCCGGCGTGGACGTGAGCGGGACACCGGAGCAGATCAACCAGGTCACCGTGGACTGGCTGACCGAGCACGGGCTGGGTGACTGGTCCCCCTCGATGTTCCAAGGTGGCCGAGGTGGCTCGGTCCTCATGGAGGCGCCTGAGATCGGAACACGCCTGCTCCAAGGCGGGCCGGCGGGTCACGCAGGTGTCGCAGCCGATGGAAGCACTGGCGGTGACGTGCTGGTGATCGCGGACTCGAGCTACGCGATCGAAGCGGAGGAGTACCACGGCATCATGGGAGGAGCTGCGGGAGCCGGCGGACACGGCCACCACGCGATCCGAGGGAAGGGCGGCAACGGGGGTGCGGGTGGAAGTTCCATCGGGGCCACGCCGGAAGACCTCGCGGATCCCCAGTGGACGACGGGCATGAGCCTCGGCTACTGGAATCGGTTCGTCGCGCAGCGGGGCGTGCGTCCGTAGCCGACATCACTGTGTGAGGCGGCCGAGCTTCGAGTCGAGCGGCTGGCGAACTCTCGAACGGGCGCGGAGAGCAGGTATCGAGGCCATTCACTCCGCGGCGCAGAGCACACCACCAGTTCGCATCGGGTCACGACCGAACCGGGCGTGACGGTTTGGCGAACTCTGTCTGAACGACTCACCATCCTGGACCACGCTAGCTTCGTTTGGTCCATCACAATGATCGGTACGCAGATTGGTCTTCGGTCGGGACAGAGGCCCGCCTCGCCAAGACCCATGAGGCCTCGACGACGTTCGTCGTTCGCACCAGAGTCTCGACCGGCTAAGTGGTTCCCCGTCTCGTCAAAGCATCGGGAGCCGGGCAGCCAGATCCTCCAGCGCTTCGTTCATGCCCTCCTGCATGAGTTCAGCCAGGGTGATCATGTCATTGCCCATGCGGTAGTACAGCCCCTGCACGATCGTGTCCTCCCCCGAGTACCGGTGAGTCCAGACGACCTGCCCGCTGCGATCCTGCAGCTCCAGGGAGAAGTCGAGCGTGTTCCCGCTGGTGCCGCCTGGCAGGCCGAAGAACCAGAGCAACGGACCGAAGACGCTCAAGCCGTACGAGATGATGCGACCGTGGTAGAGCGATCGGTGCGTCGTCCCGTGCAGGATGTAGTCGGCCTCGTCGGTCTCTCCGCCCATCGTGAACCAGGCGCGCTCCACTAGGCCGGAGTCGGTCAGCGACCTCGCCGCCGCCTTGCCGAGGTCCTCGTCCATCTGGAAGTCGTATTCCGCGATCGAGAAGAACATGCGGCTCGACTCGGGGCGCTCGTAGTTGGCCCAGCCGAAGGGCATGAGCGGCACGAGGTACCAGAAGTAGGTGCCCGACGTGTTGTCGTAGGGCCGGTCTTCCCGGAACGGAAGCACGGCGACGGCCACCGGTCGCTGGGGAGCGGCCGTCCGATAGAGCGCATCCGGATTCTTCGGATAGGTCCACTTCCCCTGCATGTTGCAGGCAGGCAGCAGGGCGAACACAAGGACGAACACAGTCGTGGAGAACCTGATCACGGCACACCCCCATTGCGATAACGGACTTCACCTACCCCATCAGTAGAGCGGTGTTTCCTTCGGGGCCGAAACGACGCGGCATCCCGCGTACTAGGCGACCTGCCTACGAGCGAAGCTCGGAGCCCCGACCCCCGTGCTTGCCAGATACCGCATCCGGCATCCCATTCTTACGATGGGCCGGCCCACCGTAGCGCCGTCGCCTGGATCCGCCAAGACGAGCATTCGTCGACACTCCGTCCAGCGCATCACTCGGCAGCAGGCGCTGGCGACCGGAAGGAACGTTCGGCCGGGACCTACGTCCAGACAAACCTCGCGCACCCGAGCGATCAAGAAACAACGCCCAGACGCAACCCCGCACCCCGTGGCCATCAGGCTGACCGACGAACAGGTCAGCGGCACCGTTGCCGTCAAGGTCGCCAGCAGGTGCAAGAGATGTCGCGAAGGTCGCGGCAGCGTGCGGATCGGCGACGGCATAGTAGCTGTCGACACGGCGATGCGACCGCAGATCACCCGTGGCGTCGAGGAACAGGATCCGGATCACGCCCGCGTCGCAGCCGTTCTGATCCCGCCCTGCGACAGCCGACTCGGGAACCCCATCGCCGTCCAGATCACCCACACCACACACCTAGCAGAGTTCCGTCGGCCGCCGCTCAACGCATCGCGAGCCGGATCGTGGCTCCGTTCACCGTCGCCAAGGACACATCTCCCTCTGCGGTCCGGCCCGAGCCGTCGCCGGCCTCAACTCGGTAGTTGCCTGACTCGAGGTAGACCCTCAAGAGCAACTCGGAGGCCATCAAGTCGGACGGCGGTCTCTCGTACGCCACCTGGTCCCAGGCGTCACGGATGACCACACGGACATCCGTCCGCAAATGCCTGCCGCCTGCCCACTCCAGGGCAATAACGAGGGGCACACCCGGCCGCACGGTCACGTCGATGATCTCTTCGCGCTCCGCTTCGATCTCGACGGCCCGGTGAAGGACCGCGATTCCGAGGCCCCTGACGCTGAGAAGATAGGCTCCCGCGGCCACGGCTTCGGAGCGGTACAGACCGTCCTCGAACGCGAAGCCGACGCTCTGCGCCCCATCGCGACTTTCGAGCCAGAGGCGAAGGTTCTCAATGTCCACGTCCCCAGCGGAACTCACCTTGACCAGCAGCCGACCTCCCTCGCCGAGAGTAAGGACACCGAGTTCCGTCGTCGCTTTCTCGTACACGGTTGCTCTGACCGGAGACCGCAACGAGTGTCCCGGCACAAGGACGCGCACGGCGTAGTGCCCCGCAGGAACCTCCTCGGCCACGAAGCCACCGTCATCGGGCCGGATCGAGACACGCAACCTGGGCCGTTGTCCGTCGAGCGGCAGTAGCTCGACCCGACCTTCAACAGGTATCTCCCCGTCCGGCATCCGCACTCGTCCGCTGAGGCGACCCGGCTTCGCGTCGCGGACACGGACCACGAGGTCTCTGGTGCCGGACGCGACATCATGCACCTGCGCGAGCGGCGGGCTTGCGGCGGAGTTGGGCGTGCGCACTTCGACGACCCAGGTCGTCGGGTGCAATCCGGATAGGGCAAAGCGACCCTCCCCGTCAGTCAGGGTCTGGGCCCGCCACGTCGGCGCGTCGGGATCGGACTTCACCACGACCGCGAGTCCCTCCAGCGGCTCCTCCGTCTTCTCCGACACGACGCGCCCCGAAATAGTCGTCCCGGCTCGAAGTACCGGATTCCACGTCGTGATCTGTGACGGACCCACGCGCAAGCGCGTGCCTGCGGAGAGGAAACCGCGACGGCCGGCGAGCGGCTCGACGACTCCGGAGGGGAGTCCGCCAAGCTCGTAGCGGCCCTGGGCGTCTGAGATGGCCGAGCAGCTCGCGAACTCTCCGTACGGGCCGACAATGACGAACACATCGTCCAGCGGGCCCCCGCTTTCATCCACCACCACGCCCTTGAGGATGCTCTCGGCCTCCAGCATCAAAAGGGTGTCCGTCACGATTCCGGCATCGATCGACACACTCTGCGCCAAGGGGGCGAAGCCCTCGGCCCGCGCCTGCACAACCGTGGACCCCAGCGGCAGTCCTTCAAGCTCGAACACACCGGCGCTGTTCGTCTCGGCCCAGAACGGCGCCGGGCCGGACCCTCCGATCGCACCCGGGGGAACGGGCCAACCATCGTCGCTGCCGACGAGCACTGTCGCCCCAGGCAAGCCTTCTCCTTCGATGCCTGTGACGAGGCCACGCAAGACACCCCCACCGTCCCGCAGGACGAGCATGATCGAGTCCACGGCTTGGTCCTCGATGAGCACCGTCGCGGATGGCTGGTAGGCCGCGTGCCGCGCACCGACGTACCGCCCCGCGCCAACGTCGCGAACAGCGAAGCCGCCAGCCGCGTCGCTGCGGGCGACGACGAGACCACGCGATCGACTGCCATAGGCTGAGAGCCAGATGTCGGCACCGGGCACGGGCACTCCGCGCTCATCCTCGACGAAACCCTGGAGCAGTCGTCCCGCCGGGATCGTCACAACGAGCTCCGTCTCGGACCCGTCGAGGAGGTCGTCGCTGGCGCTGCCGCCGCGATCTCCGTACACCGTCAGGTGAC
Source organism: Planctomycetota bacterium (assembly GCA_029259725.1). Lineage (GTDB taxonomy): Bacteria > Planctomycetota > B15-G4 > B15-G4 > B15-G4 > JAJDER01. The sequence goes on along the minus strand of JAJDER010000012.1, from coordinate 17,206 downwards.
CCGGGGATAGCCCATCGAAGCGAGACTCCCCGTGGTGGTCCGTCGTTGCAACGGTTGCGTGGGAGAGCGGGCTCCTGCTTGCCCATTCCACGAGCCGGAAGCGGACACCGACAGCGGGCTCGCCGCCGTGCCAGAGAAAGCGCACGAGGAGTGCCCCTCGCTCGCGACCCTCCGCAGCGACACTCCGACTATCGACGGACGAGGAGTCCGACTCCAAGAGCTCGGGCATAGCCTCGGCCGGCACGAGGTCCGGACGGAGTGCGTCGAGCGACCGCGCCGGGGACAGATCGACACGAGCCGCAGGCCCGCGGTCGCCTCCCATCTCAAGGAGCCACAACACCAAGACGACGAACGCGATCAGGACGGCCGTCATCCACCCTAGGAAGCGAAAACGTCCCGTCATCGCGCATCCCACTCACGAGCCACGGTCATCCTACAATGGAGTCTCTCTGAGGCGGAGGGTCACGCCAACACTCCATCTTCTTGCCGTCGTCACGCAACGGCACGCTGACCTGCGGGACTCTCTTGTACATGACGGATGCGTTTCGACACATCGACCCGGAGGAGCTGCTTCGCGAGGCGACGTGGGTCCGCAGGCTGGCGGAGAGGCTCCTGGTCGACCCGGACCAAGTGGACGAGGTCGTTCAGCAAACGTGGCTGACCGCGCTACGGCGCCGGTCGAGACCCCCGCGTAGCCTGCGGGCGTGGCTTGGTGGCGTGCTCAGAAACACGATTCACCATGAGCGTCGCGGAAACGAACGGCGCCGTCGGCGCGAGCACGCAGCCGCCGTCGACGAGGCCACGCCCTCGGCCGCTGAGCTCGCCGCGCAGGCCGACATGCATCGAAGTGCCGTGACGGCGGTCCTCGAGCTCTCCGAGCCTTATCGGTCGACAGTCTTGAGGCACTTCTTCCATGGGATGACGCCGCAGGAGATCGCGCAGCAGGAGGGCGTTCCGAGTTCAACGGTGCGGAGTCGCCTCAGACGCGCCTTGGCACAGTTGCGCACCCGGCTCGACCAATCGACGGGAGGTCGCGAGACGTGGTCTGCTGCGCTCCTCCCGCTGGCGTTTGTCGAACGTTCATTGCACGCAAAGGCGGCGACAGCCGGCTCGACGAACACTCTGGCGAGGATTCTCGGCATGACTGCCAAGGCGAAGGCTTGGACCATCATCGCAATCGTGGTGTTGGCTGGAGCGACTCTCTGGCTTCAGCACCCCGAGGATCGGGACAACCACGAAGGCAACACTTCTGCCTCCATGCCGGCCCAACATGCAGACTCTGAGGTGGCCACCCCAGCACTGAATCGATTCCAGTCAGGGGCCGAGGATGCCATGCCCGTTGCCGTGCAGGTCGCCCACGAGGATCTGCACCAGACGGACGGTAACGCCCAGTTCGGAAAACGCATTGTCCTGAGCGGGCGCGTCCTCGACGACCTCGGGCACCCCGTCATGGCAGCGACGGTGTGGCACTGGCCCTCCCCCGCGATGCGGAAGCACCTGGAGCTGCCGCGAGCGACCCGGCACGAACGTGTGCCCTTCGAGCTGCTCGTGGCAGGCACGACCGACAATGAAGGTCGGTTCGCACTGGAGACCCGCGACATGGCGTCCACTCCGGCTTCCCGTCGTGAGACGTGGACCGCGCCCGCCCCGGCCCTCATCGTCGAACACGCGGACTACGCAGCTCTGAGTTACACCTGCGCCCGCTTCGATGGAGGCGATCACGATGTCGGCGACCTCGTCCTGTCGCGGGGCGGCGGTCTCAGCGGTCGTGTTGTCGACGAGGAAGGACGGCCGCTGGCCGGCGTGATCGTTGGCCCGGCGGAGGGTAGTCAGGAACCCTTTGGCGCCAAGCGAGAGGATTGGGCGCTCGTCTCCTGGCTCATGCGGGCAGAGACCGCTCTCGACGGGCGCTTTCACCTCGGCCACGTGTGGCCAGGTACCAAGCTTCAGTACGTCGCCCTCGGCGAGGGCTACTCACCGCGCTTATTCTACCCCACTGTCGAGGAGGGGGCCGATCTCAACGTCGGCGATCTTGCCCTGTCGCGGGGCGCCACCATAAGCGGCCAAGTCGTGGATGCCGATGGTCACCCACTCCGTGGTGTCACTGCGCGCGCCCGATGGGCCAAACTCAACTTTACGCCCCCCGGGGACGACACGGTTCTGCACGAGGTCAGTATCCAGGTGTGGTCGGTCGGTGTGCCCTCCGTCGAGCGCGAGACGGATCAAGACGGCATCTTTGTGCTCGATACGCTGAACCAGGACCGTTACAGGATCACGCTTCAGCGCGACGGCTACGAACCCGTTCGCCGGACGGATGTTGAGCCCGGCACGGAAAGCCTGCACGTGGTGATGCAGCAAGAGGCAGAGGCGCTCGTGCACGTTCTGGACGCCGAGACTGGTGATCCGATATCGGGGGCTACGGGCACGGCCCGCCGCCGGGCGAGCAGTGAGCCTCACTCCTCCGACCCAGTTCTCCAGGTGTTGGCTGGGGCCGGCGCAGCCCGTGCCGCGGGTGTCGATGACGATGGAGAGGGGCTTCTCCTGATCCGATCGATTGGCCCGATCATGAACGAGCTTGTCGTGGAAGCCGAAGGCTACGCGACTTCAGGCATTCTCGTTCCTGGAGTCCCAGCGCCGGCGCGGACCGATATCACAGTGAAGCTTCCGAGAGCGTCGCAACTCACCGGGCGTGTTGTCGACGAGGCTGGAAAGCTGATGGTCGGGGCGTCAGTGAAGCTACACCCCCCTGCGCCGGAGGGTATGCGTCTGCCTGGGCCGGCGACGGAGACCGATCGCGACGGTCGCTTCGCATTCGACCGTCTTGTGCAGGGCCGCTGGATCATGTCCTCGGAAGTTGCCGGCTTCTTGCCTTCCGAGGCGCGAGATATCGACATACCCGAAGGGAGGCGGCGGGACCTTGGCGACCTCGTCTTGCGGAAGGGAGCAAGCGTCGCCGGCACGGTTCTGCGGCCGGACGGCACTCCATTCGCGGGCACGTTCGTGAGTGCGAGGCTCGAGGCGCAGCCAGGACTCAGCTGGACGGAGACAACCACTGACGGCGGGGGACAGTTCCTCTTCGACGCGCTGCGCGAGGGCCGCTGGATCCTGACCTCCGATCCGGGCGATGAGGCCATCGTGGATCTGGTCTCGGGCGAACACGCCGAGGTGACGCTCTACCAGAGAGGTCGGCCCATCATCCGCGGCCGGGTCACCTATGCGGGGATGCCGGTCGAGAACGCCGTCGTCGGTGTCGATCGTGGCCGGAACACATCGGACTTCGAGACGGGACATTGGACCACGACGACCGATGTGGTCGGCGAGTATGAGCTCCAAGTCGGAAGGCCCGGGACACGAGTCCTACGCGCCCAGCACGCGGGCGCATGGTCCAGCCCAGTGCCCGTCACCGCCTACTGGGATTCCATCGAGGTCGTCGACCTCTCGTTCGGCACTGGCCGCATCTCCGGCGTCGTGAACGACGTAACGACCGGTGAGCCCTTGGAGACCATCGTGGTCATGCTTGAGCTCGATGATGGTGGTAACCCGCGCCGCACGGATGCACGTTGGAGTGCGTGGACGGATACGCGGGGGCTCTTCGCATTTGAACGGGTCCCCGCTGGCCAGTACCACCTCGAAAACCGGCACGGTTCGTATCTGGGTGATCCTGTCGGCCCCTTCGTCATCGGCCCCGGAACCGTGATCGAAGACGTACGCATCGAGGCTGTACCTGGGGCCACGCTCGTCATCCAGCTGCTCAATGCCGATGGGTCGCCCGCCGAGGGAGACTACCTTGCACGCTTGAAGCGGACGGACGAGGACGAGTACCCACGCTCAACACACGGCCCTTCCCACCCGGGTCGCTTCAAACTCGGCGGCCTACACCCCGGCGGTTGGCAGGTGCGTATCGAACGGCGGCCAAGCCGGCTCGGCTTTGATGCTGTGTCTTCCTTGATCGAACGCGAAGTCACGCTCACGTCCGGGGAAGAACGCGAACTGATCCTCACTTTGCCCTGGGAGGGCTGATCGCGATCTTTTCGATCACCGAGCGCCCGCTGCTACCGCGCGTGTGCGCCGTTCCGGCGGGGAGGCGGACAAGATCCTCCTGACGGCCCGCCGTTCCGACCAGCTTCCTCGTGTAGAGCGGCAGGCCGTTCGCACCTCGCGACGACCGGACCGGGCAGGGCCCTGGTGCGAACTCGGTCGATCCGCCGCCCGCTCGCGTCCTATCTTCGACCCGGCTCCCGCCGGCGCTTCGAAGTCTTGCGCAACTCCTTCAGGGTCGCCTCGAAGACCGGATCGCCGGTGTCCGTGAAGTCACCGGGGTCCGCCTCCACGACCTTGTCCGGGAGCACGCCGCGGTGTTCGATGGGCTCACCGTCGGGAGCCATGTCGAGCCACCGCGGGAGGTTCACCGTGATCCCGCAGTCCAGCTCCAGCTTCCGAGGATTGGCGCTGGAGCCACCCGTGCGGTCCCCCATCGACGTGACCTGCGGACACTGGGCCAGCATGAGCGCGAACGATTCGGCCGAGCTGAGCGTGCGCTGACCCCAGAGGACGACGACGGGGGATTCGTAGCGCCAGGGCCCACGCGGACCCGCCGTGCGATCGAGGACCTCCCCGAGGTCTTCGTGGTCCGGTCCGGAGCGGTACTGGTTCTTGCTGTAGAGGCGCTCGGTGTCGAGGAAGCGGCCGGCGAGCTGCTTGGCCAGGCCCTCGTCTCCTCCCCCGTTGAACCGGAGGTCGACCACGAGCCCCCAACTGTCTCCCAACGCGTCGAGGGCCTCGTCGAAACGGTCGGGAAGCGAGGCGTCCGAAAGCGCATGGACGTTGACGTAGCCGATGCCGTCCTCGGTGCGCCCCCAGGCCAGCCCGGGACCGGCGTCCACGTTTTGGGAGAGCTGCGCCTGGGTGCCCTTCCAGCTTGCGTTGAGCGGACGGTCACGGGTGTAGCCGGGGAGCCAGTCGTCCCCCGCCTTGACCGAGACATGCAGGTCGCGTAGGTGCGCGAGCATGTCAGCGATGACCGCAGCCAAGCCGAACGTCGTGCCGGCTTGGTCGGCGAGGTCTCCGTACTGCTCGCCGAGCGCCCGCCAGTCCACGTCCTTCACCAGCCCGAACTTCGGATACTCGGTGTCGAACGCGGACCAGACCTCGTCGAACGCAGCTCGCGCGGCCTGCGCCTCGATGGGTGTCGTCTCGGGCACCGGCTTCGAGGTGAACGTGTCGACGTACTCCAGCACGTTCGCGTTCCGATCCACGCCGTAGAAGCGACGCGGGCCCTCCACGGTGTCGATGTCCACGATGAACCAGCCCGGCTGCACGATGGTCGGGTTGCCGGCCGGCGTGGACCACTTCCAGCCGATCTTGTGCCGGAAGATGCGGTCCGCCTCGGCGCGGCGCCAGGCGTCGCCGTTCCCCTTCACGGTCCTCTTCGGGAAGACCTCGCCGACGGCCGCTGGAGCGAAGCGGAGCAGGATTGACCGGGCGTGGTCACCGCCACCGGGCAGGTCGGTCTCGATTTCGGCGGGGTTGTCGGGAAACACGACCGCCCAGAGGGCATTCCCGTCGTGGACCCCGAAGGCAACCGTGGCCGGGCCGGTTTCGATGGCGAGCTGTTTCTTGTGCTCGAACTCGAAGGACTTCAGGCGCCACACATCCGCCGGCGAGCACGTCCAGTTGAGGCCGTGCTGCACCCAGCCGAGGCGGCCTGGGTAGACCTTCGCGAGGTCCTCAGGCGTGGCGAGGGCGGGCGGTGCACAGCACCAGAGCGCCGTGATCAATCCGATCGACAAGGCACATCGCATGGCAGTCACCTCCCTGTGCGGCCTGTCCCTCCCTAAAACCCCTACCGGGCCTCCCTCCTGACGATGAGGTCACCGTAGCGCCGTCGCCTGGATCCGCCAACACAGGCGTGGCTACGCTCCTCAGCCATGTCCCCCACCGTCTACTTGCTCGCAATGCTGCGGATCGTGTTTCGTCGAGCGGCAGCATGGTCGAACCGGAGCACGGCGGCGAAGTGATCGGCGTGCCGGTGCTCGGCGGACTGCACCACCGCTATACGCGGGCTGCGGCCTGACCGACGGCGCCGTCATGGTCGCCGACTCATTGAAGAGATCCGCATACACTTCGTGTGCAACACGAATCGACGCCCTCGCCTGTGCGAAATGCCCTCGCGGCGACTTCCGCGGCGTGAATCGTCCGAGCTACGGTCGGTCCTGCACGACGAACACACGGCACCTACTGGCGCACGAGGACGAACCCGCCCTCGGTGGATCCGCTCCACGCGCCGATCATCTGGCTTCCGGGTGCGTTCACGGTGCCACCGAACAAGATGTTGAAGTCGGTGCTGATGTAACACCCGGACGGGCACGCGTCCTCGATCTCGAACCCACCAACGATGGCACCAACGCCCGGCTGGTTGTCGTTGATCCACACAGTGCCGCTCTCGAGGGCGACCGGAACCGCCGTGCACGACGGCCAGCCGAGCATCTTCACCCCGGTCCACTGCGCTTCACCTTCGTACCCGATGTCTCCCACCGCGATGTCGATCGTGATCGTCCCCTGGGCAGCGACTTCGATGAAGCCGCAGGTGACGCCGCCCCATATGGACCTCACGTAGTCGTAGGTCCCGGCCCACGTCCCGGTGAGTCCGGAAGAACCCTTCGGCGGCTTGATCGGCGGCGGCTCGGGCGGCAGCTTGCCCTTGCAGTCGGTGGAGATCAGCTTGGGGATCAGCGCCTGCACACCGTTGCACCACGCCGTGACCCAGGCTGCGCCGCACGCGTCCGTCATGGTGACGACGCCATCGTCGCTGACTGTCGCCACGGGCGGGCCGAAAGGGGAGCCCACGACATCCCAGACGACGTCCTCGGGATCGCACGCGACAAGGCCCCCGTCGCACTCGAGGAACGTCGCCGTGAGCGGGAACGACGTGCCCGCCGGAAGAAAGCCCGTGGTCTGCCCGGTCGAGACCTGACCGCCGTCGGCGCAGAGGGGCTTCGGGGCCAGCTCGGCTTCGAGCGTCGTGTCGTCGCCCTCCACGACCAGCAGACCGTGCTCGGGCGCGTGTCCCTCACCACAGAGCGTGTAGGTGTATATCCCGTCGGGGAGCGCGAGCTCGGCCTGTCCCTCGTCATCCAGCGAGGCGGTGGCGGTGAGCCCCAGCAGCGAGATGCTCGCCAGCTCGACGCATCCGTTCACGAGGTCCAGCCCTCCCTGCCCGGAGGCGTCAACATGGACGAGCTTGAAGGGACCGCAGCCGGCCGGTGCTCCCTCCAGCGGCTCGCTCTGCGGCTCGCACACGATGAAGGGCACGGGTCCCCACTGGAAAGCGCACAGCTTCAGCGACTGCGGGTGCAGGCAGTCCCACACGACGGCGTCCTTCGCATCCAGGATGCAGCTCACGTTCTTCTTGGCCGAGAGAATCGAGTTGGCCAGCTCGACAACCGGACCGCCGACAGCCTCGGCGCCCTTCCACAGCACGTTCGTCGCCACGTTCTCCAGAGTGGCCGGATTCAGGCACGTGCCCACGATCTCGGCCATCTTGATGTCGACCTCGTCCAGCGTCAGGCACTTGAACAACACCTTGGGAGCTTGGCCGGAGAAGGGCGCGGGCAGGGCGTGCTGCCCCTTGGCGAGCAGCTTGAGCACCTTGAGCAACGTCTTGGACAGGTCCCCCGAGGTGAGGTCCCCGACTTCGGGAGGCGGCAGCAGCGTGGTGAGGACCTTCTTCACCAGGGCCAGCGAGACGGCCCCCTCCGAGTCGGCCCAGAGCGGCAGCTCGAGCGACGGGGGGAGTGGCGGCGGTACAGAGTCCGCGCCCCCGGCCCCCGACGCGCCTTCGAGGACCAGGAACTGGAGCGGATACCGGCTCCAAGGATCGACAGCCGCCACGAGCACCCGGCTCGGATCGCCCTTCATGGGCTTGGCAGCCAGGGTGACGCCGCCGAGCGGACTCCCGGTGTCACGATCCACGAGGGTGACCGGGATCTTGGCCTTGCCCGCCTTGAGCCAGGCCTCGCCAAAAGCATCAGTGACCGCCGTGGGGCCGATCTTCTTGGGCAACACCGTGATCGAAGGGGACTGCACGAGCGGCGTGTCCCCGTCGTCGGTGGCGACGCGCGCCTGCACTTCGATCGTGCCGGGCAGAAACGTCTTCACGCGGACGTTGTAGGTGCGCGTCTTGCCGGGCGCGATGTCCTTCACCGCGGGCGACGGCCACTTCCAGAGCGTGGCCCAACCTGTGCCCGTCACTTCGACGTCAGTGATCGACACGCCGGTCACCGTCTCCGCACCGGTGTTGGTGACCCGGAGCTTGAGCAACACGATCCGGCCCTCGGACGTCACGGTCTTCTTGAGCTGGACCTCGACGTCGAGGGGAGGGTCTTCAGCGGCTGCGGATGTGGCCGACGCGCCGATCACGAGCAGCAGCAGCCCCAAGACCAGACCCCGCTTGCAACACTGCGCCGTTGTCATGGCTCCTCCAGACGGCTCAACTGACGCCATCGCACGGAGCCCGTACGTCCAGAAGACCCTCTCCGGGCTCCCATTCTGACCGTTGCGCCACGGTAGCGCGGCCCGTGGGACCTGCCAAGGCGGGCGCGGCAACGATTCCGACCATGCCCACGACAGCCCTTGTGCCTCCCGAAAACTCCAAACGCAGCACGACCATGGAGTTACAGCCGCGGTAGCCCGCAGGACCTGATCCGCCGAGATGCCCTACGATGGGTCGCATGTCGCCGCTCGCACACGTCCTCGCGATCCTGCACGCCATGCTCAAGGACCGCCGCCGGCTCGTCCTGGAGAACACCGCGCTCCGCCAGCAGCTCGTCGTCCTGCGCCGGTCGGTCAAACGCCCCAGACTCGCCAGCAGCCGCCCGACGCCCACGGCCGTCCGCGATCCAATCCGAGACGGCACCGGGTGTACAATCCCGCCATGATCGTGTGAGGGGGGAGCGACAAGCCACGATGGCGATCGCGTCCCCCGCCTTCCGTCGGAGTCTACGCGATGATGTCCTGGATCCCGATCGCCCTGGCAACCGCGGCGGCACTGGCGCCACCCGTGTCGCTCGACAAGCTGCAGAAGATCGATGTCGGTCATCCTTTCCCCGACATCGAGGACGTGAAGTTCAAGCACACAACCTCGCCCTTCGACAAGACACCGAGTGGCCGCTACACGGTGGTGGCGTTCTTCACGTACTGCAAGGAGCCGACAGCTCGTCAGGCCACGCTCCTTAACGACATCGCGGATCAGTACGGGCCTTCCGGTGTCGACTGCCTGGCCATCACCGTGCTCGACGGCAGCAAGTCCAAAACGCAGATCAGGAAGTCGAAACTCGAGACGCCTTGGGCCGAAGTCTCCTCGATCGACACCGGCAAGTGCGGCTTCCCGACGCACTGCACCAAGGACACGGTGCTCGTCGACCCGTGTGGGAGAGTCGTGTGGATCGGCAAGGGAGATGAGGCGCCCGGCGTGCTCGATGATCTCGAGATGATGCTCACGCTGCCGCTCGGGGAGCAATGGCCCGCTTCGCGGACGGGCGAGACAGTGCGGGGGCTGTTCGAGGACGGGAAGCTCGGGCGGGCGCTCGAAGTCGCACGGGAGGCCGAGGACGAGTCGGTGGCAGCGCTCGCTCCAGCCTTGCGCAGCATCGTAGAAGGACGGATCGCCCTGCTTCGTGAGTGTCAGGAGATGGGCCAGCTCGAGCTTGCCGAAATGGTCCATGATCAGCTCGTCCACCAGGTGAAGAGTTCCCCGTTCGTCGAGCCCGTCAAGGAGCTCAAGGCCGCCCTGAAGAAGGCGCAGCGGGAAGCTGACTGAGGGAGTGCTCGCGAGGGCACCGCGAGCTCCGAGCGTGTTCGCCCACAAAGCAATCGCCCAGAGAGCGAAGCCCCCTCAAAGCCCGCCGTCCCCCACTGCCGACGCCACACCAGGATACCGCGTCCTTTGTCATCGCTCAGGGCATCAAGGCCACTCATGGCCCGGCCGAGCTGGTCCACCTCGCGTCGGTGATCTGAGTGGGTCGGCTTGGGCAAGCTGGTCCAGCGGTGTGAGGTCGAGGGGTGTGCACCGCGTCGGTCCACTTTCGACTAGACTGCGCCCGGAATCAGATCGAAGGGAGATCACCAATGCTCACCGTCACCCGCTGCGTCGTTCTCGGCATCCTTGCGCTCGCCGCACCACTACACAGAACCGACACGGTCGTCGCTCCGGCATCGGACGCCGTTCTCTGTGGTTTGGGGGACGCATATGAACGGGAGCCCCTGAGCGAACAGACGCTGGACGGAACCCCGTTCGAGGACATTCAGTCCCTCGCTGGATCCTGGGTCTATATGTATGAGGTCACGTTCTACGTGGACCGCCCTGATCTGGCGAAGTCGCGCGAGAGTCAGCTCAAGCGGGTGAAGCTGGCTTCGCAGCTAACGCGCGAGCTGGCGTCGGAGGGTTTCGTGGCGATCGCCGTGACCCGGACCGAACCTCAAGCAGCCAACGTCTTTCCCGAACTCGACCACCCGCTGTGGGTCACGCGGACGTTGGGCGGTGGACGTGGCCCAGAATTCGGCAGCCCCACGCTTCTGGACGACTGGTCGCCCTCGGAGATGCTAATCGATCCCGCCGGGATGATTGCACAGGGCGGTCGCAGCTTGCCGCGCCTCGGGGAGTCACTCGCGGGAACGGGCATCGCGGACCTGGTGAAGGCTCACCCCGGTCTCGCACTCGCCGATGTCGAAGCCGGGACCAAGCTGCGAGGGGCGATCGCGAAGCGCAGGTGGGCGTCCGCGTTCAAGCTCGCAACCTCCGACGCCGTGCGCGAGCGCCTCGACCGCATTGTCGAGGCACAGATCGCATGGGCAGAATTCCATTGCGACAACGGTGACGGGCTCTCTGCCGGGGCGCGGCTCGACATCCTCGATGATGTGCCCAGGAAGGACCCGCGCGTGGAGCGGATCTCCGAGCTCACGGGCCGGCTGAAGCGAGACAAGTCGCTGGCGAACGCGACGGACCTGCAGGCTGACATCGTCAAGGTGGCGGAGGAGATGAACGACAACACACGCTTCCACATGCAGTTCTTCCCCGTCACCGTCTACAAGAGGCTCGACAAGGCTCTGCGCCGTGTCGAAGGAGCCGAGCCGAGTGGCGCCGGCCTGGTCATGGCACGGTCGGTGCGCAACGGGCTCGAAGCCTCATCTCCGCTGACGCCTTGCCGATCTTGCGGCGAGCCCCGTCACGACTGCGACTGCCGCTGACACTGTTCGTCCACTACTTCGGCGACAAGGGACGCAAGAAGGCCATCACGACCATCGTTTCGACCGAGGAGGCGCGTGCTCTTGACCTGCATGTGCCCCCCAAGAACCCCATCCGGGCCTCCACCCTGACGATGAGGCCACCGTAACGAGGTCGCCTGAATCCGCCAGCAGGCGTTGATGATCGTCAAGCCCGAGACGGTCATCCGCTGGCACCGCAACCGCACGGGCCCGAGGGCCAAACCGCCCTCCCACGCTCCGCCGACGGCCCCCACGAAGAGTACGCTGGTCGGATCTCTTGCGGGGGGCACCGATGGCGTCCCACATCCTCAAGATCGGCCTTGCCCACATCCGCCCGCCGATCTGGCGGCGGCTGCGCGTGCCCAGTGACTTCACGCTCGCGGACCTCCACGACGTGATCCAGATCGCGTTCGGGTGGGAGAACACCCATCTGCACGAGTTCCGTGTCGGGAAGCACCGCTACGGCATCCTCGATCCGGACGGCTTCGACGAAATGGCCGACGAGACTCCAGTGACACTGGGCGACACGGTCCCACGCAAGGGCGCACGCGTGGAGTACATCTACGACTTCGGCGACTTCTGGACTCACAACGTCAGCATCGAGGCGATCGAGGACGCACCGCCATCCCGTAGCACGCACCGCCTCCGTCGCCCCGTGAGCACCGCCCCGCTCGCCTGCCTCGACGGCAAGCGCGCCGCGCCCCCCGAGGACTGCGGCGGGCCTTAAGGGTACGAGGAGTTGCTCGTGGCGCTCGCCGATCCCGACCACGAGAAGCACAACGAACTGCTCGACTGGGTGGGCGGTGAGTTTGACCCCGAGGCGTTCGCACTCGGGGAGATCAACCGACGCCTGGCGCGGCTGGTGTGACACTTCGGCAAGTGCGTCTTCCCCGCGCCCGTTTGGCGCGGGCCCCATTTCCTACTGGATCGGCGTGTCTCGCCGGCAGCTCTACTAGCTGCTTGCTGCGGAGCGCGACCTCCGCGCCGATATGGCCTGACGTATCCCGGCGGCTGCGTCATCAATTGGCAACGAGATCGCCTCGGCTGGACTCGCGAGCCGAACACCGGCTCGACGAACGGGAAGGGCTTGTCGCCCCTCCCACTTCACGGAACCCACAGGATCAACTCCGCCGTTTGAGCAGAATGAAGACCGCCGCAGTTGCAGCAAGCCCGGCCACCGCCGTTCCAACAACGGTCAACACCGAAAGCGCTGGGGGTGCCAGCTGGCCGAACCAGCCGAGCCTCGCAAGAGACACGCAAGCAAGCAGGGCGCCGGTGACCGCAACAGAGGCGAGGAGCAATGAGCTGTCGAACTGGCGAGACATGGGATCGCAGGTGTGTGGGTTGGTGAAGTGATGACGTCTGGCAGATCTCGAAGATAGCTCTCCGGGCAGCCACGCGGCTTCGCTGTAGTGCGCCCGATCGAGAAGGCCACGCCCTGCGTCGATCCCTTTCCTTTTGGCCTGTGCCAGGCCAGTGCTTCACGCGGCCGCAACAAGCGATACCACATGCATCTGTTCAGCGATGCCCTGAACACGACTCGCCGCTCACTCCCCTCCGCTGCACGTACAGAGAAGGCGATGCGATCCAAGCAGCCGTGGCGCTTGCGGCGTCGCTGTAATCACGACATGTAGCTCTTCGCTAACGGGACGGCGTGACGATGCTTCGGCTGCCTTGCGCTGCCACCGAACGATGGTTCGCTCTGCCAAGTTCATCCGTGAGCGTGGCGGTGGCGGAATACTGCGGTGGCCGGTTGGTGGGCCGCGCTATCGCCGGGCTACATTGCCTGCGCCCAGCGATGCCGCCTCTTGCGCGGCTACGCCGGTCACAGCTGCGCTGTGGCTTGGCGTAGGCCCACTCGCGCAGCAGGGTCTGGATGACGCGTTCGACCTCACCGCAGTCTGGGCAACCTGACCCCGGCGGAGTACGCGAGCAGCTGGGCCCCAACATCAACCCTCAACTCTCATAGTGGGTGGACTCGCGGAGGGGGGCCGGTCAGTTGACGTAGGGCTTCTTGAGCTTGGTCTCGGCGAACAGTAGATCGGCAACTCGTTGCGCTGGATGCCCTCGGCTACGGTGCGCAGCGTCTTGGGCGGCGCGAGGCTGTCCCAGAACAGGAAGAACTTCACGCCGGTCTTCTTGAGCGACTCGCGCGTCCTGCCGATGTGCACCGGCACCACCTGCGCGCCGGTCTGCGCCCCGCTGATCCGTCGCGCTGAGCCGAGGGCGACAACGCCATCGGCGCCAGCCGTCTGTTCAGCGCCACGACAACGAGCAGCTGCCACAGCGCACACCTCCGAGGCCCTGTTGGGTTACGCCCTCGGCATCCCGTTCGCCGGGCTCGTGATCCTGCTAAGGCGCGCGAGCTACGCGCTGGGAGACTCGCGCACGACCCGGGCGGCGCCGTCGGACTCAGCCCCCCGATACGTCGATGATCGACACCCGGGCCTGGTTCTCCTGCTCCATGGTCGAGAACACCAGCACCTGGTTGCCGAACGGGATGGCTTGGACGAGCCGCATGTCGAATGGCAGTTCCTCGATCACCATGGTCCAGTGGTCCGTCGCCGGGTCGTAGACCTCGACCGAGCGATCGGTGCCCGACACACCGGCCTCGTCGGTGGACGTCCCGCCGAGCAGGACCAGGCGTCCCTGGACCGGGATCAGGTGCGGGGAGATGCGGACCCGGCGCGGCGTGGCGATCTCCTCGAAGGCCCCCGTCGCGAAGTCGAAGGCGAAGGCATCTTCGACGTTGCCGAATTCCTCGCGCATCCCGCCGACCAAGTAGTAGCGACCGTCGAGCTCCGAACCTCCGAACGCGCGGCGCGGCCCGGGGAGTTCGAGGCCGGTCTCCATGAACGTGCCTTGACGGTCCCCCAGGTCCCAGCGCAGCACTGCGGTCTCGTGGCGGAAGGCGTCTGCGTCACCGCGGCGCGGGTCGAAGTCCATGCCGCCGAAGACCCAGAGTGCGTCGCCATGGTGCGCGAGTCCGAACTGCGTGCGACCGCGACCGGGCAGGACGGCCCGCTCCTCCATCCAGATGTCGAGCATTGGATCGTAGGACCAGACGTCGGGCCAGGTCACGGCGTCCTGTCCGTCGTGGCCGAAGCCGCCGACGGCGTATCCCAGCGCACCGTCACCGCGGACCATGCGCATCGACTGGCGCCGCTGGGGGATGTCCGCGACGGGGGCCCACGTGAAGTCGGTCAGGTCGAGCTTCCAGCCCTCGGTGATGAAGTTCTCGGCCTCGAAGTCGTGCTGACCGGTGGCGTTGTTGCCGCCGAACAGGAACAGGTCACGGCCCGCCAAGACGAGCCCCTGGCGGTTGCGCGCCGCGCCGGGCGCCGGGATCGTCCAGGTGCTCACGCGCGGGGCGGCGGGCGCCTCGGGGTCGAGCGACTCGATGTGCCGGATGCGCCCCGAGCCGTCCATGCCGCCGATGCCCCCGAGGGCCAGGAGCTGGCCGCTCCCGGTCGCCACGAGCTGGTGGAAGAAACGCGGGAAGGACCAGTGCGCCACGGCGGTCCAGGCCGGCTCGCCCACGCGCCAAGCGTAGACGGTGCCGTCCATGCCGGAAGCGTAGACGTCGTCGCCGACCCCGACCGCCGCGCACGCGAACGCCGAGCCCGGGAAGTCCGGGCCGAGAGTCCAGGCGCCGGTGACCGTGTCGAGCACGTCCACCTGCGCCGTGGGCGCGCCGTGCTCGAGCATGCCGCCGATCGCGACGACATGGCGGCTCGTGCCGGCCAGGCCGAGGGCACGGCGCCTAAACGGGGCGGCGTGCTCGACCCACTCGATCGGCCCCTGCGACAGGTCGCCCGAGATCACGGTGTCGTACCAGACCGCGTCCTCATCGCCTTCGGCGAGCTTCCACCCGCCGACGATCCACACCTGGTCGCCGACGACCACCGCCTCGTGCGACGAGCGCGGACGCGGCAGCGGCGTCGCGTCGGTCCAGGTCCTGGTGTCGGGGTGGAACACGGCGACGTCGGTGACCGACTTCGTGACCGCAGGCGTGCCCGGCTCGTTGAGCGCCTGCATTCCGCCCATGCGAACGAGGTGATCCGCGTGCGCGACGAGGATCACGCTCTGCGCCTTGAAGTCGTTCGGCAGCAGGGTGACGTCGCGCGGATCGGACAGGTTGATCCGGTAGAAGTCGTCCGACTGGCCCAGCTTGCTGTACTGGTGCGGAATGCCCTCGTAGCCACCGAGCACGTAGGCGTAGCCCCCGTGCTCGGTGGCGCCGAAGCTGGTCACGGCGCGCGGAAGCAGCGCGATCGGCGTGCCGAGTGGGCGTCCCTCCGCCGAAGCCGTGGTCACCGCGTCGGACACCCGGGCGGGGCGACCACGGTTGGCGCCATCGTCGTCGGTGTTCTCGTCGATCGGAGCCGCGAACATCACCGGCGCGATCAGCGCCACGGTGGCCGCGAGGCCGACGCACCATCGGGTGTGCTGCAACATCGTGTGTCTCCGGTTCCTGTTGGTGTGACTAGAGTGCGCTGTTCACGAGGTAGTGCGCGGCCAGACCGCCCGTGGGATCCGAGAGCACCACACCGCTGTTCAGGATCAGGATCTCGAGGTCGCCGTCGTTGTCCGCGTCGAAGAGCGCGGCGCCGAACACGATGGCGTCACCCACGCTGGAGAACGGCCCGGCGAACGGTGGGTCGAACCAGCCCTGGCGGACCATGACGCCCTCGGTACCGCCCTGCGCGCCGCCGTCGTTGAGGAACAGCATCTGGTCGGCGCCCGAGAACAGGTCATGTGTGGTGACGAGCACATCGATGTCGCCGTCGGCGTCGATGTCACCGGGGTTGACCGTCAGGCGGATGGCGTCGCCGGGAAGCGTGGCCTCGAGGAAGCTGTTCGGGTCGTCCATGAAGACCCCGGCTGTCCCACCCTGCAGGCCGCCCTGGTTGATGAGCACATCGTTGCTGTCGAGTGGCGTGATGTTGAGCACGCTGTTGGCCACGACGATATCGAGGTCGAAGTCACCGTCGATGTCGAAGAGCGCGGCGCCCTCCGAGTTGTCGCTCACCGCGCCGGGCAGGATGTTCGTGGCGGTGACGTCGGTGAAGTTCCCCACGCCGTCGTTCTCGAGCAGGATGTTCGGCTGACCGGGCGTGCCGTCGACGCCGGCGGTGTCCGACTTGGCCACGAATAGGTCGAGGTCGCCGTCGTCGTCGACGTCACCGGCGTGGATCTCGGTGGTCGGGGTCAGGTCGTCGTTCCAGGTGGCGGTCTCGAAGTCATTGCTGGGGAAGAACACGCCGCCACCGAGGTTGAAGTAGAGCTGGTCGAAGCCGCCGGCCACGGCAAGGTGAGCCTCGGGACCGATGGCGAGGATCAGGTCCTGGTCGCCGTCGGCGTCCACGTCGGCCAGGCTCATGCTGGCCGTCAGCCCCTTGCCCACGGGGAAGGAGACGTCCTGCGTGAAGACGCCGGTCCCGTCGTTGCGCCACAGCGTGTCGGGGATCGAGACGAAATCGTCGAAACCACCACCGACGAGCAGGTCGGCGTCGCCGTCCCCGTCGATGTCACCGACCTGGATCGCGCCGACTGCGTCGCCGGTGTAGGCGATGCGGGTGGCCGTCTCGTCCACGAAGGTGCCGGTACCGTCGTTGATGTACATGAGCACGTCGAACTCACGCGCGATGACGAGGTCAGTATGGCCGTCACGATTGAGGTCGACCGCCTCGACGGTGCTGCCGCCGAGCACGTCCGAGCCGACCGGCAGGTGCGTCACCGGATCGTCGACTAGGAAGCCTGGGAAGACCGGCAGCGGCTCGAGCGCGGTGGCCTTCACGTCGGAGGCGATCTTGCCGTTCGCCTGGTTCACAACCAGGGCGTGAAAGAAGATCGCGAGGCCGGTGCCCGGAGGACCGAACTGACCGCTGGTGGTCGGGAAGGGAAGCTGGAAGTCGCCCGAGGCGTCGGTCACGCCGAGCAG